>CAKPDO010000020.1 GCA_934148985.1 uncultured Clostridia bacterium
AAATATTAGCACTAAATGTAAAAAAATTTAGTGCTAATAAATAAAAAATTTTAAGACATTTTCAAAAATGATTGACATACCCATTTTGTTAAAAAAGAAAAAAAGAAAAAAAGAGTAAATTTTAAAATAATCATTTTCGTCATTCAAAATATGGTAATATTTGGCAATATATTTAGTTATCCTCTTTTTATACTATTTTTTGATATCTTATAATTTACGCACCTAAACCAGTTGATATAACTAGGTTACAGGTGCGTATTTTCATTTTTCACTGTCAAACTCAGAAATTTTTATGATGTCTGGAATAATCCTATTCGCTTTTTTCTTTGCTAAAATTGTTTCTTTTTAAAACTATCACTACAACTAATGCAATTACTATTAAAATTATAATGAATCCTATCACATATTTTGTATTGACATTTTTAGAAACAACTTCATCATCACTTAATTTTTCTTTTATTTCTTCTTTCATCTCTTCGTCAAATATTTGATTTTGGTTTTCTTCCATACCCTCTACTGTTGGCTGCTGTTCATATGAATTTTCTATTGTATTTTCATTTTTCTGTTGTTCATTTGAAGTATTCTCTGTTGTCGTACTTTGCTTTTGTTGATCTTTTGAAGCATCCTTTGTTGATGTGTTTGGCACTTGTTGTTGATTTGAAGAACTTCCTGTTGATGTGCTTGATGCTTGTTGTTGATTTGAAGAACTTCCTGTAGATGTGCTTGGTGCTTGTTGTTGATTTGAAGAACTTCCTGTTGATGTGCTTGGTGCTTGTTGTTGACTTGAAGAGTTTCCTGTTGATGTGCTTGGTGCTTGTTGTTGACTTGAAGAACTTCCTGTTGATGTACTTGGTTTTGTTTCTGTTTCTGTTTGTTTTGCTGTAACAGCAATTCTTTTAGATGCTGAAACATTTTTATTTTTACCATCTTGACTAGTTACATCTCCATTAACCACAACATCAATACTTCCTGTTCCTTTGCTTTTGAAAGAAATGCTAAATGTTTTTGTTGTATTTAATGCATCTTCAGTAGCATCTGCAAATCTTTTTATACACCCATCTGTAGCACCAGAAGCTGTAATTGTTATATTCCATGCAGCCACATTAGAAATTGTAACATTTATTGTAACTGTTGAATCAGTTTCAACAGTTGATGGTGCATTAATTGTTGCTTCATTAGCTGCTAATGAATTTTGTGAAAAAATTAACATTAGTATTAAAAATATTATAATTATATATCTTTTTTTCATATATCCTCCTTATTTTTCTATACTATTTATCTTTAATAAATGTTGTCTTAGTTTTAATAAGTCCGCAGAATTTATTGTATCATTATTAACTAACATTGCAGCCTGCTTATATTCATCTTCAAGTGTTTTCATTTTTATTAGATGTTGTCTCATACATAAAAGGTCTGCAGAATTTATTATTCCGTCTCCATTTATATCTCCATAAACTACTGCTTTATATTGATCTCCATTATATGAAAATTCCATTCCAGTCGCAATAATAGCATTATTGCTGATATTGACTTCTTTATTTTCTAATTTCAATTTTATATTTTCAATTTTTTCTCCTAAGGTAAATCCACTAACAAATTTACCTGATGTTTTATAACCTGCTTGGTTTAAATACTCAGTCAAGGTTTTATAATTTTTTATTTCTTCAACTACAGTATATGCAAATGTATTACTTTTTCCTTCATACATAATAGTTGCAAGATATTCCCCTGATTTTAATGTTGAAAATCCATCTATTTTATAATTATCTACTTCTTTATGTTCTTTAACGTAGTTTGCTGTTACTTTAAGTCCCGTTACATCTAGTTTTTCACCAACTATGTATGTTGTCTTTTTAGGTGGAATTATACTAATTGATTGTAGACTATTAACTGTTTCTTTTTCTTTTACTACAATTGATTGATCAGTTGTTCTTTTTAATAATACATATATTTTGTTATCAATTGATATTAAACTTAGGCTTCCTGGATTTGCTGCGTTATCTACATCAATCCCTTCTTGCTCAAATTTTTTACTATTTTCGTTATATGCATATATCTTAGCTTTACCACTACCTGTTATATCTGTTACTAACATATATAAATTTCCTTGTGACACTGTCATCTTAGGATCTCCAAATATTAAATCAGTATTGATAGTTTCAAAATTTTTTCCGTCATATATTACCATCTTCATTTTTTCATCAATGCGTGCACTTCCTAATGCAAAATAAAGTTTATTATTATGTGAAACTACATCAAATTGATTAGAATTAATATCATTTGGTATTTCTTTAAATATACCATTTTCTGATTTATATATTTTAATATTACCTGCGCCTTCTCTACATATTGCATATATTTTATCATTTATTACTTCTATTTTAGGAATTCCTACTAGTTGCTTTGAATTACCTTCATAATATGTTCCTATCTCTTCAAATTTATTATATTTATATTCGTATAATGTGGCTTTAACACTTTTAGTATCTGTTTTTGCTACATATAGTTTTCCATTATGGACTTTATATGAAAATGTTCCATTTGTATCATTTATTGATGTTATTTTAGTCCATCCATTATTGTATTTATATAAATTTATATTTTCGTTTGAAGAATTTAGTAAATATAATTCATCATTAAGGTTTAATAATGAATTTCCTAATGTATTTTTTTCCATATTTGATGTATTGATATTTTTCCATTGTGTTCCATCATATATATTTGTATATATTTTTCCATTTCCCACAGTTACAGTATAAGCTTTATTTTTGTATGATATTATATTTGCGTCTTTTAGTATATACTCATCTTTATTTAATGCATCATCATAATTGGTATTTTTCCATGTGTCATAGTCTTTTGCATCAGGTATTATTACATCTAATTTCATGCTGTCTTCACCGTTTGATTTTATATTTTTTATAACTATTCCTGAATTTGTACCATCACTAAATGTTAGTGCTCCTTTTGTTACATTTAAATCACTTGAGCCGATTGATGTCTTTCCACTTTCTTCTGAATATGCTGCATTAAATATTTCATTTCTTAAGGTATTATCATCTGTTTGTCCTGATTCTTCTCTAAATACGTATATTCCTGTCTGTCCTCTATTGTTACTTAATCCTGTTACAGTTGTATTTACTCTATATACTATAACTCCTGATTTTCCTATTGTTCTATCTAAATGTTCCATATCTTTGGATTTTTTTCTAAATTCGACAACAAATAATTCATATTCGTTTAATGGTGATTTTAAAATATATGCTTGGTTTCCTTCTGCTTTGTCTTGTGAATCTAATGTTAGTGTTTGACTTTTTGTTATTGTATCTATATTCAACCAATTGGTATATTTCATTCTTAAATATGCTAAAGGATATGACATATATTTACTAACACTACCCATTATATCCCATGTATATACTGGATATGAACTTGCTTGTGATGTATATAGGTCTGGATATCCTAATGAGTGTAAAAATTCGTGTGTTATTACTCCTGCTCCATTGTTGTTTATTGAATATGTGTTTAGCATGTTATATGTTCCTATTTTTTTGCCTGACCAAGTTTCATTAGATCCATAATCGCTTTTGTGGCTTACTAATGTAGAATTTGATTCTGCGTTATCAGAACCCCCTTCTAATATTACAGATAGATTGTCTATGTATCCGTCATTATTATAGTCTAAATTGTCTTTTATGTTAGGAATTGATGAAATTAAATTGTGTATTATTGTATAGTCTAAATTGTTTTTTTCTAACCCTTCACTACTACATGGTAATTCAAATGGAATTATTTTATTTCCATCATATTGTGGAAATATATTTTTTAAATCAAATTTGTTGTATGATACCTTATTTAGATATCCTTTTACAGTTAATTCTCCTGTTCCTTCATACATTTTAATTATATTGTTTGCATTTTTTATTAGCTTTTCTTTTCCTTCTGTGTCTCCTTTAAAATATGCAAAAAATATTACGTTTGCAAAATTTTCTTTTGGTTTGTCTGATGTTTTTGCGTTTGATATTATTGGTGCTATTGCTATTCCTATTATTGTAATTATTAAAATTAAATTTGTTATTTTTTTCATATACTTACTCCTTTTTTGCTTTAATTTAAATATAACATAAAAAACATTTTTAGACAATATTTTTTTAATTTTTTCCTGTTGGTAAAAAATTACATCGATTTTTTGTATTACAAATCAAAATAGGTAAAATAGTTTTTAGCAAAAGCATTTAAATAATTAAATATATTCTTCTTTTTAATTAAAGTTTTATTTAAAACATCAACAGAAAAATAATCCAACCCGTTAACATTTATAGTCAGATTCCCAACAACAGAATTTTCAAGCAAAGGAGCATCAAAACTATTTGAAAATTCAATATTTGTATTTACAGAATCTACAAAATCATTATTCACGGCAATATTTTTAAACTGAATTTGAGATTCATCAAGAGAAAAATTCAAATCTTGATAAATACCTTTTTCAATATTAATATTGCGGGAATTTTGATTTAACCAGTCATTGAAATCTTTTCTAATAATCTCATCAACATTAACAAGAGTAAAATTATTGAAAGCATAGTTAATAAGTTTTATACTATCCAAAGTTCTATCCTTTTTTGTGTCACAACCTAAAACTACAGAAATAATATCTAAGTTCCCTCTTTTACAAGAAGTAACTAAACAGCGATTGGCACCATTTGTAAACCCTGTTTTGATGCCATAGACACCATCTAAAGAGCCTAAAAGTTCGTTTGTATTATGCAAGTTTTTTGAATTGCCATCAATTAAAACAGTATAACTAGAGGTATTTACAATTTTTGAAAAAGTTTCATTACATAGTGCATAATCAGCAATTTTGGCTAGTTCATAGGCTGTAGTGTAATGTTCATCTTGGTCTAAACCATGAGGAGTTACAAAATGACTAGAAGTTAAGCCTAAACTTGATGCTTTTTCATTCATGAGCTTAGAAAAATCTTCAACACTTCCAGAAGTAAATTCCGCAAGAGCAACAGCAGCATCGTTTCCAGAAACCATAAGTAGACCGTAAAGTAAATCGTGAATTGTTATAATATCACCTGTAGACAGTCCAAGCCTAGAACCACCTGTATGGGCAGATTTCGGAGAAATAGTGGCCTTTGCAGAAAGGTCAGAAACATTTTCTAAAACAACAATTGCTGTTAAAATTTTTGTGGTAGATGCCATCTTGCATTTTTCATTTTCGTTTTTTCCGTATAAAACTGTTTTAGAGGCTCTATCATAAATTACAGCATACCTTGCATTTAAAGAGGGAGTGTCTTTAGAATTTGAAACTGAAATAGTAGTTGATAAAGGAGAAGAGGTTTCTTCTATAAAATCATCAGCAAAAGAATTTGATGGAAAAATAAATATATATAATAATAATGTTATAAAAAATTTATATCTAAAATTCATTTTGTTCCTCCAAATTATTTTTATATAAATATATAATAAATTACCAAAAATATAACAAGAACTTTTATCCCTTAAGAAAATTAAATTTCTTTACATAAAACATTGATTTTGTGACGAAAATGTAATATAATTGTAAAGGAAATGTAAAATTCTGTGAGAAAGACAGTCCGTAAGCTATATTTTACTTGAAAAAATTATTTAGAATTTACATATTGAAAAAAATAAATAAAGATAGTAAAATAAAGTATAGCAAAATTATGTAATAAGGAAGGTATTGTATGAAAATGAAAAGAAGTATTACAAAAATTTTAATTGCAATGTTAGTGGTGGTATTAGCAATAGGTACGACCTCTAGTTTGGCAGTTCAAGTCCAAAGTGAAACGTTGGAGTTAACTTTATCATATTTTAGAAAAGTAAATGGGAAATACACAAATGGGTATGCATTAAATACAACAGGAAATAACGGAGAATCACATCATCCAGTATATCAAATTATGGATGCAAATAATAATACGAATTATTATTGTTTAAATGCAACAGCTGGTGAAACATGGATGGCAGGAACAGTTGGGACAGCAGCAACTTATAATGGATCATATAATTTAGATTCTCAAGAAGATATAAATGCATTAAAAAACGAAACATTTCTTTCATATAAGAATGTGGCTAATAGTAAATATTTAAAACAAATTTTATGGATATTAGAAAATGTATATATACCAGCTCAAGGATCAACGGATGATGTTGCAAAGAAAAACTTAGAAAATAAAAGAAGTTTGCTTGCAAAAGCTGGAATTGTGTATGGAGAGGTCGATAATAAACCACTTGGGGAAAACAACACAACAGGATACAGGTATGTAGCACAAGATGGCTATGATTATTCATCATTAGTATCTAAACAAGCGTTAAAGGGATATTTCTATTATGATACAGATAGTAATTATCATGAGATAGAATTAACAGATGATATGGTAGAAGTTGCTCAGCAAGCAGCTATTTGGTATTATACAAACTATAAAGATAACAATTCAAATAACAGTAATACATATAATGTAAAAGATCAATTTTTGCCATTATTATGTTCTAATGGAACAACAGAAACAAATTCTAGTCAATGGAAATCAATGGAAAATGAAATATTTAATGTTCCTACAGATGAAGAAAATAAAAGTGCAGAAATAGGTAAATGGAAACAAGAACAAGCAGCAATATTATGTAGTTATTTAATAGATGCAGCAGATAATTATGCCAAAAATTCGGCACAAGAAACAACAGGAAGTCCTTTAACAATAACGCCATCAGTACCAAATGTACAAGAAAAAAGTGTTGATGGAACAGGATATTATGTAGTAGGACCTATAACAATAAATTCAGTAAGAAATGCAACATATAATTTAAATAACACAATAACAGTAAATGGGGATACACAAACAAAAGCATATATTTCAAATGCCGAAGGTACAAAAAATCCTGATCAAACAGTAAAAAATTATGTTGGAAAAGAATTTTATGTGGCTGTAGCAAAAAGCAAAATAACAAAAAATAATATAGCAATTGGTTTTGATGGTAGTTATGTATTAAACAAGAAAATATTATGGGTTAACAAAGGAAAAGAAGAACAACCAGTAGTTAAAGTTGAACCCGGAACAGAACCAATTGAACTTGAAGTAAATTCGCCAATAACAAGAGAATTTGACTTGGCATTAAGAAAAACAATCTCTCTTCTAAGGAAAAAAGATTCAGCAGATACAAATAATACAAAAAAAATAATTAATGAAGATGGAAAAACAGCACTTAGAGCAGTAGTAGGATATTCAACAAATAGTATTAAAACTACAGGAACAGCAACATACTATCACAGAAAAGATCCAGTAGTTGTGGAAAAGGGCGATATTATAACATATACAATAGGTGTATATAACGAAGGTGATGTCAATGGGTATGCAGCAGAAATTGTAGATAAATTGCCACAAGGGCTTAAATTTTTAAGAATTGACTATGGAAAGAATAACTATTCGTGTCATTATGATGAAAGCACAAATATAGTTACAATTACAAATATATGGAAACATAATTTGAAGGCATATGATGGTGGTGAAAAACTTGATTCTGATAGTGTAACTTTGATATGTGAAGTAACACAAGAACCATCATCAAATACAAATACATACTTAACAAATATTGCCTATATATCTAAATATCATAGTGAAGAAGCAGGAGATATAACAACAGATAGAGATTCAAGCACGCAAAATTCTCCATCAGCAAATCAAAATACAACAGGAACTAAATACACAGGATATCATGGAGGAAACAATAAAAACGGAGAAAGTTCAAAAGATGTATATAATGATGGAACAAACAATAATGATTATTTCCCAGGAAAAGAAGATGATGACGATTTTGAAGTTGTAGTTGTAAAACCAGCAGCATTTGACTTAGCTTTACAAAAATATATATCAAATGTATATTCAAATGGAACATTAAAAGCTGGAAGAACAGCCCCAACAATAAATACACAAAATTTAGCAAATAAAACAAAAACAACAGCAACTTATACACAAGACAAAACACCAATACAAGTTAAATCGGGTAATTATGTAACATATACATTTACAGTATACAACGAAGGTGAAAAAGATGGATATGTAAACAAAATAACAGATAATATTCCAAAAGGATTACAATTTGTATATCCAAAACAACCAGCAGATGGAAAAACATTAATTACATGTGATTCTGATGGTACAGCAGGAGAAATAGAAGTAGATGACGCAACATATAAAATGATATCAAATAGCAATTCATCTTGGTCAATAGACCAAAAAGACGGAAAATTAGCAACAGATTCATATAACGGAGAAAACACAGTAAGTATAACAGCAGATGTTGCAAGTGCTTTAGGTGGAACAAATAAATTATTAAAAGCCTATGACAGCTCAAAAGATACAAAAAACGATGGATCAGGATTAGATAGATTAAGCATAACAGTTGTATTAAGAGTAGTAGCTCAAAATGGTTCTGGTTTAACAATAAGAAATGAAGCAGCAATTACTGAAGCAACAGATGCACAAGGAAATAAACAAGATGTAACAGCCTTAAAAGATAGAGATTCTCAAACAAATCAATGGTTAGGAAAAGATGGAGATAAAAAATATCAAGATGATGAAGATTATGACAATATAATACTTGGAAAAGCAGATTTAGCATTAACGAAATTTATAACAGCAGTAAGCCAAGACATGACAATTGAAGATGGAGAATATTTGACAAAAGATACTACATCTAAAAATGCTGGAAAAGCTTCAAATCCATATACAAGAGCAACAAAAGTTGATACAACAAAATTAAAATCAGATGCAAATTGCCATGATGCAACATATACAATGGTAAAAGACCCATTAACAGTACAAGAACAATCTTATGTTCTTTACAATATAAGAGTATACAACGAGGGTGAAACAGATATATATGCTGGAGAAATAAAAGATTATTTACCAAACTATCTAGACTTTGTTGATGGCGACTTTAATAAAGCATATGGTTGGAAAATAGGCGCAGATGGAAAAACTGTTACAACACAATATTTAGCATACAATGCAAATGATACTGAACATAAAAACTTGTTAAAAGCATTTAACAAAACAACTGATGATGGTGCAGGTTCAGGACTTGACTATAGAGATATCCAAATACTATGTAGAGTAAATTCAAAAGCACCAGATGCATCTAAATTAGTAAACTCAGCAGAAGTAACAAAATATCAAGACGAAGATGGTAAAGACCTAGAAGAAGATGTAGACTCAAAACCTGGAAATTTAAAAGACAAAAACACAGAAAAAAGAGAAGAAGATGACGACGATTACGAAGTAATATTAGTTAAAAAGAAAAAAGTAGATTTAGCATTAACAAAATTTATAACAGCTATAAGCAATGACATCAAAATAGAAGATGGAGAATATTTGACAACAGATGGAAAAATAGGAAGCAAAGAGAATCCATATCTAAGAGCAACAAAAGTTGATACAAAAGAATTAAGAGATAATAGCGAATGTCATGATGCAACATATATAATGGTAAAAGATCCATTATCAGTACCAGCAAAATCTTATGTGTTATATAATATAAGGGTATACAATGAAGGCGAAACAGATGTATATGCTGGAGAAATTACAGATAAATTACCAGAATATTTAGATTATGTAGATTGTGATTTTAATACAGCATTTGGATGGAAAGTTGGAAATGATGGCAAAACAATAAAAACAACAGCATTAGCATATAACAAAGATGATAAAGAAAGCAAGAACTTATTAAAGGCATTTGATAAGAAAACAGATGATGGAGAGGGTTCAGGCTTAGATTATAGTGATGTTCAAGTTCTTTGTAGAGTAAATGATAATGCACCAACAAATACAAATATAATAAATGTTGCAGAAATAACAAAATACGAAGATCCTAAAGGTGAAGATATTCCAAAAGATGTTGACTCAACACCAGACAATGTTGATAAAAAGAATGAAGACGATGATGACTATGAAGTTATCAATGTAAAAACATTTGACTTAAGTTTATTGAAATATGTAACAACAGTGTATGTAACTGAAGATGGTAAAACAACAACAACACAAACAGGTAATACTGGAGATGATAGCACAGACAAAATACCAAAAGTTGAGATAAATAAAAAGAAATTAGATTCAACAGTTGTTAAATTTGGGTATACTATAAAAATAACTAACGAAGGTGACATAGCTGGATACGCAAAAGAAATAACAGATTATGTACCAGAAGGACTAAAATTCTACGGAGAAGACAATCAGGGATGGACAGACGAAGGAAATAATGTAATATCTACAAAATTACTTGAAAATACATTATTACAACCTGGGGAAAGTGCAGAAGTAACAGTAATTTTAAGATGGATGAATGCAACTAATAATCTTGGATTAAAGACAAATACTGCGGAAATATCAGAAGATCATAATGATTGGGATATACCAGATAGAGATTCAACACCAGACAACCAAAAACCAGGTGAAGATGATATTGATGATGCATCTGTAATATTATCAATCAAAACAGGAGCAGCTAAAGGAATTGCAATGTATGTAATATTTGGAGCAGGATTATCTATAATATTCATAGGTGGAATTATATTAATAAAGAAATATGTTCTATAATAAAAAAGACATATTATAAGCGAGGAAAAGGTTAAAATTTCCTCGCCTTTTTTTGTGATTGTTTGCAAAAAATTATTTACAATAATGGGGCGTTATGTTATAATCTAACGAGATATTATTAGAAGGAAGGTAGTTAAATGAATCAAATATTAGCTGTAGAAAATACAAGAGGAAAAAAGAAAAAATCAAATATACATTCTACAATAATTGTTTTTTCTGTAATTTTAATTATATTTGGAATTGGACTAACGTCTACGGGAGCGTATTCATATTTTAAAAACTTATCAGATAACATTGGAAATAATAATATTGTAGTGTCAAATAATACAAAACCTGTTATAACAACAGAAAGAGAAAATGCATCAATAATAAATATAGTCGTAACACATGATAAGGGAATTACAAAAGTAACATATAAAATAAATGGTGGAGAAGATAATGTAATATCAGGTGACAATAAAATGGAGGTTACACAAGAAGTGGAATTGCCATCAGGAGAGTCAACAATATCAATAATTGCAGAAGATATAAATGGAGTTACGGCATCATATGAAAGTTCATATGATGTAGAAGAAAAGCCAACAATCAAATTAGAACAAGCTGATGGAAAGATAAAGGCAACAGTTGAAAGTAAAAATAATATTGATTACATAACATATTATTGGGATGAAGATGAAGCAAGCGCAGTTACAGGAAAAATAAATGGAACAAAAGCAGAAGCATCAATCACACCATTGGAGGGAACACATACTCTAAATATTATAGCTGTTGATATTAATGGCGTACAAACTAAAAAAACTCAAAAAATAATAGGAGATAATAAACCAAATATAGAAATAAGAACAAATGGAAAAGTATTTAGAATAATAGCTTCAGATGATGAAAGTATATCAAAAATAGAATATACACTAAATGATGGGGAAATGAAAACAGAAGAAGTAAACCAAATGGAGTATACAAGAGATGTAGAACTTGAAAAAGGTAAGAATAAATTTACAGTTACAGTATATAACAAAAATGGCTTATCGGCGACTTCAACAGTAGAATACGTTAAGGAGTAAAAAATGGTAAACGAAGTATATATAATAGATGACGATGAATCATCAATAGCAGTGTTTAGAGAATTATTTAGAGATGATAAAGAATATAAATTTATAAGTGTAAAATCAGAACAAATAGGACTAGCACTAAAAAATATTCCAGCATTAATAGTAATAAATGAAGATGCTATAAAAATGAATGTAATAGATGTATGTAGAAAAATAAGAAAAGATGAAGATAATACAATTACACCTGTTATAGTAGTTTCGTCAAATGGTCAAAGAGAACATAGGATGAAAATTTTAAATGAATCAATAGAATATTTTATAAAAAAACCGGTTGATGAAGGATATTTATATTACACGGTAAAAAACTTAATGAGATTACTTACAATAAACAGAAGAATGAGTCCTTTAACAGGACTACCTGGAAATGTGCAAATAAATTCAGAACTAAAAAAGCACCTATTGAATAATGATGAATTTTCAATATTATATTTAGATTTAGATAATTTTAAAGCATACAATGATGTATATGGATTTTTAAAAGGGGACCAAATAATAGAATATACAGCGAATATAATTTTAAATGCTGTACATAATTATGGTAATGGATTTGTAGGCCACATTGGAGGAGACGATTTTATTGCAATAATGCCAGGAAAAGATGTTGAAAAACTTTGCCAAGCAATAATATACAATTTTGACAATGGAGTAGCAAAATTTTATAATGATAAAGATAAAGAAGATGGATATATAGAAGTGGCAAATAGAAAGGGAATAATAGAAAAATTTCCGCTTACATCAATATCAATAGCTGTTGTGGTTGCTGATAAAGGTAGATTTGCAAATATTCTTGAAATAGGAGATACCGCAGCTCAGGTAAAACATGCAGTAAAAGCTGTTATGGGAAGTAGTTATGCAATAGATAGAAGAAGACACAAATTTTAAAGAAAAGATGTGGCTTAAATATGGAGGGATAATTTTATGTACGAGAGGAATGCAATAATTCTTGAAAGATATTTTGATAAATTATTTGGATATGACAAGAAAGAAAATTTAAAAACTAATTTTAAAGACTATTGTGAATTAGTGGATTGCTTGGAAAGATATAGAGATATTTCAGATGAAGAAGAAAATATCATACAGGAATATGATTTAATTGCAAATAAAATAAGAGATATACAGGTAAATCAAGAAAAATTAAATAAAAAAAACATAAAATATCAAGAAGAGAGGGAAGAAATTTTTCAAAATATTGATGAAAATCCCGAGCTAATGAAAAATAAATTTGAAAGTATAAATAATAACATCCAAATGATTGAAACTCAAATAAAAGAAAATTCGAACAATTTTATAGATATTGTAGCTGAATTTAATGAAAAAACTAATACGAGGACAACATGTGGAAGAAATGTTAGAAATATAGAAGCTGAATATAATAAAAAATTAAATAACATATTGGACAATTATAAAGAAATAGATATTGATGCTGTAAAAAGGGCAAAACAATTCAGCGAATTAGTGACAGAGGATTTGGAAAATGAATTAAAAGAAAGAATAAAGAAAAATGGAGAAAAAGAAAAAATCCCATTTAATATGGATGTCGTAACAAAAGCGATTTCGTTAAGCGTAGATGTTCAAAAACGTGAAACAGAGATTTTATGTAATGTTTATGAAAAAACAAGTAAATTATTTAATGAAATAAAAAATAATTCGAGTAAAGGAGACAAGCATAAAAAAATAATAAAAGAATCTAGAATTAAATTGGAATTTGTGGGAGCTTTAAAAGAATACCTTGTTCAATTTTTAGATAATGAAAGGTTGACAGCTGTAAATGGAATAGAAGAACATAATAAACTTATGAAAGAGGCTTGCGAAAATCTAGAAGAAGACTTAGTACAAATAAATAATTTATATACATTACTATTAAAAGAGATTAATAAAAAAATAACAAAAAAATCATATGAAGAATTATATAATTTAGAATATTTGAAATCATTAGAAAAAAAGTCTGAAGAATTTGAAAAGCAAATAAAAAAATTGAATTTGCCAGTAACTATAATAAATCCTAACTATTGGAGAATAGAGGGAATGAAGAAAATATATGATATATTCTATAAAAATGTAACAGAAGAATATGGCAGAGATTTATCGGAATATATGATAGAAGATGAAGTTGAAACGCCAGAAATTATTGAAGATGAAGATTGGGAGTTGAAAGAAGAACCAGAAGTTGAAGAAAAAAAAGAAGCGAAAATAAAAGAAAAAACGAAACAGCCTAAGAGAACTATAAAAGGACCAGTCATAGAAGAAAACTCGAAAAATGAAATTGACAGGAAAATTGATATGATTTTAGGGTTTGATAACCTTGAAACTGGAAGAAAAAGTTATAAAGATGATGATGAATTAGATGACGCTCAAGATGATGATTTTGAAGATGAAAATGAAAGCAATGAAGTATATTACGATATATGGGGCAATGATATTAACGACAAAGACGGCAAAAAGATTAACTATGATGATGGCGAAGATGATGAGAATGACGACGATTGGGACGATGATGAATATGAAGACGATGAAGAAGAATCTTGGGAAGATGATGATAGTGATATAAATAATGATGAAAATGACAGCTGGGATGATGAAGACGATAATGAAATAGTAATTAATAGCAAGAATAATGAAGATGATAATGATGATAGCTGGGACGACGAAGATGAGTGGGATGATGATTGGGAAGACGATGAGGACGAAGAAGAAAAGAAAAAACAAGTAAAAAAAAGCAGCAGTAAATCATCTAAAAAAACAAATGATGACTGGGGTAATGAATTTGTAAAAGTGAACGATAAAGATAAAACTAAAAAGAAAAAAAGCTTTTTAGATAAATTTAAAAAATAAAGTTTGTAAAAAATTCTAAAGTAAATAATTTGCTTTAGAATTTTTTGAGATTTGAATTTTTCAAAAATAGAAAAGTAAAAAACTCGGAATTTCATTTCCGAGTCTTTGGATATATTCTGTAATAAATTATCTTTTTGAAAATTGTGGAGCTTTTCTTGCTTTTTTAAGACCATATTTCTTTCTTTCTTTCATACGAGGATCTCTTGTTAAGAATCCATTTGATTTTAATATAGGTCTGTATTCGATATCAGCTTCATTTAAAGCTCTAGCTAAACCATGACGAATAGCTCCAGCTTGACCTGTGTATCCTCCACCTTTTACTGTAGAAATTACATCATATTTAGCTGTTGTATTAGTAACTGTTAAAGGTTGTTTAACTATAACTTTTAAAGTTTCTAATCCAAAATATTCATCTAAATCTTTTCCATTAACTGTGATTTTTCCAGTTCCTTCAATTAGTCTTACTCTTGCTACAGCGTCTTTTCTTCTACCAGTACCGTAGTAATATTTTTTATCTGCGTTAGACATTTATATTTCCTCCCTTTAAATTAAAAATTCCATATTTCTGGTTTTTGTGCTTGATTTTCGTGTTCGCTTCCACCATATACTCTTAATTTTTTAAGCATTTGAGCTCCTAAAGAATTATGTGGTAACATACCTTTAACAGCTAACATCATAGCTTTTTCAGGATTTTTTTCTAACATATCTTTAGCAGAAACTTCTTTCATTCCACCAATATATCCTGAATGATGTCTGTAAACTTTTTGATTAATTTTATTTCCTGTTAATATTGCATCTTTGCAATTTAATATTATAACATGATCACCTGTATCTATGTTTTTTGTATAAATTGGTTTATGTTTTCCAGCAAGTAATCTTGCAGCTTCTGTTGCAACTCTACCTAATGGTTTGTTGGCTGCATCAATTATATACCATTTTCTTTGTATTTCACTTTTTTTAACACTATATGTCATATTGTTCATGGTAAAATATACCCTCCTATTTTAATTAATATATATATTTATATGATAATTAAATTTAAAACCACCGGGGAGAAGTCTTACATTTAATTCATATTTTCTCATAATACTGAATAATTTTATTACAAAAAAGTAAATTTGTCAAGGGGTTTAGCGATTTTTATGGAAAATAAAAGGGAAAGTGTTTTTAAAGGAATAGTGTCTTTATTAATATCTCAAGTGTTTATTAAAATAGTTGGATTAGTGTATAAATTATATCTAACGAATAGGGAAGGTTTTGGGGATAGTGGAAATGCAATTTATAGTAGTGGATTTCAAATTTATGCATTGCTTCTTACTTTGTCATCTACTGGTGTACCAAATGCTATTTCATATTTGGTATCCGAAAGATTAGCAATTGGAGATAACAAAGGAGCTCACAAGATTTTTAAAATCGCATTTGTAACATTTGCTTTAATTGGAATAACAGGCTCACTACTTTTATTTTTAGGAGCTGAAACAATTGCTAGTGACTGGATACAAATACCAGAAGCAAAGTATTCATTAATTGCGCTTTCTCCATCAATATTTTTTGTGTCTATTACATCTGTAATAAGGGGATATTTTAATGGAAGACAAACTTTTTCAGTAACGGCTAAATCTCAAACTTTAGAACAAATATTTAAAACTGTATTTACAGTGATATTGGTGGAATTAGTTGTTATTTTAGGAAAAGAAAATGTAAAAATAATGGCAGCGGCAGCCAATATGGCAACAACAGTTGCAACAGTTTTAAGCTTTTGGTATATATTTTTATATTATAAAATTAAAAGACGTGAAATTGGTCAAGAAATTGCGGAAACTGTAAATTACAAGCCTACAAGAATAAGAAAAACATTAAAGAAAATAATAAATGTTGCAATTCCAATATCAATAAGTAGTTTAATATCATCTTTTGGAAAGAATATTGATTCTTTTACAATTGTGAGATTTTTAAAAAATTTTTTAAATGAAGAGGATGCCAAAATTCAATATGGAATTTTAAGTGGAAAGATAGATAGTTTGTGTAGTTTACCTTTTGCTTTAAATGTTGCATTTGTAACGACTTTGGTTCCAAATATTTCAAAATCAATGTCAAAGGGAAACTTAGAAGAAGTTAGAGAAAAAGCAGAACAATATATTTTAATAAGTATTTTAATTGCAATGCCAATTACGGCCATAATGTTTTTGTATCCAAATGAAATAATGAGCCTATTATTTCCAAATGCACAAAATGGAGCAATGTATTTAAAAATAAGTAGTATTTCAATTATATTTATGATACTTGCACAAACTATTAATGGAATTTTACAAGGAATAGGGAAGGTAAGTATTCCAGCAATTGCATTTGGAATTGGAATGATAATAAAATTTATATGTAATATAATCTTAATTTCAAATCCAAAAATTGGAATATATGGAGCCATTATAGGAAATATAATGTGTAATATTATAGCTTGTATGATTTCGATTGTGGTATTACATAAATCAATAAATTTAAGAATAAATTTGAAAAATACAATAGTAAAACCAATAATTTCGACACTAATTATGAGCGTTATATCTTTGTATTTATTTAACGCCTTAAAATGTATAAAAATAGGCTATTTGGAAATAATAATAACGTTTTTAGCAAGTTTTATTATTTATTTGTTACAAATATTAATATTTAAGATATATCCTTTTGAAAAAATAAAAAAAATATTGAAATAAAGAGGGATTTTATCGAAGATTGGCGAATAAATTAAGTAAAGTAGGTTATAAAGGTGCAACAAAAGGCATTAAAAGTAACTACATAAACACATATTTTAGGAGGTAATTATAATGAACAAAGCTGAATTAGTTGCAGAAGTAGCTGCAAAAACAGGAGAAACAAAAAAAGCTGCAGAGGCATCAGTTAATGCATTTGTTGAAGTAATAACAGAAGCATTAAAAAAAGGAGATAAAATTCAATTAGTAGGATTTGGATCTTTCGAAGTTAGAAAGAGAGCTGCAAGAAAAGGAAGAAATCCTCAAACTAAGGAAGAAATAAAGATACCAGCATCAAAAGCTCCAGTATTCAAAGCTGGAAAAGCATTAAAAGATATTGTAAACAAAAAATAATTTTAATTAATATATAGAGCTTTTACTAAGCGAGAAGTGCCTAGTAGAGGCTTTTTTCGTTGCAAAATTCTTTGAAAAGTGATATAATAGATATATATGTATTCAAAGGAGGATTTTTTTATGGAAAATAATGGTAATAAAGGAGAGAAAATCAATAAAGAAAAAAGAAAACAAACAGTAAATAAGAAAAGAAAAATTGATATAAAAAAGCTACTAAAAAAACCTTGTAGATTTATTGGCATACTTGGACTTTCATTAGCATTGCCTACATTTGGAGCATATTCTGGTTATAAAGATGTTAGTGATAAACAAAAAATCGAAAAAAATGCGGAATCTGAAAAAATAAGGAGTTTCAGAAATTTAAAAGAAGAAGATATGGGAAAATATGTGAAAGATACCATAAATCGATTATATAAAGATTATCCAGATTTAGATTATATGATATATCTAAAAGATGAAAGAACAAAAGATAATGATTTTATAAATGATATTTTTAATTTATATAAAGCATTTATTTTGGATAAATATAATAAAACGGTTGATGATATAGATACTGTAAAAATTATTGCAACTGACCATATTTTATGGGGAACCGATGGAGTATATGAAAATAATGAAAAATTGCTAGAGACGTTTAAAGAAAAATATAAAGGAATAACTAATAGATTTGTTGAAGCCAAAAAAAATAGAGATGCAAGTGTAATACTGGCGAAAGAAATATATGAGTTGCTAGCTTTAGAATTAGGAGTAGAAGAAAGACAGAAAGAAGACGATGACAGAATTCAAATAATAATACCTAATGCTCAGTTGGAAGAAGAAAATAGTATAGAAGAAACGCAGAGAGAAGAACAACAAGGACTTCCTTATATGTTTCCTACTTTTCAGAATGAAGAGGAAAGAGAATAAATAGCAATTTCATACATATAATTAACTAAAATTATTTGTGTGAGGTTAATATGATAGTTCTAAACAAAAAAAGAATAACATTGATTTTATCGGGAATATTCCTATCAATTTTTGTATTTGTTTTATCAACTGGAACTGATGAAAATAAATACATATCAACAGTAAGTTTGCCAGCATCTGGAAAAACAGTAGTAATAGATGCAGGACATGGAGTTCCAGATGAGGGAGCTCAAAGTTCGAATGGAACGACAGAAGCAGAAACAAATTTAAAAATAGCGCTAAAACTTCAAAATTTATTAGAACAAAGTGGGTGTACTGTAATACTTACGAGGTCAGATGAAAATGCAATATATGATATTGATAGTAAGACATTAAAACAGAAAAAAATATCTGATATAAAAAATAGAGTAAAAATAGGAAATGAAAGTCAAGCAGATATATTTGTTTCTATACACTTGAACAAAATACCACAACAACAATATGATGGATGGCAGACATTTTACAAAGATGGAAGTGAAGAAGGAGCAAAACTTGCAAGAATAATCCAAGAAAATCTAAATAAAACTATACAAAAAGAAAATAATAGAATTGCAAAAACTATAGATAAAATTTATATTATAAAACATGTAGAAATTCCGACAACAATAGTGGAATGTGGATTTTTATCAAATCCAGAAGAAGAAAAATTATTACTAACTGATGATTATCAAAATAAGTTAGCATGGGGAATATATAGCGGAATTGTGGATTATTTTTATCAAAATAATTAGAATAATAAGAAAATGTAATAATAATTTTTATTATTACATTTTTTTAAATATATTATATTATGTAATAATTAAAACAAAAAAATATAAAAATAAAAGTTTTGTTATAGTAATAACAAAACTTGACAAAAAATAAAAAGAAAATTATAATATAAATAGATTAAAAATAACATTTTTTCGGGAGGTATAAATATGATAGAAAGAAAAATTTATATGGACAAACTTCTGGCATATAAAGATACAGAATTCATTAAAGTTATAACAGGTATTAGAAGATGTGGAAAATCAAGTTTATTAAAATTATTTAAAGAAAAAATAATAAAAGATGATAATGAAACTAATGTTATATATATGAATTTTGAATCTTTTGAATTTGATGAAATAATTAACTATAGAGATATGTATAATGAAATTAAAAAAAATATAGAAAAAGAAAAAATGAATTATATATTATTAGACGAAGTACAAAGAGTAAAAGAATGGGAAAAATGTGTCAATAGCCTACAGGTAGATTTTAAATGTGATATTTATATAACAGGGTCTAATGCATATATTCTTTCATCAGAACTTTCTACATATCTTTCAGGAAGATATATAGAAATAAAAATGTTACCATTATCTTTTAAGGAATTTTTAGATTTCAGTCCAAAGAAAGACAGCGAAAGTATTGATGAAAAATTTAATGAATATATAAAATTTGGAGGGATGCCTGGAGTAATATCATTAAACAATAATGAAGATTTATATGAAAATGCGATAAAGGGAATATATAATACTGTATTTATGAAAGATGTAATAGAACGAAATAAGCTAGTTGATGCAATATTATTAGAAAAGATTTTAAAATTTTTAATGAGCAATGTAGGAAGTTTAATTTCTTCTAAAAAAGTAGCAGATTATTTAACAAGCCAAGGAACAAAAATAACACATAATACGGTATTAAACTATTTTGAAATGCTTGAAAATTCATATATAATATACAAAGCTCAAAGATATGATATAAGAGGCAAAGAAGTTTTAAAAACATTAGAAAAATATTATATTGTAGATACTGGAATACGAAATATAATTTTAGGGTTTAATAATTTGGATTTTGGCCATATAATAGAAAATATTGTATATTTTGAATTATTAAGGAGAGGGTATGAAGTTACTGTTGGAAAAAAAGATTCACTCGAGGTTGATTTTGTTGCGACAAAATCTAATGACAAAAAATATTATCAGGTAACTTTGTCTATGATGGATGAGAATGTAAAAGACAGGGAACTAAAACCGTTGAAAGACATAAGAGATAATTATGAAAAAACGATATTAACAATGGACAAATTATATGCAGATACATCTGAAGATGGAATAAAGATAAAATATTTAATAGATTTTTTAATGGAATAATATTAAATTAATTTAAAAACTATTGAAAAATAAACAAAAAAATGTTATCATAATCAAAGGTTAAGGGGCAAAGGGAATAAAAATATTATTCTCTTTGCTTTTTCGTATTTAAGGAGATGATAAAAATAGAAGAAAAATATTATAAAATATGGTTATCTTTAATTTCTGGAATAGGAATAAAAAGATACATAAATCTTATAAATAGATTAAAGACTATAAAAAATATATTTAATGCTACTAAAAATGAGATTCAGGACATACCGTTAATTGATGAAAAAATAATTCAAAAAATATTAAATCAAGAAAATAAAATTCTTGCAAAGAAACATTTAATTTATATGGAAAAAAATAATATTGATATAATTTCAATAGAAGATGAAAACTATCCACAAAATTTAAGAAATATATATAATCCGCCAATATTTATATATATAAAAGGAAATAAGGAAATCTTTAAAAATAAAAGTCTAGGAATAATAGGATGTAGGGAATGTTCGGAATATGGAAAAGAAATAGCTCAAAAATTTAGTTATTACTTAGCAGCAAGTAATATAAACATTGTAAGTGGACTGGCAAGAGGAATAGATAGTGAAGCACATTTGGGAGCAGTTTATAATAAAGGATTAACAACAGCAGTTTTGGGAAATGGGATAGATATAATTTATCCGAATGAAAATTACTATCTAGCAGAAAAAATTTTAAAAACAAATGGAACAATAATTTCTGAGTATCCAATAGGAACTAAACCAGAAAAAATGAATTTTCCAGCAAGAAATAGAATTATAAGTGGAATATCAAATGGAATATTGGTTGTAGAGGCAAAGAAAAAAAGTGGAACATTAATAACAGTAGATTTTGCATTAGAACAAGGGAGAGATGTTTTTATAGTGCCACGGAAATATTAATTCTATAAATTCAGAGGGAACGAATGACCTGATAAAACAAGGAGGAAGGCTTGTTACTAGCTATAAGGACATATTAGATGAAATATAAAAAAGAGCGAATACAATCCGCTCATAATAAAAATTAACTTTGTTTTTCTTTTAAATATTTAAGTTTAGTGGCCATTCCACCTCTTAAATGTCTTTCAGCTTTATTTTCATCTAAAATTTCACGAACTTCTTTAGCAAGAGTCGGATTTATTTTTAGTAATCTATCAGAAACATCTTTGTGAACAGTGCTTTTGGAAACACCAAACTTTTTAGCGGTACTTCTTACAGTTTCTTTGGTTTCGATTATATAATGTGCAAGTAAAGTGGCACGTTCTTCTATTGATAATTTTTTCATTTAAAGCCCCCGTTTAGAAATACTTTTGTTTAATTATATTCTTGCAAAATATAGATAGAACTTTAAAAAAATAAAAAAGATAGAAAAATTCTATCTTTCTAAATTATCAATATTATTCATATCATATGAATTTTCTATATATGTTCCAGCTGGAGATGGTCTATTAAAATAATGTCTACCAAAGGTTGGAGAACTTTTTTCATCTAATAAATCTATTAAAGCATTATGTTGGGATTCCAAAAGAGGAGTGAAGCAAATCGCAACATCCAAAGAAACATTATCAAGATTTATTTTTGGTGGCCTACCAGGAATGGCATCATATGTGTAAATTTCACCTGTTTCAGTTTCTATAAAAATTGGTTCACTTGATTTATATGGTTTTATTTTTCTACTGTTAAAATTAATAGGTAAAGTAGGAAATGATTTTAGTATATTGATTTTTTGTGGGTCTGATGTATATGCTGTATATTTATATAAATAGTTTGGGTCGGATAGGTCTTGGGTGAAATTTGTTTTTTCATTAAGGTACCTATGTAATCTTTTCAAAAATATTTTATCATTTTTAGAAAGAGGTTGAGTTCGATTTTTTAATCCTAACATTTTAGAAGATATATCGAATAATTGCTCTAGACCTGGTAAAGCAATTATAGCAATTTTTCTAAGAGCGGGATTTTGAGTGAATTCTCCAATGTCAAGAAGTTCATTATAAAATGTTAAATCATTCCAACTTAGCCATTCATCTAGATTAACATTATTTGCGGATGAAATATTTTTCAAATCAATTAAAAATTTTTGAACTTTTATGCCATTAGGTTCATGATTTTCTATAGCTTTATTTATAGTAATGCCTACAGATTGAGCTAAAATTTCATCTACAGGATGTGAGTAACAATTTTTATATAATTCCACGCGTGTATTTAAAAATCGTTCGATATCAGGCAAAGATGAGATGCTAAATACAGGGATAAACATTCTATTGCTACTATTTTCACTGGCTAAAATAATTCTTCCACTATTATCTAATTTTGGGACTTTACTATCACATTCGGCAATTTTTATTTTCAAAGGAGCAAAACTTTCTGATAAAGGAGTACCTAAATATGCTAAATCTCTATATAAATAGTCAAACCTATCAATATCATAATTTCCCTCATCTAAAAATTTAAAACCAAAATAATCATTTTCTAAAGTATCTTTTAAAATTTTGAGGAAATCAGGGGAAATGTTTAAAAGACAATTGCGAATTTGTTCATTTTCTAATAAAATTCTTTTTCCAATTTCTTCATGAAAACCTACTTTTTTTATAACAGATAATTCTAAAACATGAGAAAGTGGAAGATGTCCTATATCGTGTCCGGCTGATTTTATAAGTTCTGCTATTAAATTATTTTTTAGATTATGTTCTTCAACATAAGCTTTAAATTGAGGGTCATTTAAGAAAAGATTCATTATGATATCTTTTTTTAAATTGTATACTCCTATGGAATGTTCATATCTTGTATGTAATGCATTAGGATTTATGTCAATAACTTTACTAAGTTGCAATACTTTTTTTAATCTTTGCATTGGCTCTGATACAAAAAAATCTTTTAATTGTTCAGGATAATAAATTACAGAATTTTCTCTAAATGGTGCAGTTTCATTTTCAAAAATTAAATTTATATTATCTGATTCAAATAACCATTTGAAAAATAGTAAATTTGAAGTTTTTTCATCTTTTGCTTGTTTTAAATTAGTATGTTTTGATGTCATAAATATTCCTCCAATTTTTTCTAACAGTAGTTAGTATATCACCGAAAAATTACAAAATCAATAGTAGCAAATATAAAATTAAAACATATAATTATATTAGCCCATACAAGAGGTGATGTGCTATATGAAAAAAATAAAAAATGGCGACATTGTAGGGAGGATATCATATAATAAAGACATTATTTTTATTGTTAAAGATATAAGAGATAAAAATAATGTTATTTTAGAGGGAATTTTTGAAAGAATAATAGCTGATAGTAATATAGATGATTTAGAAGTAATAGATGAAAAAGTAGTAAATGTAAGAGAAAAAATTAATGAAATAAAGTTATCCGATAAAGAAAACAGAATTACAAAAGAAAATATTACAGGAAAAATTTTACACTTAGATGGTGACAAAAGATACAGTGAAAAATCTTACAGATATTATCAAAAAATGGGAATAAATGCAGTTGTAAAAAGTATCCCAGAAAATAGACAACCAAGAATGGTTTATAATTTACTTAAAACATATAAACCAGATATTTTAGTAATTACAGGACATGATGGGATGCTAAAAAAAGAGTATGGGTATTATGATATATATAATTATAGAAATTCTAAGTATTTTATTCAAACTGTTAGAGAGGCCAGAAGATATGAACAAGATACAAATTCTGACTTGGTAATATTTGCAGGAGCATGCCAAAGTTATTTTGAGGCACTTATACAGGCCGGAGCTAATTTTGCTTCTTCTCCAGCTAGAATTTTAATTGATATTTTAGACCCACTAATCGTTGCAAAAGAAGTTGCAATTACAGATGAGCATAAGTATATAAAAATTGATGATATAGAAAATAAATTAAGAGATGGAAGACGAGGGATAGGCGGAATTGGAGCTAGGCGGGAAAAGTAAAAAAAATTAAATTTTGACATAAAAGGGAAAAAATGGTACACTAAATATAGTTATGTAAAAAAGCAAAGTAAATGAAAATTTATGACGCAAAGCCAAAGGTCTAAAAGTTTTTCAAACTCATGATGGCTTGGTTGCACAAATGAGGAGGGATTTTTATGGAGAAAAAGAAAAAAATATTAAAAGGAGTAATACTTGTAATTATAATAATTGTAATAGCATTGGCAATACATTTTACAAAGAACTATATTATAATTACTAATATTATGAAAAAACAGGCAGAAAATGTATCAGATGCTAACTATACTTTTATAACAGAGATGTATTCGAGCAAAGAAGAAAGTGACAAAACAGTAATAGAACACTATTATAAAGATGGAAAAAATATAATGATAAAAAATCAAGAACCAAAAATAATTATTTGGTATGATGAAGCAACACAAGAAAGTATTTTTCAGGTTCCAAGCACTTTAAAAGCAACAATTGATAAATCACCATTTATATTAGGAAATACATTATCTGGAATTTTTCAAAAAGAGGAAAAAATGTATATAATATTAACATCAATTATAACTAACTCTAAAGTTGATGGAAAAGAATGTTACAAAGTAAAATATATTGGTAGCAATTTGGAAAAAGATTTTAGTAAAGAGGATGGAACTTTGTTAAAATTAATAGATGGATATGAAGAAATTGATGGTAAAAAATATGATAATATAACAGAGTTTAAAAATTATACATTTGATAAATTGAAAGATGAGGATGTAAGTAGACCTAATTTAACGGGGTACGAGATAGGTGATTTATAAATTATAAAAATTATAAAAATTTTAAAAATCTATTGAAAAAATGATATTATATGTGTATAATGTATATAATAGTAGTGGATATTTAATATCCACTATAATTAAAATGTGAGTCGCCACCCTATTGGCGAAATAAATGGATAGGTGAGAAAATGTGAGCCGCAACCCTGCTTGCGAGATATAAATGGGCAGGTGAAAAAATGTTAATTATAGTAAAGTATGGGGTCTAAAAAGACCTCATATTTTCGTAAAGGAGAGATATAGCAATAATGATAATAGAAGATGGAAAATTTTATTTTATTAAAGATGAATTTTTTAACGTTTTTAAAGATTATGGATTAATGATTAATAAGGAAAATGGAAATAAAAGACCTTGTTATTTTTGTTTTAGAGATAGACAAAATATTGAAATAATTTGGTTTGTTCCAATATCTACGAAGTATGACAAATATAAAAAGATATATGATATTAAAAAGAAGAAAAGCGGGAAAAGGCCTGTATATAATTTTGTTTTTGGTAATGTATTAGGAAAAAAAGCAGTGTTTTTAATACAGAATATATTTCCAACAACATTAGAGTACATAGAAAAGAAATATACAAATTCTAATATAGATGTTGAAATTCCGGAGATTGTTAAAGATGAGGTTATCACAAAAGCATTAAGAGTAGTTGCTCTTGCAAAAGACGGTATACAAATTCCGTTTTATGATATAAATGAAATGAAAAATATATTATTAAAACAATAGTATACAAATGTAACAAAAATGTAATAAAAATGTAATACTAACGACATAAAACTCCAAAACAATTGCAAATAGCTAGGTACAAGCAAAATACTTAAACCTAGCTATTTTGACAAAATTCACCCAAAATGTTATAATTCAAACAACAAATATATTAGAAGGTGATATAAATGATTTGCTCTACAGATATTACAAACTTAAAGTCAAACATATTTGACAAAATA
>CAKPDO010000021.1 GCA_934148985.1 uncultured Clostridia bacterium
AAATCTACTGATAGTGGGAAAAAGTCTATTCCTTCTTTTGGTTCTTTTGATGCTGTTACATTTACCATAACAACTGTATCTCCATATCTTACTAAGACATTTCCATTAGCCAAAGTTGCCATTTTTCCTGTTTCTATTGTTAATTTTCTTCCTGCTAGTTCTGTTTCATAAATTTTAAACATAAAATTTCTCCTTTTCTTATTTATTTTTACACCCCATATTTTAAGTTTATTATTAGCATGTAACCTCTATAATATGTTTGATTTATAAGCACATTATACAAGCTACACTTAGACTAATAAATAAACTCTAAAAAAGAGGGGCCAATTTTTGTTGCCCCCTCGTTATAATTATTTTCTTAATCCTAATTTTGCAACTATTTCTCTATATCTGTTTATATCTTTTTTAGCTAAATAGTTTAATAAATTTCTTCTTTTACCAACCATCTTCAAAAGTCCTCTTCTAGAGTGATTATCTTTTTTGTGAACTTTTAAGTGTTCTGTTAATTCGTTGATTCTTTCTGTTAAAAGAGCGATTTGTACTTCTGGTGACCCAGTATCTTTTTCATCTCTTTTATATTTTGCTATTATTTCAGCTTTAGATTCTTTTGATATCATAGTTTACACCTCCTATTTTCTTTTTCTCCTTAAACCTGGTTTAAAATCGGGTGTCTTAATTATTTAACTAAGTTTAAGGAATTTTTTTACATTAGTTATTTTACTACATTTTTTGCGTTTTGGCAAGGGGTTTTGAAATTTTTTTGTTTAATTGGGGACAGAGTTTTTTTAACTTTAAAAAACTCCGTCCCCAATTGAACATATTTATTCAAAATTTCTTACATCCTCTAATTTTTCTACTTTTTTATACTCTTCTTTCCAAAAATTTAATTCGGAATCATAATAACATAATACTTGCCCCATAATATATGCAGTAATTGAGTCAAAATGTTTTTGTATTATTTCGTCACGTGCTTTTATTTCAACTCCAGTAATCTTACTTCTAGTTTCCCTCTCTTCTATTGGTAAACACTCTTCTTCTTCATACAACGTTTGTTCCACATATTTTCTTTTTCCAGTCGCTAGATTAATTAGATTCATCATACAATCCATTTCTATATTTGTTACATCTGTTGTATATGTTCCGCTATACATAGGTATTCTATATATTACTCCTCTAAAATTTCCTCTTGATTGCATAGTTCCTTTATAATCTTTTGACATTTCTTTAAAATATTCATCAATTTTTCCTTCTTTTTTTTGATAAGCTTGCTCTAGCATTCCATTTTCAGCCAACTTTGCTTTTTTTTTATCTATTTTTTTCTTAAATCTTCTTGTTTTTTTAATAAAATCTAAATATTCTTTTGTCATTTTTCCATTTATATGCATCGACATAAAATTAATTGTGTCATTTATATTTTTTTCATTTTCCTTCTCGATTTCTTCTACATTTTCTTCTTCATCCATTGCTTTTATCTCCCTCTAATTAATTTTGAACAATAGCTACATTAAATAGTCTATCTCTTTTACATATTTTATTCGAATTCTCTTATATTTTCTAATTCTTCTATTTCCTTTAAACATTTTTCCCAAAAGTCTAATTCGAATTTGTAATGTCCTAAAACTTCTTTCATAACATAAGAAACAGTTGAATCATACTCTTGTTCTTTCATTCTTTCCTGTCTTTCTATATCTTTAAATGTAGCACGAGCGCCAAGTTCTATATAACCATTAGTTGACATTCGTCTAGGTTGTTTAACTATTGGATAAATTAGTTCAGTATCTACTCCAAATCTATATGATTTTTCTTTTTTATATTTATACTCATATGCCATTTCCCTAAAATATTTTCTTACTACTCCGTCTTTTTTTTGATATGATTCTTCTAGCATTCCATTTTGAGCTAATTTCAACTTTTTATCATTTATATTTTTTCTTAAATTTCTCATATTTTTAACAAACTTTAAATACTCATTTTGCATTCTATTATTAATGTGCAATGATATGTAATCTATCAAATTATTTATATTTTCCTCATTTTCTATTTCAATCTGCTTTTGAGCACTTATCTTTTCCTCATCATTCATTATTTTTCCCCTTTCAGCTAAATATTTAAGCTCATCGAATATTTATAAAAACATTCATATCTTTTTTCAACTCATCTTGTTTGTTCAATATTGTTATCTGGTAAATATTGTAGCGGCTTTATATATTTTCCCTTTCTGCTAATTTGCATACCCTTTTGTAGTGATACATCTTCTATTCTATCTATTGTTTCATTTGGTATTCCCTTTTTAGAGCAATGCATATTTCTATATAATGTTTTAGCCAAAATACCAATATTAGTATATTTATTATCTTTATATGATAAAAGATACGTATCAATTTTATCTGCTTTAAATAGTTCGCTGTTTATTTTTTCTAATTTTTCCTCACTATATACCAAACATTGTATTTTCATTTCTTGAATATTTTTCTTTTCATCAATTTTGAATCCAGCTTGATATATATGTAATATAAAATTTAAAAATCCAAGTAAATTATATATTGGTACGACTCTTGAATCTGAATAAAATTTAACAAAATTTCTATATACATCATTTTCTTTTACAATTTCATATTTAGCTATAACATTTGTCTTTTTTCCGCTTTCAATTATTACTCCATCCGGATATATTTCATCTTGGGTATAATATGACAAAACTTTATTTTCTGGAAATTTAAAATCTTTAGGGTCTTTCTTTTCTTCAAGCCTCATATATCCTATTTCATACCATTTTCCTGTTTTAGAAACTTCAAATATACTACTTGTGATATCCTCTTCTTTCTTTGTTTCTCTTTGCTTTATAATACCCTCTAACATACTTACTTTTTCTCTCAATGCTTGTAATTCTGCTTCCTTATTATTTTTTTCTTGAATTATATCATTTAATTTCTTTATTTCATCATTTTTTCTTCTTATTGCTTCATTTGTTTCAAGTCTTATTTTCTGTATTTCATTAGAACATCTTTCTTTTTCTTGATTAACTCTTTCTTCCGCTTCTTGTTCTCTTTTTATTATTTTTTCTAATTCTTGTTCTTTTTGTTTTTCAAACGCATTTCTTTCATCATCTATTTTCTTTTGGCTTTCACTTGCTTTTCTTTCTAATTCTTCTCGGTTCTTTCTTTTTTGGTTCTTTAGTTCTCTTTCTAAATTTTCTCTTTTAGTTTCATATTCATCTTCTAGTGATTTCTTTTCTTGTTCTACTTTTAATCTAAAATTTTCTCTTTCTTCTCTAAAACTTTCTTCTATTTCTTTTTTATATTTTTCTTCTATTTCAGCTCTTATTTTCTCTGAAATTGTCGCTTTTTTCTTTCCATCTGTTTCAGTTACAATTTTCCTATTCATCTTTACCAACATTCCTTTCTTTCAGGGCACAAAATTTGATTAAAAATATTTTATTTTATAATTATTTTTCAAACTTATACCTCACTAATATATTTTTATTCAAAATCTCTTATATCATCTAATTTTTCTATCTTTTTATACTCATCTTTCCAAAAACACAATTCTAAGTCATAATAGCATAATACTTTTCCCATAATATATGTAGTAATTGTGTTATAGTGTTCTTGTATTATTTCTTTACGCGCCTTCATTTCAACTCCTTCAACATTTTCTCTAAAACTTCTTGGCTCCACTTTCACTTTATCAAGTTTTTTATACAACGTTTGATCAATATATTTTTTTTCTTGTGCCGCTCTAGCCATCATCCCCATCAAAGTTCTTCTTTCTATAAATATTATATTTGTTGACCTCCAATACTCTATATAATAGCTTACCCCTTCAAATCCAGCTATTGATTGCTTAGTTTCATTATAATCTTTTACAATTTCTTTAAAATACTCATCAACTTTTCCTTCTTTTTTTTGATAAGCCTGCTCTAGCATTCCATTTTCAGCCAATTTTGCTTTCTTTTTGCCTATTTTTCTCTTAATTTTTCTTGTTTTTTTAATAAATTTTAAATATTCTTTTGTCATTTTTTCATTTATGTGTATTGACATAAAATCAATTGCATCATTTATGTTTTTTTCATTTTCTCTTTCAACTTCTTTTTCATGTTCTATTAATTTTTCTTCATTCATTGTTTTTATCTCCTTCTAATTATTTAAAATTTATTTAATATTAGAAAAACTTCTTTCCAGCTTTCTAATTCATTTTCTATTATTCTACATATATTTATTATGTTTACATTTACATTACTTGTAACTGTAATTTTAGTTTTACTTATTTTCTTTTTTTTATATGCCTCTTTCAGTCTTCCGAATATATTTCAGTCTTTGCTGTATTTTGTTAATCTCTTTCATGTCTTCATTTACCCATTCTAAAATTTCTGTATTTTTTATATATGGAGTTAATTTTTTTATTTTTTCAGCATATTCACAAATTTTCTTATAATTCATAATATTTTGTTTTTCCATATAATGTCCTCTGCCCCTATCATAATTTTTGGTCATTATATAACTCATTATTTATTTTGTCAAGTCATTATGTAAAAAAGATAGTGGCATGCCAGTTCTAAGCTTGACATGCCACTATCTTTTAATTTAATTGAATACATTTCTAGTATCTAAATACATTCTGCCTCTTATTAATTCCATCTGAATTTCAGAAGGAAGCATTGTACCTATTATAAAAACAATTTTATTACTTTTTAGTTTGTTAATCAAATCTAGTGTTTCAATACTAATCTGATTAAAGTAATAACATACAGGGACTATAAGCTTAGCATTTTCCCCCACTAGATCTCTTAAAAAAATGTTCACAGCTTCTTCAAATATTTCAGGTCTTCTGTTGAATGCGTACAATTTTTTCATCTTAATAATTGGACTTTCATAATAATCACTCTCAACATTTCTTTTTTGAAATATTTGTCCAGCTTTTTCGTAAAAATAAGTCATATTATACGAGTCTACACTTCTTAAGTTTCTACTACTTATGTTTTGATAAATCTGCGCCAATGTACATTGATAAATGTCATCTGCAATAACACTATCCATGTCTATTGTTTCTAGAACAACACAATTTTCGCGTCCAGCTAAAGATCTTCTCGTTCTTTCAATTACATTATCACAATTTGGGTTAAAAATACATACCAAATTGTCAAATGAATTACCTCTTATTATTTCTCTTATTCTAGCAACTATTGGGGCATGATTCATTTCAGGGGCTCTTTGAGGAGCATTTATGGTTGAATACAATGTTTCATTTTCTTCGGCTTCTTCAAAGCTTTCATCATCATCTTCTTCCGGTTCCTCAAAAATTTCGTCATCATCTTCTTCCGGTTCACTAAAGCTTTCATCATCTTCAGGTTCCTCAAAATTTCTCCTATTTTCTTCCACATCATCAAAACGTTTTTCGTTTTTCTGATTACTAATAATGTTTTTATGATACACTTCTTTTTCTTCATCATGTCCGATATTTATCGGTTCACTTGAAGCAAATATTATTTTCCGTCTTATCATTTTTACTCCTCTCACAAATTCTTGTGCTAAGTTACAATAATAATCTTTTTGCTCTTTCTTTTAGAGCAGGTTTAAAATTACCTCTATAGATAATTTCGAAACATATTCGTTTCATTTCATCAGTATAAAACGCAGTTTTCTCCTTAAAACATTTTTGTTCAAATTCACTTCTTGCCTCGCTCAATTGTCTAAATATATGAGCAAAATGAATATTAAAGTTTATTTTCTCTGTCACATCTGTTCCCGCAATCATTTCATATTTCTGCCTTTTTTCAGGTTTAAATATATTTTTAGGTAACTTTTGTAACACATATCTACTTTTCAAATATTCATCAATAATTGAATCTAAAGAATGTTCATCTGCTGGATAACATGTTGCTGAAAATCTAGACTTTATAATTTCAAGTCTTTCTTTCTTTTTAACAGTATCTATTTGATTAGGTAACTGTGCGGCTTTTGTTCCTAATACAGCTTCATAGCTTGCAACTCCTATGTCTGAAAAATACCCTTTGTTTAAGAATTTTAAAAGTTCTTCAAACTGTTCATCACTTTCTCCTGGAAATCCAACGATAACCTCTGTTGAAATAGATAGTTCTGGTCTAAGTTCTTTTAATTTTCTTATTTTTTCCTCGACTTTTTTAAAAGGCGTTCCTCTGCTCATGTTATGTAAAATTTCATCTGATACATGCTGGATGTGTAACATAATTTCTGTTATATTCTTATTATTCGTAAGAATTGACATAACTTCTTCTGTTAAACCGGCAGGATGAAACCATCCAATAACATACTCACATTCAGGGTACTTCTCTAAGATTTTTTTCATTAACTTTGAAAACTTTCTAGAACCATACAAATCTACTCCATAATCAGACGTTTCTTGTGCTCCTGTTATATATATCGTAGATTCACTTTCATACATTTGACCAATTTCTTCTAAAATTTCTTCCATTGGTCTACTTTTGTATGATGGTTCAACCATGGGATATACGCAATAAGAGCATTTATGTAAACAGCCTTTTGAAATGATTACTTTATTTTGTGGAATTATTCTATCAATTTTACATTTTCCACTAAATAAGCTAATTGTTTCTTCAAATGTTTTTACTTCAATATTTGGAATGTCCTTTAATTCATCTCCAGCAATCTTAGTCAAACATCCTGTTACAATTACTTCAGCCTCTTGAATAGCGTTTAACCGAACATCTGCGATTATTCTCATAGAATCCATTTTTTTTGGCCCGAAGGCGCATGTGAGAATTACTATAACATCAGCTATTGTATAATCACATACGACTTCGTAGTCATTGCTTTTGGTAATATGATTGAGAATGATGTTCGCATTAGCTATATCCATATGCATATTATTACATAAGACTAATGCTACTTTTTTCATTAATAACCACCTACTCTTACCCTTTCTTTTTTGTCTTTTTCCTTAACAGATGTCTTTCCATAATACTCTGGTAAAAATTCTCTTCTAGTTACTTTTCCCAATGCATCTTCTAATTCGAGAAACTTTGAACAATTTTTTCCCTTAATTCCTTTAGGTTTAAATTCAATTTCTCCGTTGCTTCCAAGATGCACCATCATATATCCTCCATTTGGATCCTGTGGGTTTCGTACCTTGTAAGTATCCTTTTCCGGGCTGGTTACACTAAAATGAAGTTTCTTGGCTGCCTTTTTAATCATTTCTTCTCCATATTCTCTAAGAAGAATGCTTCCCTGCGGTCCAATAACTTTTTCAACATAGCCTCCATAGAAATCGGCAAAAATGCTATATGTACCATTATGATTATTTTTTAATGCCATATCATACTTAGCTGGAAGTTCAACTACATTTTCCATAGTTTGTTCTCCAAAGTAGTACCGGCATTGACCACGTTCTTTCATTGTCAGGTCCATATTTTCCAGTGCTTTTTTGCATACATCCAAATCTCTTATTTCCGTCGTTAATGTTGTGAAATGACTCATTCTGTAATACCTCCATCTGTAATAATTTTTCGTCCTTTTCTGCCAACAAATCTTGTACTGCCTCCATTTTTCTCGTCTGGAACAATCTTAGAATTTGCATTTGCAATTCCTCTGTCTTTTGCCCAAGACTGAAGATTTGATACTGTTGCACTCATAAAACCTTTAGATGCTGGATTCATCTTACCTATTACAGATAAAATGTCTTTATCTTCCAGCTCTCTTCCATTATCAGCATATGCTTCGAATAATGCTGATACCACCATTTCTTCAATTTCAGCACCAGTAAATCCATCACATCTTTCTGATATTTGCTCAATATCAAAGTTTTCAGGAATTCTTTTTTTCTTTTTAAGTTGAATTTCAATGATTTCTTTTCTTTCATCCTTATTTGGTAAGTCTACAAAAAAGATTTCATCAAATCTTCCCTTTCTAAGTAACTCCTGAGGTAATGATGTGATACTATTTGCCGTTGCAATGACATACACTGGTTTTTCTTTTTCCTGCATCCATGTTAAGATACTTGCAAACATTCTTGAAGAAACTCCAGAATCGTTACTTCCAGATGCACCAGCTAAGCCTTTTTCAATCTCATCAATCCATAATACGCATGGTGACATTGCTTCAGCTGTTTTAAGTGCTTTTCTGGTGTTTGATTCAGTGTCTCCCACATAACTTCCAAAGAGTTTTCCCAAGTCACACTTTATAAGTGGTACTTTCCACTCCTGTGCTAAGGCTTTTGCTGCTAAGCTCTTTCCACATCCTGGAATACCAACTAACAGTACACCTTTTGGATTTGGGAGTCCGTACTCTTTTGCCTCGTCAGAAAATGCCAGTAATCTTTTTTGTGTATAGCTTCTAAATGTATACATTCCTCCTACTTCTACATTTTTTTCGTTGTTCAAAAATTCCAACAATCCATCTGAACATATAATCTGTGCTTTTACTTCACTTATAATATGCAAATCAATTGTTTCCGATTTTGAAAACGACGTTGCAAATGCATTCTCGGCTTGAGTTATTGTTAATCCCAGTGCAATTTCTGAAGCCTTATCAACTAACTCATCCAACTGTTCAAGGTCTTCCACCTTTAACTGTTCCTTGTACATATCAACCATCTCTTCAAGGTACTCTTTAAGTTCCTCTTTGTTTGGGAGTTTAAGCTCAATTGATATAACAGCATCTTCCCAATCACTAGGTATATCGAAGCTATTATCTACAAAAACAAAGCAAATTCCCATTCCTCCAGCAACTTTAAAAGCATCTTTTGCTGTCCGAAGCACATCTGCTCTTTGAAGGTAATGATGAAAATCAAGTAATACAAAAATATGATTTCCTTTTCCTTCATTAAGACCAGCTGCCCCCTCTATTGCATCCACCGGATCTGTTGAGTCTTCTTTTTCACTATGCACATAAAAGCCACCCATATCAACACATTCTTTTGACTTAATTGGTTGTTTTGATATTTCCTCAATTCCTTTAGTGCAAGACCAACAAAATATTCTTTTGCCACACTCTTTTCCAGCACTTAGACATTCTTCAATCGCCCGATCTTCTTCAGCCGTTTTGATTATTATAGATGAATATCCTGCTTTGATGCATTCTGCTACTGATAAAACATTACTCATATGTTTCCTCCTTTAGATAATTTACCATATTAAATTTTTATTATGGTAGCGTTGCTTTTTATGTCAACCATTTTATCACTTTTTTTCTTCTTTGTCAATTAGGAACGGGAACATTTTGTCAAAATAACTAATATTATATATTATAAATTTATAACTTAGGAGGTAAAATCTAAAATGCGAAATAGATGTATGCGCTGTTGTTGCATGAACAACAATATGATAAATATGCAAAATCACTGTAATAACCCTAGTCTTATTGAAAACTGCTGTAATAATGTAGGAACTTCGGTTCAAAATTACAATGAAAATTGTGGATGTGGATTTGATGACAATTACATGGATGTTTTTCCAGACAATCCTATGCTTGCTCAAAGTTATGTTCCAATTCAACTTATGAATGAAACTTTTAAACCTTGTACTGGGTTAAAACATGGAACTCTTTTTCCTGAACTTGTAAGTCCTTATTCTCCTTGTGATTCCATGAAACAAATTTCTTATCTTGAAAAAACAAATACTATCGGAGAGGGGTGTAATGAATGATGAATGTAGACGAAAATAGAAACTGCTCATCTTGCAACAATACTGCTAATATGATGGCACAAAATATTAAAAATAATTGTCAAGATATAACTCCATTAGCTGCTTTAAATAATCCTATGAATACTATGGCAAACAATGACAATAGTAATTTGTCTTGTTGTAATAAAGAAAATACAAGAGAAGAAATGCTTAATGAAATTAAATGTCTGGCTTTTGCTATACAAGAGCTTGCTTTGTATTTAGATACTCATCCTGATGATGAAAAAGCTTTATGTTTACACAATAAATATTGTAGAGAATACAGAGATTTAACTGACAAATATCAAAAGGTTTATGGCCCTTTAACTATTAATTGCCCTTGTAATAAGTGGAGATGGCTTGAAGAGCCTTGGCCTTGGGAAGGAGGAATGTTCTAATGTGGACTTATAATAAAATTTTACAATATCCTATTAATATAAAATGTAAAGACCCTAGACTTGCTAAGGTTATTATCTCACAATACGGAGGGCCTGACGGAGAACTTGCCGCTTCTCTTAGATATCTATCTCAACGTTTTGGTATGCCAGACCAAAATGCTAAAGCTATTTTAAATGATATTCGGTACTGAAGAACTTCGGACATTTGGAAATGGTTGGAACTATTGTGCATCAATTAACTAAAAATGCTTCTATTGAGGAAATTGAAGCTGCTGGACTTAGTCCTTATTACACAGACCATGGTGTAGACGTATATCCTCAATCTGCTGCTGGTGTTCCTTTTGACGCAACATGTCTAGCTTGTAAAGGTGACCCTATAGCTAATTTACAAGAAGATTTAGCAGCCGAGCAAAAAGCTAGAGCAACTTATGAAAAATTAATAGATTTATGTAGAGATAATCCAGACGTTGTTGAACCTTTGAAATTCTTAAGAGAAAGAGAAGTCGTCCATTTCCAAAGATTTGGTGAAGCTTTACGTAAAGTTCAAGATAAACTTGCTGACAAACAAATTTATATGAATAATTGTAGATAATAATAAAAATATTTTTATAGATATGCTGCAAGGCTGCTATATGGCAACCTTGTTGGTATATTTTTATTTTTCATTTTCAGGAAAATCTATTCCATCAATGCAATTATCAAAAATAAATTGTTTTAGTTTTTCTTTTATATTTGTGCTATAAAAAAAGATATTGCTGTTTAGAACAATAAAGTCAAAAGAACTACCTTTTATGTACTGAACCCAAAAAATGTCCAATTTTTTAGGTTCAATACATAAATAGTTCTTTTATTTTTCAACTTATAAATTTAATTTCCCATATATTTAAATGTTCCATTACTTTGTACCATGAAAGTTGATTATTTCCAATAATAATTTCATTATTGAATTCAAATTATATTATGTAAATTACAGAAGTATTCTAATATATACAATTACAATACTTTTAATTTTTCCATAATATTTCTATTTAATAATATTTAAGAACAAAAAAAATTAGCATGTATTATTTCAAAAACATCAGTTAGTTTGGTATTAATTTTACCATGCAATATTTTTCAATTATTACAATCTAATCTATTTTTAGTTTTTTCTTCCAAATATGTGACAAAATTATTAGCACCGTTGTATTAATTAAAAGGAGATATGTAATCATGTTAAATATTTTAATTGTTGAAAATGATATTATAAAATTAAAAAATCTTATTAATTCAATTTCTGGATTTAATCTTAATATTAACTTTAGTTCAATTGCTTTTAATGAACAAGAAGCTATTGATATTCTATTAATAAAGGATATTGATTTAGTTATATTAGATTTTGATATAACAAACATTAAATCATCTAAATTAATTAACTTTATAAATAATAATAACATTAAAAAATTTTATTGTTCTATTATAGTAATTTCTAATTTTAAATTTAGTTATGAAGAAATTTCTGTGTCGAAAAATATATACGTTGTTCCATATTTAGACAAACAAATGCTACTTTTCTATATGCAAAAACTAATTAATTTAAAATGTACTATAATTAATTCAAATTCTTTAAAGCAGAATATTATAAGCATATTAAATTCTTTGGCATTTGCAGCCTCTCATTACGGAACTATTTATCTAATAGATTTAATTTGTGAAATCAATCGTAATCCTTCGCTCATATTAAATTTAACTAAAAATGCTTATCCATTATTAGCTAATAGATATAAGACATCTATAAATAATATAAAATGTAATATTTTCCAATCAATAAATAATGCATATTTCAATTGTTCACAAGAAATATATGATAATTTCTTTGGATATAAAGTTATTGAAAAACTTAAAACTATAGATTTAATTAAAAAAGTATTAGAATATTTATAAATAATAGAATTCAGCTCTATGTGTATTACATAGAGCTGATAAGATTCAGAAAACACTTTTAGTTTAATTTACTTTACGCTTTGAATGGCTTCCACCATCTGTTTTAATCAATAAAACCTGATTTCCATTTTCCAGAGGCTGTCTTATAGATTATGTAGGTCCAATGGTTTCCATTAATCGTAATTTCACCATCAAAACCAACTTCCTCGTTAGATACAGAACCAATAGCAGCACTTGAAGTAGACGGTGCTGCATATACTTTCGCTGTGCCTGTAACTGTGATTGGATATGCTCCAATTTCAGATCCATTAATATATCCATACATATCATCTAGCTGGGCAACTGTAACTCCGCCATGCATGGAAAGATTACTTGCAGACATATAACCCCTTTTTCTGCCAGAGCCACTGTTGTATTCAACATACACAATATTTCTACCAGCAGAACCAGCTAATACAGATACATATTCACCTGCTCCAACACTTCCTGCTGTCTCCCATGTGCAACCACTTTTACAGCCATACATCAACGTTGTACTCGCAGTAACTCTCGCTACACAAGTAGGACTAACTGGATAGCTAAAATTAGGAGAAAAAACATATCCTCTTTTAGCTCCGCTAGATGTACTGTATTCAATATACATTACATTACCATATGCATACAGTCTAGTTACTGGTTCGTTTGCAGAAATGCTTCCGATACTAACAGCTAACGAAGGGTCATCACAGCTCCAAACCTTTTGACTGGCATTTGAATGAGCGTATCCGCCATAAAATTCTTCTTCACCAGGTGTTCCTCCACTGATAGAAGTAATTGTATTTGTAGGTACATATCCACTCTTTTGCTTACTTCCAGCCCTGTACTGAATATGATACCAACCTAACCCTTTCTCTTTTCCAAGAACATACACCGTCTCATTGGCACCAATACTACCAATAGAAGTATAATAGGAAGATGAAGGACCAGCATAAACAGTTTGTGCAACGGTTGACCGTCCTGTAATCTGTGTCGAACTTGCATGTGCCACAACTGGCACAGTTGTAATCAGCATGATAGCAAGTAACAAAAATGCCATCAATCTTCTTGAAATTTGTTTTTTCATATTTTTTGCTCCTTTCACTAGTCACAAATTCCAAGTATTTTCTGAATCTTTATACCAAATATTGCAGAATAATCTTACTACAAAATTTGATACTTTTTCAAAAATGGCTTGCACCATTTTCTTTATTATAATAGCACATATTTAGATATGAAAATTAAAAGTTAAAATGAGTTAAAAAATATGATTGTAATTATATTTTAATTCATTTTTTAATTATTTATAAATAATAATAGGTATTGTTTTATTAAAAATATCTTCTAAATATATCATATTTAGCCCATTCGTTATTTCTTTTTTATCAATGTCGCGGAATTTACCTATATAACTAATATCTTTGGAAACACTACTTTTACTTCTTGTATAATCTATATATAAAATATACTCATTGTCAATATACTGTACATCATATATTGTTAAGAATTTCTCGTTATCTTCGTAAGTTGCTATCCTTATGTACTCTTCATTTTTTGGATTTTTCATAAAACTATTTATTAATGTACTTCCTGTAGCACTTATCTCATTATCTTTAACTACAATACATCCATCGTTCTCAGCTTCTGTGCTAGTGTATTCATTTGGTAATTCTTCTAATTTTTTATATTTATTTGTTGTAATTGTTTTTTTATTAATTATTACTTTAATTTTATCTCTTTTTAATTTTTTAGGCAAAATAGATGAAACCATATATTCTTCTCTTTCCTTTGCTTCGGTAGTTAAACTATTATCTACAATTATATATAAAACTTCATCATCATTATATATATCTTTAATTGCAATATCCGGCATTCTCCATGTTGCCACAATTACTATTACAAAATTTTTTTCAAAATCTTCTTCTGTTACTTCTATAATATTACTCCATTTGTTTTTATAAGTTACATAATCTTTATAATTATCTATAGCTTTGTAATATATTTCGTTATCACTAATTTCAAAATAAGAATTCATATTACTTTCATAATTTGGTTTACTTCTCTTTTGTAAATATTCATATACTATTGAGCCAGCATATACAACACTTACAGTTGTTATCATCACAATAATAAAACTTGCAACCTGGCTCAATATTCTAAACGCATCATATCTTTTATAAAAATCTTTTTTATAAAAATTATCTGTCTTATTTAAATTACATAAATTATTGTATTTATTCCAAACACAATCAATAAATTCTTCATCACTTAACATATTTTATTATCCTCCTTTAAAATTTTCTCTAATGTTTTTTTGGCTCTATGTATCATCATTTTGGTTTTTGACATACCTTGATTTAATATTTCGCTTATTTCTCTATACTTAAAACCTTGAAAATCATATAAATAAATTATAATCTGATATTCTTTTTTTAGTCTTAAAATCGCATTATTCAATTTTAAGATTTCTTCCCTCTTTATATAATTTTCTTCAATATTTTGCTCTTCATCAATATATATTGTAGCATCTTCTATAGGAACAATTTTTTTCATTTTTTTCACATAATTTAAAGCTCTAGATTTTGCTATTGTGTATAGATATGTTCTAAATGAATATTTAAAATCATAATCTACTTTGTTCATAATCATGTAAACAAAACTATCTTGAGCAATATCTTCTGCTATATCTAAATTTTTGACATATCGTATAATAAATCTTGTTAGTGGCTTTCTATATCTTTTAATTAACTCGTTAAATGCATTATTATTTCCTTTTAAAAACATTTTATATAACGTTATATCTGATTGTTCATTAATTGATTCATTCATTTTGAATTTACTCCCCCCATTTCTTTTACATAAATTAATACAGTCCAATTCAATTTTTGTCACAATTAATTCAATAATTTTATAACATATATAAAATAAAAAACCAAGTATGTAAAAATTTTATAATAAAAAAACAATAATTTTAATATTTATTTAATTATTAGGTTATATTAATATTAGATTTAGGAGATTGTTTTTATGAATAAATATAAAGTCTTTATTGCCACAAATAGTTTGCAAAACTATGACCAAATTCAATGTTTATTTAACAATGATGGTTATAATGTAGTTGGATATTCTCAAGATGGAAATGAAACATTAAACAAAATATTAGAATTAAAACCAGATTTAGTGTTTATAGAAGAAAACTTAAAAAATGTAGATGCAGACAATATCATATTAAAAGTCAATCCAACATTACTAACATCTCAAACATCTTTTGTTATAATATCACACTGCAAAACTCCATATCTTAAAAAGTTTTATAGTGAATATAATGTTTTGGATGTCTTATATCTTCCTATTGCTAATTATGAATTAATGAATATTAGAAAAATTTTTATTAAGCATATTAATTATTTATATAATTTAAAGGAAAATAAAAAATATATTATAATTCAAAATAAGTTAAAAGAATATAAATATATCAGGAATATAGATTATTCAAAATATTTTTCTAATGATGATCTGCTTTTATTAAATAAATTAGAAATTGATATTTCCCTAAAAAGATTATATACCGAAGCTGAACACGAATCAATCCAAATGGATTTAGTTGGTTTTTGGGATGGTGCTAAAGATATTTATGGAAATAAATTGCCTCCAGCTAGAAGATTAGAATATACGGGTGTATCAAGAGACGATTTTAATAGAATTTATGATATTCTTTTAAATATTGAAACAATGTACACTTAAAAATAATTTTTATATTATAAAAATTATTTACATATATTTCGCATTGAATTTTTTTATATTATCTTGTCCTTTTTGGGACATACCCTCTGTCCTATTTATCGCATATGGTGTATCATTTGGATAAATTCTTCTTTGTATTATTTCAAATTTATCATTTCTGATCAAATCCAAACGCACACAACCTTTTTCCTTTAAATGTGAAACCCACTTTGAAATCGTATGTGGTTGTGCATTTAATAAATTTCCTAAATAACTATTAGAAGCAAAGCAATAACCTTCTTTATTAGACAAAACTTTTATTATTGCATATAGTAACTTTTCATTTGCTTTTAAATCTGTATCAAACAAAACTGTTGATGGAATAATTGCATAATAACCAATTTTATTTTCATCATTCAAATTCTTCACTCCTTTCATTTTTTTAACAAATTTTTAACATTTTTTATATAGGTCATTTTTGATAACCTATTTTAAAATTGATAAAATTTCATCATTTTTACTAAAATTCATAAAAAAAATGAGCAATACCTTTTTTGAGATAATTCCCATTTTCAATGGTTTTCAGCTAAATTAACATCTTTAATTTCGGTTGCACTTTGAAACCTTTGTTAGAACAAAAAGCTAGAGCAACTTATGAAAAATTAATAGATTTATGTAGAGATAATCCAGACGTTGTTGAGCCTTTGAAATTCTTAAGAGAAAGAGAAGTTGTCCATTTCCAAAGATTTGGTGAAGCTTTACGTAAAGTTCAAGATAAACTTGCTGACAAACAAATTTATATGAATAATTGTAGATAATAAAAATATTTTTAACAAATACAACCAGTGGAGTCTAAAAATAGGCTTCACTCTTAATTTGATTTGATGAAAATTTCCAAAAAATACAATTAATTCCAGAAATCTATATCTTCATCCTCATCTTCATTTTGAACAGATTTTTTAAGTTCTTCATATCTTTTCAGATTTTCCTCACGATTTTTATAATCACTAGATAATTCTTCATACACATCTTCTAAATCACTTAATATTTCAATCCATGTTCTTTCAATTACATAATGACTATTATTTGCTAATTTAGAAGAATAAAATGGATATTTTTCAATTACTTTGTCTTTTAATTTATCATAATCATCTTCATTCACAAAATCATTTTCACCAACAAATTCAAGCATCTTCTTAAAAAGTTCTATTAGTTTTTTTCTTTTCAAAATATATAAATCTTTATATGTTTGACCTTCTTTTAATTCAAAATCTCTATATTTGTATGCAAACTCTTTATAGCCTTTATTTTTATCTGTTGGAAGAAGTATTTCGTAATCTTCATCTATTGACATTATTCTTTCAACATCATCTAATCTAATAAATTCCTCTTCATCATAATTTCTAATGTGATTGCAGAAAATAGCATTTCTTAATGAAGAAAATTCATGATGATAGAAATTATAGTAATGATCCATTATTGGTGTAAATTCTTCTATATTCCAGTTTCTATTATATGTTTTATTTTTATAATCAAGCATTTCAGTATAAAGTCCAATAATTTTTTCTTTTCGTTCTTTAAGTATTATTTCAAAGCCTTTTACTTCAATTTCTTTTTTTATTTCTTTATATTCATTTAAAGTCCTAACTGCTCTATTATAAGGTGAAAAGATAAGTTTTAGTTTTTCCTTTTCTGTTGGAGCAATAAATCTATCATCACTTTCCCATTCTATTAATTCACTCATTAATTCAATTACAGATTTCCAATAGTTTACTTTTTGTTCAAAATAGCATTTTATACTATAAAATAATGTTGTATCATCTTCACTATCTGGAAGTTCAAATTCTTTTATTTTTCCTATTTCTTTTACAAGCTCTATTGATTTATTAACTATATCTCTATATATAGCTTCATAATCCTTTCTTTGCATTTCTTTTTCATAATCTTTTAGACTAACTTCTTTTATCATATTACAAAATACTCCTATAACTTTTTCTATCCAAATTTTAACATAAAAAATTATATTTGCCAAATAAGTTTTTTTGCTTTATAATATTTTTAAGTATATTTAAGGAGGTTATCCCATGTCTATATTTAAAAAAATACGCAATATTTTTTCTCCTGGTTCTGACGAAGATTATACAGATGACACAGACTATTACTCATTTGAAAGTAATATTGATAAACTTGAAAAAACAAGTCAATATCCAATTTCTCCATATCAAGCATTTAAAATTGCAGAACAAGATAATAATTTAAAAACTAATTTTTTTAGACTTGATAGTAGATATATTAGTTATTTAAGTTTTGATGACTGCAAAGTTGAATTAGTGGATGGTGATAATAATAGAAAATATTACCTTGTAAAGATTCTAAAAGGTGAAATTTCTTGGCTTGATGATACAACTTTTTATGACGGAATTCTTTGTGATAATGATTTTGATTTATTACAATGTTTAATTGATGTTGAAACTGGAGAATATATTTATTATCCCAAAAAATAGAGCTACTATAACTGCTCCTATTATTCCACCATATATTGCTGTTTCTTCTCTCATTCATTTTTCAAAATACATAGGCATTATAACATAAAAAATACCCAAAAGCACCAAACTTCAAAAAAATTATTTTCTTAATATTTCTATCTTCCATGATATCTTTATATTTCAGGATAATTTCTATAAAATTATTGAAAATTATGTAAATTTGATATATAATACACTCATATTATCCTTGGTACCAGGAGTAATAAAAGGTACAAGTTACAATATACTACTTCGTATTAGTAACTACTATGGAGGTATTATGAGTTTCGAAAAAAAAACTTCGAGAAAGCAAAATGAAATTCTTTGTGATACTCTTGAAATCCAAGAACATCTAAATACGTGGACACGGGATGTAGGATGGTCTTTTAAAGACTTTACAACTTTTGTTGAGCTTATAGGGATAAAAACTCCTATCAAATTAAGTAACTGGAACAAATGCCTAAAATCATTTAAGTGTACTTCTGCACTGGGCACAGAATTTACAATTTCCCTTAATTTGGAAAATCCATCAGACACCTTCGCAACACTTATGGTAAGCAATGAAAAAGAACGCAGATTTTATGAGGTTTATAACAATAGCGGTTCTCCAAACGAGGAAAACATTCCAGAGCTTACTTCATATGGAAGAACTATTAAAAAAAACGGCAAGGAACTTGACAGTTTTTATGGTAGTTGTTTCTGTACCAGTTCATTACCCATTGATTCTACACATCGTTTGCACGTGGAAATCAATGTACCCTATAGAATAAGATTGCTTTATCCAAACAATTTGGAGCTAAAAAATTATAATCTCGTTGAAGATTATCTTTTAACTTTAGATACATCTTTAATAATGGATGAAGTCTTTGCAAAAGTTATGAAGCTTCTTGAATTTTCTCCAAAAGATCTTGCTGACACCCATCGAATTATTTTTTCTTATGTTGAAACTGTCGGTGAAAAAAAGAGAGAACGAAGTAAAATCTTTATGGAAAACGGCGTAATCAAAGAATATGCTGTTCTCGAAAACGGAGAAACATTTCGTGTTTTGAGTGATGGTAATTGGTCATATCTGTCAGATAATCTTCGAATTGATTATCACAAGGATAAAGACAACTATACCCTCTCTGTAACAGAGGTAGAGCCAAACATTGTAAATATCAATCCAGCTAAGCTCATGCGCCGCGTAAAAGAAAGAATTTCTGAGCTACAGAGGGATATTGTAAAATAGTAATTACTATTTTGCTATTTCCTCACAAAAAATTAATAACCAAGTGGCAAGATATTCGTATCTTAGCCCCTTGGTTTTTTAATAACAGCCTTTTTTCTGTGCTCCTTTAGGTAAGAAAATGAAAAAGACTATTTTACAATGTTGTTGTTTTAACAGTTGTTATTCTTTATCCCGTTATTTCATATATGGCACTTGTGGTCTTTTTCTGGAAAATCTATTCCATCAATGCAATTATCAAAAATAAATTGTTTTAGTTTTTCTTTTATATTTTTGCTATAAAATTCAGATAATAAAATATTAAAATCTTTTAATTTATTATCTGGAACTTTTATAATTCCACAGCCATTTTCAATCATAATCTTATTTGCGCAAATTGTACTTGTTCTTTTATTTCCATCCCAAAATAATTGACTTCTCATTCCATATAACATATACTCTATAGCTCTTTCTGTGCTATTTTCTATTTTTAATATGCTATTTATTTGTTGATTTACAATGTCTTCATTTGGTATTTCTGGAATATAATCTGTTCCTGTTATTTGTACAGTTCCATTTCTTAGTATTCCCCAATCAATACTTTCGTTTCTTGCAACAAGTTCATTTATTTTACAAATAAATTCCAAATTTAAACTTTCTTCTATATTATTTATAACATATTTCCATGCATCTCTTAAGTTTAATACACATTGAATGTCATCTATTCTTAAATTTGGAACATTAACACCTTCCAATATGGTTTTCGTTTCTGGAAAAGTTATATTTATTCCCTCCATTTTTGCATTTGAGTATATATTATCAACTAAATTTCTTTTTGCTAGAAATATATTTTGTTCTCTTGTCATTTTAAATTTATTTTCCATTTTATATCGTCCCCCATTTTTATTTTTTAACTTCTATTCCCTCTATAAAATTTAACACATCTTCATAAATTTGCTCACGTTCTCCCTCATTTAATATCTCATGTCTTAAACCCGGATATAATTTGCTTTTCGTATTTTTGTATCCGACATCATTTAAAAACTTTTCTAACATTTTAAATTTATCTATATTCTGAATTACCGGGTCCTTATCTCCTGCTATTAAAAATATTTCAAGCATTTCATTTTGAACTTTATATAAATTAGCATTATATGCCCTATTTAATAATTTATATAAATTGATAAATCCATTTGTTGTAAATATAAATCCACATAATTCATCATTATTATACATATTTATATTTTCAGGATTTTTGGATAACCATTCATTCTTTAACTTATAAGATTTATTATAAGATTTAAATGTTAAATCATTTAGCTTTTTATTTGGTTTGTTATCTTTTCCTATAATCTTAAATATATATGCAAGCAAAATTGCTAAAGGTGTAAATGAATTTTTAGTTGGTGGTCCGCATAATATAACTTTTTTTATTTCATTATCGTACTTTTGCATATAACCTCTTGCTACTAATGTTCCCATGCTATGACTAAACAAATATACTGGATAGTTTGGATATTTATTCTTTATATACATTGTAACATCATATAAATCATCTATTATAAAATTAATATCTTCTGTATAAAAATATCCTAGGTCCTTTTTATCTTTAACGCTATTGCCATGTCCTCTATGGTCATTAATTATACATACATATCCTCTATCTGATAAATACTCCATAAATTTAAAATATCTTTCTTTATGCTCCGCCATTCCATGTGAAAACTGCACAATTCCTTTTATTTCATTAGTAGGAATTGTATACGCTATTTCAATATTTAATTTATCACTATTTGATTTTATGCTATCTTTTTTTATCATTTTTCCTCCTATTTTTTGAACATACCGTAAAGACATATCCAATATTCTCTAATATTATAATTGTCTATTTTTTTCAAACAAATTCTTATTTTTTCTAAAAAACTCATAATAAAGTTGCATATTCTCAAGCTCAAACCATTTTTGCGAAATAACAGGTACTTTATCTAAATTATATATTTTCGCATCACTTATAGAAAGCAAAAATGGAGAATGTGTTGCAATAATAAATTGACACTTAAAAAATCTAGCTAGTCCATATATTAGTTCAACAAGTTCCATTTGAGAATTAGGTGATAAACTATTTTCTGGCTCATCGAGTAAATAAAGTTTTCCATCTTGTAATTCTCTATCAAAAAAATCTAATGAAGTTTGTCCATTTGAATATTCTCTTTCATTTTCTGTTACTCTCTTTTTTATAAATTTATTTTCAGTTAAATTTCTTGCTTCTACAGAAACTCTAAATTCATCGTAAGAATCATAATTAATAGGGTTGTATTTATATTTTAAATATTGCTCACCTAGTTCTTCTCTTTTTATATTTCTGTTTTCATTTTCTTCTCTTTTTAGTAATATCTTCTTAAATATATCTTCACTACAAATAAACTTACTACCATATGGTATGTTATTTATTTCATAATATTTGCATCCACTTGTGTATAGGTCAAAATAATCTGATTTTACAAGTTCTTTTTTTCTTTCTATTACTTTATTATTCCTATTTATTGTTTCTGCAATAACATTTAGTAAAGTTGACTTTCCAGAACCATTGTTGCCATAAAAAATTGTTATTGGTTCAAATTCAATTTCATAAAGTTTTTTTTCTAAAAATATATGAAAAGGATATCCACTAAAATCTTCTTCATCAGGTAATTTGAATTTATTTAAATATATCATTTTTGCATCTCCTATTATACCAATTTTTATCAGATTTTGTCTTTTGTAAATTTAAAATTTCTTTAGCAACCTATCCCATATCCCCCACTTACTGGGTCTACAAATAATCCAATATGTGGAGCATTATATGTAAAAAACATAAAACAAAATAGCAACACTGTAAGAATACTTATTGCAATAAACTTATTACATTTCTCGTCTTTCTTAATTTGTTTAAAAGTCACATACTCACCCAAAAAGACTCCAGCAAAAAAGCTTCCAATATCTAAAAAAGCAAAATTTGTACCAATAATTCCAGTATAAGTATAAAAAAATACCACAACAAATGCAAGTGCACACAAAATTCCCTTTATCCTAGCACATAAAAAATTATTATACGCATCTTTTTCTGTCTTTAGATAAAAATATCCAATAATTATAGTTATAAGCATAGGGAAAAATAATAATTTTAAATGTTCCCATGTGCTTTCGTTAACTGCTGAAAAAAGCGCAACAATGGAATTTTCATTTGACCATTCATATGTAAAATGTAAAATTGTGCCCAAAACATATGTAAAAAGTAAACTAAATATTTGGAATCTTAAAAATTTATTTTTAAAAAGCATATATAAAACCTCCTAATTATTTATATATGCTTTTTTTATTTTGTTATTACATTTCTCTTTCCAATTTATACTTAAGTCCTGTATTTCGCCTCTTGCTGTCAACATTTCCAATCATAAACCCAACAGTTTTACCATCTCCAATAACAATCAAAAGCTTTCTTGCTCTAGTAATTCCTGTATAAAGTAAGTTACGAGTAAGAAGCATTGGTGCTGTTTTTGGAATACACATAATAACAACATCAAATTCACTTCCGTTGGGCCTTATGAATTGTAATACTATAGCTATGTTCGATTTCCTCCAAATCTGTAAATTGATACCAAGCAATTTTATCATCATCAAACTTAATTTCAACATTCTTTTCTTTTTCGTCTATATCTAAAATAGTGCCAAACTCACCATTAAAAACGCCAGTTCCAGTTTCATTAGTAGTATGTCTTTCCCAATAAATGTCATAATTATTTCTCACCTGCATTATTCTATCCCCAGTTCTATAGATGGTGTTACCTGTATTTCTTTCTTTTTTATTGTCTGCCGCTGGATTTAAAACTTCTTGTAAAGACTTATTTAATTCTTTTGTCCCAAGCAATCCCTTTTTGGTTGGTGTAAGAACTTGAATATTTTCAAAAAAATCATAATTTCCAAATTTTTTAAGTCTTCCTGTACATAATGAAATTACCTGTTCTAATATTTTGTCTTGTGACTGTTCATTTATAAAGAAAAAATCATCTTTGGCATCTTGCTCCATTTCTTCTTTAGATACAAATCCTTCTCCATCGTTTATTCTATGTGCATTTACAACTATCTTACTTTTAGCGGCTTGCCTAAAAATTTTATCCAAATGAATAGTTGTAATTTTGTTAGATTCAATAATATCTTTTAGTACACTTCCTGGTCCTACTGATGGTAATTGGTCACTATCTCCAACTAAAATCAATTTGGTTCCAAGATAGACTGACTGTAATAAATAATTCATCAAAAACATATCTACCATTGACATTTCATCAACTATAACTATATCAGCATCAATTGGCGTTCCTTGGTAATCTTGACTTTTTTTATATAGTCCATCATCATTTATTTTACCAATTTCCAGTAACCTATGTAATGTACTTGCTTCAATTCCTGTCATCTCTGTCATTCTTTTAGCCGCTCTTCCTGTTGGTGCTGCAAGAACTACTTTTTTGTTATGTTTTTGATAAATTTCTATTATAGATTTTATAATTGTCGTTTTTCCAGTTCCAGGACCACCAGTTATAATTGTCACATTATTGTCATTTACAGCTTTTATAGCTTCTTTTTGTTTTTCTGATAATTCTATTGCATTATCTTGCTCAACCCTTTTAATTTCATCATTTATTGCTTTTACTTTTTTAGAATTTAATGTTTCATCCAATTTATTTAATCTATTACAAATTGCAACCTCTGTATTATAAAAACTTTCTAGATAGACCCATTCTGTATCATCATCTCTATCTTCAATAACAATTTCACCTTTAGCTTTTAAATGAATAATTCCATCTTCAATTTCATCCATACTAATGTTTAGTAAATTTACCACAAATTCTTCTAGATTTTGTAAAATCGTGCATGAGTGTCCATTATATGATATTTGAATTAATGCATATTTTATTCCACTTGTAATTCTTTTTAAACTTTTTTCATCAGTTCCAAGCTTTAGTGCCATATCATCTATTTGTTTAAAATTCACGCCTCTTACTAAATCAATTAAAACATATGGATTTTCATTTATAGTTTCAATCGCCGTTACTCCTAGTTTATCATAAATTCTTTTAGCATTTTCAATTCCAATATTAAATTTTTTTAAGAACTCAACAATTTGCCAAACTCCCCAGCTTTCCATGAAACTTTCAGCAATTTCTTGAGCCCTTTCACCACTTATTCCTTTTATCTTTTGAAGCTTAGATGGATCATATTTTAGAACATTTAAAGTTTCATTTCCAAAAGCTTCTACAATCCTTTTGGCTGTTGCTGGTCCTACACCTTTTATTGTTCCATTTCCAAGATATCTTTCTAATGCCTCTAAAGTTTGTGGCATTAATTTTTCAAAGGTATCAACTTTAAATTGTTCACCATATTCTTTATGTTCTACTATTTTTCCCATTACCTTTACTTCGTCACCTTCAGCAATAAATGGCAAATAGCCAACTATAGTTTCTATTTTTTCAAGTTCATTTGCGTATATTTCAGCTATTGTATAGCTATTTATTTCGTTTTGGTATATTATTCCTAGTATTTCTCCCGTTAGTTCCAAGTTTTTGTTCCTTTCTCTATTTAATTAATTAAGAATATCCTTTTTTTTTATTTTTGTCAAGAAATTTTTGCACCTTTTTTATATGAATTTTTTCTTGTTTTTGCACCTTTTTCATACGAATAATTATGTCTATCGACCACCAATTCTACCATCTCCGTCTTGACTTTTGCCTAAATAAAGAATATACTACAACTATAAAAATATAAGGAGGAAAAATTAATGGAAAACCTAATAGAAATAAGATGGCACGGCCGTGGTGGTCAAGGAACAAAAACAGCATCTTTACTACTTGCTGATGCCGCATTTAATACTGGAAAATATATTCAAGGATTTCCTGAGTATGGACCAGAAAGAATGGGTGCCCCAATTACTGCATACAACCGTATAAGCGATACCCCCATAACAGTGCACAGTAATATCTATGAACCAGACTATGTCGTAGTTGTAGATGATACTTTGCTTGAAACTGTCGACGTTACAGCTGGTTTAAAAAATACAGGTGCAATCGTCATAAATACAACAAAATCACCAGATTATATAAAATCTGTTTTAAAAGGATATTCAGGAAAAATTTATACTATAGATGCAAGAAAAGTTTCTGTTGAAGCTCTTGGCAAATATTTCCCAAATACACCTATGCTTGCTGCAATTGTTAAAGTTACAGGAATTATGAATGATGAAGATTTTCTAAAAGATATGGAAGGTTCTTTTAAACATAAATTTGCTAAAAAACCTGAAGTTATAGATGGAAATATGAAAGCTTTGGAAATGGCTTTGAAAGAGGTTAAAGAAATATAGACCCATTTGGACCGGTTCTTTTTGGGTCAAATGTGCCAATATCGAAAGGAGTTAAAAAATGACAACTATAAATAAAAATACACCAATGGAAGAACTAACAATTGGTGGAAACATATATGA
>CAKPDO010000022.1 GCA_934148985.1 uncultured Clostridia bacterium
CAAGTTGTATATTCAACATTTGACGAATTACCAGAACATCATGCAAAAGTTGCAGAAATGGTAATAGAAAGAGCAAAAAGACTAGTAGAGCAAGGAAGAGATGTAGTGATTTTACTAGATAGTATAACAAGACTTGCAAGAGCTTATAACCTAGTTGTACCAGCATCTGGAAGAACTTTATCAGGAGGAATTGACCCAGCGTCATTACATAAGCCTAAAAAATTCTTTGGTGCTGCTCGTAACATAGAAAATGGTGGAAGTTTAACTATTTTGGCTACAGCTTTAACAGAAACTGGAAGTAGAATGGACGATGTTATTTTCGAGGAATTTAAAGGCACTGGAAATATGGAAGTTCTACTTGATAGAAGTTTAGCTGAAAGAAGAATTTTCCCAGCTATTGATATTAATAGGTCTAACACTAGACGTGAAGATTTACTATTAAATGAAAAAGAGCTTAAAGTTGCTGAATTAATCAGAAAGGCGATGAGCAATTTATCAGCTGCTGATAGCACTGAACAAATTCTAAATGCTATTAAGACAACTAAAAATAATGAGGAACTTATGGAGAAGTTGGAATTTGATTTATATAGATATAATAAATAAAAAATATAAAGACAGATAATTATTGATAATTATCTGTTTTTATGATATAAAAAAGACAATTGAATAAATATGTTTATGGGAGAAAACAGATGAAAAAAATAAAAAATGATTTATTAGTGTTTTTATTCTTTTGGATAGTAGCATTTACTGTAATAGTAAATAGATATTTAAATAATTTAGATGAAGTGTGGGTATTTAACTCGGCTAGAAACATTGCAAATGGACTGTTACCATACAGGGATTTTAATTTAGTAACAACTCCAGGATTGCCAATACTATGTGGAATATTTTTAAAAGCGTTTGGAACAGAAATGATTGTTATGAGAGTGCTGGCAAGTATTCTTAATGCAACAATAATGTTATATGTATATAAAATATTAGATATATTAGAGATAAAAAAAGATTATATGCTAATTATATTGGCAATGATTTTTAGTTTATTTGTAAAATATTTTTGCATAGATTATAATTTTATGGTTTTGCTAATAGCATTAGTTTTATTAAAAAATGAATTAAAAAGCTATAAAGACAGTAACAATTTATTTAAATATGATGCAAAAAAAGAAGTATTTTTAGGCATATTAGCGGGAATAAGTATTACTATGAAGCAAACAACAGGAATATGTCTTTCAATTGGATTTGCATCATATAAAATTTTAGCAGTCAGAAATATAACGGACTTAAAGATATTCTTGAAAATATTTTTAACAAGAATTTTTGCTGTTATTATACCTGTTTCTATTTTAATAGCATATTTAGTATATAATGGAATTATTTATGATTTTATAGATTATGCGTTTTTAGGAATAAAAGAATTTAAAAATAGCATTCCTTATTATACTTTGTTTAAAGGAAATTTAAGTTTTCTTGCTGTAATTGTACCATTTGGAATAATAGTTGCTTTTTATAAAGCTATAAAAGAAAAAAATACAATACTAACAATTTTAGTTTCGTATTCGATTTCAACTATAATTGTGATTTATCCTATATCAGATGAAATACATTTTTTAATTGGTGGAACGATTGCTATAATACTTGTAATCTATATGACAAAATTACTAGTAAATAAATATTTTAATGGAATATTTAATAATGAAAAAATGCTCAAATTTACTAAAACCATTACAAATATAATAATAATTTTTGTATTATTACTGTCATTTTATAAAATAATAGGATACTTAAGAATTTGTAATAATTATAATACACAAAATTTCAAGTATATTCCTGTATCTGAAAATTTGATAGAAAGTATAAAAGAAGTAGATGATTATATTTTAAGGCAAGAACAAGAGGTATACATTTTAGATGCTAGAGCTGGAGTATATATGATACCAATTAATAGATATAATAAGAATTATGATATGTTTTTAATTGGAAACCTTGGCGGAGAAGGCTCAAATGGAATAATTGAAGATTTACAATCAAAAGAAAACGCAAAATTATTATTGCTTAGTAATGAACACAATCTAAATTGGCAAACACCGTTAGACATTATAAAATATGTTAAGCAAAATTATAATAAAATAGAAAAAATAGGAAGTTTTGATGTTTATGAAAAATGATTCAGAACAAGTGCATCATATTCAATTATAGGCGTTAAACAGAACTAATAATCGACTATGATTTACGAAAATATCGAGAAACGATAAAAAAATATTGACAAACAAAAATAAAAGTAATATAATCCTTTCATAATATTTAAATTATGGAGGGATTTTTTATGCAAATAACAGGAGAAAAAGGAATTGGAAAAATTTTAAAAATATTTTTACAAATTTGTTTTTATGGAGGAATAATAGTTTTAATTGCATTACCATTTGTATTAAGCAAATTTGGTTTTGGATTGGGTGCAAGCATGTATGTAATATATCCAAATGGAATTGTACTATTAATAATTACACATAAATTTATTAAATTATTTAACAGTTTAAGAATAAATAATCCATTTTGTGATGAAAACGTTAAAACATTAAAATCAACAGGCGTAATAAGTTTAGTAGGCTCAATATTTTGGTTAATTGATTTTTTGTACGAAATATTTTTAGCAAAATCAAATGATATTATTTTAAATTGTACATTGCTATTTCTAAGTATATTATTTTTGGGAGTATCAATTGCTCTATATATTTTATCAAATTTGCTAAAACAAGCAACTGAGTACAAAGAAGAAAATGAATTAACAATATAGGAGGAAATCAAAATGATAATAGTAAATTTAGATGTAATGATGGCAAAAAGAAAAATTTCATCAATAGAATTAGCAGAAAAAATAGGAATTACTCCTGCAAATTTATCTATATTAAAAACAAATAAAGGAAAAGCAATAAGATTTTCAACACTAAATAAATTGTGTAAAGTTCTTGAATGTGCGCCAGGAGATATATTAGAATATCAAGAAGGGGAGGAAGATTGTGATGATTAATTTAGGAATTGGAGCATTAATTTTAGCAATATGGATTATAACATTATTTTTAGGCAAAGATATTGGGCTTTCAATGCTATTATTTACAGCACCTTTTGTATATTTCTTTATACATTTATTAGAAGAAAATAATAAAATAAAAAATTCGAGATCTAAAATATTACTAATACCAATATTATTACTTTCAAGTACATATTTTATATATGATAACACTTTTTTTAATAATTGGAATTTATTAATAATACCTATTTTAATAGTTTTTATGATATTAGGCCTAATTGGAGAAAAATTAGAGATTAATCTTGATACAATTGGAACACTATTGGGTGTATTTCTTACTCCAATAAGCTATATAGGTGAAAGTATAAAAAAATTAGTTGAGGCTATAGGTGGAAAACTAAGTATAAAAACTAATGATAAAACTAAAAAAATTTTCAAAGCAATATTAATAACTGTGCCAATTGTTTTGGCTATAATAATATTATTATCATCAGCCGATGAGATTTTTGCAAATATTTTTAAATCAATTTTTGGAAATATTTTTCATATGCTTTGGACAATAAATATATCAAAAATAATATGTATGCTAATTGCATTTTTATATTTTATGGGCTTGTTTTATTATATTTGCATAAAATATGAGGTAATTCAAAAAATCGAAGAAAACAGTAGCCAAAGATACGACAACTTTACAATTAAAACGATTTTGATTTCGCTAAATGTAATATATTTAGTATTTTGCTGTATACAAATAAAATCATTATTTATTAGAAATACAACATTGAATTATGCCCATTATGCTAGACAAGGATTTTTTCAACTAATGGTTGTATCACTAATTAATTTGCTTGTGATATTAATTGCTAAAAAAAGAGAAAATAAAGAGGAAGAAAAATCTAACAAATATATCAATTACATGAGCTTATTAATGATTTTCTTTACATTTATTATTGTAATATCAGCAGCTATAAGAATGCACTTTTATGAAAGTGCTTATGGATATACGTTATTTAGACTTTTAGTATATTGTATTTTATTAACAGAGTGTATATTGTTTATTCCAACAATATTATATATTTTAGATAAAAAAATCAATTTACCAAAATGTTATTTTACAATAATAATAATTACTTATGTATGCATGAATTTTGCTAATTTTGATAATATAATAGCTAGTAAAAATGTAAATAGATATATTGAAACTGGGAAAATAGATATGTATTATTTGAAATACGAAATGGGAACAGATGCTGTTCGTCAAATTTTTAGGATTTTAGAAGCGTCTTCTACAGATACAGAAGAGATAAAAATTGAGGCAAGGAAATATTTACAGGATGTATATAAGAGGATTAATGAGGAAAAATTTGATTTTAGGGATTTTAATATATCAAAATTGTTGGCTAAAAATTTAATTAGGAATGAATTAGAGTTAAATGATAATTAAAAAAGTATAACTGTTATTACAAATGAACTCCATCTGAAAAGATGTAAGAAAAAATTATGCAGGGTGCAGCAAATGTGCTCTGCAATTTATTATTTAAGGAGCAATAAAAGTATGCTGATTTTTTTATTCCAATAAAAACGAGTAGAGTAGGGGGATAACTATACTTTTAATATTGTAGATTTATATTAATATAAAAAATTTTGTGCAAAGTTCTAAAAAATAAAATTATAAATTAAAAATTTTAATTTTATAGATTTTTTAAAACGAACATTTGTTAATTGAAAATTTTCATGTTTGATTTTAAATTTATATGTTTTCATTATTATAATTTAAACTTACGAAAATCAATTTTAATCCAATTATAATCTAAATTTAGTTTATTTAAGTCTTTATAAAAATTTTAGCAATATAATATATAATTATCCTATAAATACTAAAATGTCTAAAATAACGGCTTATGAGAATTGATTTCAAGGCATTTTAATATTTAAATCATATAATTTGAGAATTTTAGATAAAAAATGACTAAATTTTTATATACTTATATAGGTATATAAAAAATGCAAAAAACGGTTAAAAAACGACGCACGAGAATCGATTTTAAGGCGTTTTAAATTTTAATCAATATAGTTTGTTGTTAATAAAATACGGCAAATATAGATAAAACAAGCATTTTGGGTATTTGCGAAAAAAATTCATATAAAATATATAATAAGTAATAAAATTAATTTATAAAGGTAAATTATAAAACTGATTTAAATTGACTTTAGAAATAAATATCTGGGACTAGACTAACATTATCACAAGTAATAAATGGGATAAAGCAATAATGTTAGTCAAACGATAGCTTGGAAAGCTTTTAAAGCTAATAGTTACAAGAATTTGTGGGAGATAGGATCTTGAAAGAGGTTTTTCCACATATCACACATTGCGCAAAATGTAAGTTTTGTACAATGTAAGATAGGAGAAACCTATAAAATCCTCTTTCCCGCTATACACAACATTGTACAACATTACTTTCTATTTAAACAAACTTTCAAAAAAATCAATATAATTTATTTCTAGCTCTCTACAAATCTCAATAATATTTTTTAGTTTAGGAAAACATTTTCCATTTTCCCATTTTGAAACAGCTTGACTAGAAACATGTAATTTTTCAGCTAAATCTTCTTGAGTCAAATTATGTAATATTCTATGTTCAGCAATTTTATTTCCAAATTCAACGTATATGGAATTTTTCAAACTTCTCACCTCCCCCTATCTTTACTATTCAATATAATAATAGCTTTTATAACATTTGTAAACATATTCTTAGTTGATATTACAAAAAATCTCGTTATAAATAAAAAAATCGTTATTACAAAGTCAACATTAGACATTTTATAATAACGACATCTTTAAATGGTAATAAATTCATCATTCATACATAACATTAATATCCACATTTCCATTAATTCCACTAACAATCCCAGTCTGGCAAAATTGCCAAATTTTATAATTTCCACTATAAGAAGTTTCATCAACATAATTTGCAAGCCAAACAGGATAATTTTTATCATTTTTCCAAACAGCCTCTAAATAAGTCTTGCTTCCATACAACATAGCCTTATACCCCATGTTCACACACTCATCCATAAAAGTATCAGCCATATCATTTATATCATATAAGCTAAGTCCTAATTTATTAAACGAGTTCCAATTTTCCCAGTCAAAGGCAATATTTATATTGCTATAATTATATTCATGTAATTTATCACAAATCCATGAAGCTTGGGATTTTGCTTCATTTACGCTTTTTGCATAAGAAGAAAAATAAACGGCAATAGGTATATTATTATCAATACATCCTTTTATATTAGCTTCAAAATAAGGGTCAATTGATACATCTCCATCAAATCCATTTTGGTATCCCATTCTTAGAACTGCAAACTCTACACCCTCATCTGCAACTTTTTTCCAGTCAATATTTTCTTGCCACTTTGAAACATCTATACCAAGCTTAGTTGTATCATTTTTATATTTATTGACTGCATCTTTAAATAATATTTTATCTTCAGAATATTTGTAATTGTCTTTTACTTTTAGCACAAAATCTTTAGACGTAATGTTTCCAGAAGCATCCTCAATTTTATATGTTAAGTTATATTCACCTTGAGTATTTAGGTCATAATCTCCAATAATTTCTCTTTTTGGATATTTATCAATATCATCTGCACTCATTATTACATCTACCAAATTTTTACTGTATCCAGTTTTTACAGTATAAGAATTGCCTAGTACAATTATCGGTGATGTTGTATCAGGTATAGAATTATTGCTTTGATTTGAAAACGTCTTATTTTTGATTCTCGTGGCAATAAAAATCATGCTTATAACAATGATTAATAAGATGGATATTATTACAATTTTCTTTTTTGACACCGTAAAATTTAGCACCGCAAAATCTCCTTTTTTATAAATTTATAATTTTTTCCCAAGCCAAATTTTCTTTTCCAAAATGACCATAATTAGTTGTAAATCTATAAATAGGCTTTCTTAAGTCTAGATAATTAATTATGCCGCTCGGAGTTAAGTCAAACTTATTTATTATTTTTTTGCTAATTTCTTCTTCTGGAATTGTATTTGTTCCAAAAGTGTTTACATAAACGGAAACAGGATTTGCAACACCAATTGCATACGCTAGTTGCACTTCACATTTGGTACTGTAACCATTTGCAACAACATTTTTAGCAATATGTCTTGCCATATAGCTTGCAGACCTATCAACTTTTGTAGGGTCTTTACCAGAAAAGGCACCACCACCATGACGACTATATCCGCCATATGTATCAACTATTATTTTTCTTCCTGTTAGGCCGCTATCACCAAGGGGTCCTCCAATTATAAATCTTCCTGTTGGATTTATAAAATATTTCGTATTTTCATCTAAAAGTTCTTGTGGTACTATTTTATTTATAACTTCTTTTTTTATGTCTTTTTTTAAAATATTCAAATCTACATTTTCCTTATGTTGAGTAGAAATTACTATTGTATCAACTCTTTTAGGTTGGTCATTTTCATATTCAACTGTAACTTGGACTTTACCATCTGGTTTTAAATAATCTATTATATTTTGCTTTCTTACAAATGTTAATTGTTTTGCAAGTTTATGAGCCAAGGAGATAGGAAGTGGCATTAATTCATTTGTTTCATTACATGCAAATCCAAACATTAAACCTTGGTCGCCAGCACCTAATAATTCCTCATTCCCTTGTTTTGTTTCTAATGATTTATCAACCCCGAGAGCTATATCGGCTGACTGTTTTGATAATTTTACTATAACATTACATGTTTTATAATCTATATCTGTTTTGCTGTCGCAATATCCCACTTCTTTAATTGCATTTCTTACAACTTGCTCAATATCAACTTCAGCATTTGAAGTTATTTCGCCAGTTATATATATTTCACCTTTTCCAGCAACAGTTTCACATGCTACCCTTGAATAGGGGTCTATTGCAAGATAGCTATCTAAAATACTATCTGATATATAATCACACAATTTATCTGGATGTCCCTCTGTAACACTCTCAGATGTAAATAATCTTCTCATTCTAAATCTCTCCTTTTATAGAAAGAGGCTTCTATTGTAAATTTACCCTAATTTTCTTTTTAAGGGAAAATATACTTTTAAAAGCCTCTTTTAATTATCTTTTTATTTTTTTAGTTGTTGTTTTTTCAAACTCATCTTTTCTTATTTCAATTTCTGTAATCTTTTTATATGTAGGAAGTTCTTTACAAGATTCAGCAATATCTTCTTTTAATTTTTCATGTATGTTTTGAATATTCATCTCTTTAACTTTATCATCATTTAAAAATACTTCAGCACAAAGAGATACTTCTTGTCCAATATTGTTTTTTATGCCTTTTACAATAACTTCTTGTACATAATCAATTCCAAGAATGTAATTTTCGATTTCTTCCGGATATACATTTTTTCCATTATCTAATACTATAAGATTTTTCTTTCTTCCATTTATTATAAGCTGTCCTTTTTTATTTATGCTTCCATAATCTTCTGTATTAAACCATCCGTCTTTTAAAACCGTATTTGTTCTTTCTTCGTCTTTATAATATCCTTGCATAACGATGTCGCCTTTTACACATATTTCGCCATCTCCATCGCTATTTACATTTTCAAATTTTATTTCACAACATGGCAAAACCACACCTACAGTATTACTATCATTGAATTTCATTCTGTTAACACTAACAAGTGGGGAACATTCTGTAATTCCATATCCATTTAACAATGTTATTCCTATATCATTAAAGAATTTTCCTATTTCAGGCCTAATTGGAGCACCACCACATATTATTTCTTTCAGATTTCCTCCAAATGCTTCATGTATTGACTTAAATAATTTGGCTCTTAAATCTATTCCCGCTGCTCTTAAACCATTACTTATAGGTATCATTTTTTTCAAAGCTTTATCTTTACCTGTTTTTTGTGCATTGTTCCAAATATTTTTGTAAAATACCTCTGTAAATGCTGGAACTAAGTATATGAAATCAGGTTTGAATAATTGTAAATTTTTTAACACATTTTTTAGACTGTCATTTATACATATTGTTGAATGTTTATGCAATTCGACAAGTATTCCAGCAACAGCTTCATATGTATGATGATATGGAAGTACAGATAGACACTTCTGACCAATATCTGCTACCTGTAATCCATAATATATAACACTTATTAAATTATGTTCTGTCAGCATTACACCTTTTGGGGTTCCAGTTGTTCCTGATGTATATACAAGCAATTTTAACTTGTTTTCATCATATTCTAATTCTGTATATATCTTGCTACCTTGCTCTAATACATTTTTTCCATTTTCTTTAAAAATGTCATATGACAAAATATTTCCATTATGCTTTTTTCTGTTTAATCCTATGAAAAATTTGATATTTGGTACATTTTCTTTTATTTCATCTATCCATTTTTCATATTTTTCAGAATAAAATAAAACTTCACTATCACTATGTTTTAGTACATTTATGATATCTTTACAAGGTAATTCTCTATCTATTGGCACAAATACTCCTGTACTTTTTAAAACTGTTAGATACACAGTAAGCCATTTATAGCTATTTTCACCTATAATTGCAATATGTTTATTTTGCATTCCTAAACTTGCTAAAGCTGTTCCTAATTCTTCGGTGTCTTTTACAAATTCTTTGTATGTAACTTTGACTATTTTTTCATGATTGTTTTCATCTCTATATTCAAATGCATTTTTATCTCCTGCGTCTTTTACTGCTAAATTTAGCATTTCTTTTATTGATGAAATTTTTACTACATCACTGTTTAATGCATAATTTTTATTCATAACATCCTCTTTTCTTTTTTACCCTATATATTTTGAATTTATTTTTGTTATTTTTTCGTCTAGTTTGTTTATTATTTTTGCATATTGAACCATTTTCATTGAATCAATTTTGCTTAACTTATTTTTGGCTTTATATTTAATTTTGTGTTCTGTGGTAGACCAAAAATCCATTGCCATTGTTCTTATTTGTATTTCTATTTTTACCTGAGCTACTGTATCTCCAATTGTTACTGGGGTTTGAGCTATTATATGTAGCCCTGAATATCCACTTTTTTTAGGTGTTTTTATATAATCTTTAACTTCTAGCACTTCTAAAGCTGATTTTTTTTCAATTGTTTCTTTTATTTTGAAAATGTCGGTCTTAAATGGACAAACTATTCTTATTCCTGCTATATCGTTTATGTTTCGTATTAGTTCTTCATAATTTAGGTCATAATTTTTCTTTTTCATTTTTTTGATTATACTATCTGGCGTTTTTATTCTACTTTCTATGTTATTTATGACATTGTAGCTATATAGTTCTTTTAAGCTTGCTTGAAATTCTTCTAACTCTTTTTTTGCTTGCATCATTGCTTTTTCATATATTAACATTAGTGTTTGAAACTTTTTTTCTTGTACATCTATTGGAACTAGGCTGAGTAGTTTTATTTTTTCTTGGTTATTATTTTCCATAATATCCTCCTCCTTCATTAGACTTTTTTATTCTAATGTTTGTTTGTTCTTTTTTGATGTTGGGTTTATGTTTTTTGTGTAAATTTTCCAACCACATTCTATCATATTGAATTAAATATTGCAATTTAATATGCAAAATTTTATATTAATCATATGGAAAAATTCAAAATAAAAGACTAGGGCTCAAAGAAATTAATCCTTTGCAGTCCTAGTTTATTTAAACTTTTAGATAAAGTACAACTCTAAAACCAACATCAATATTGGGCGTAGTTGAAAAATATCCGCCATTACGGCTACTACACGCAAGGCTGTCTCCCTGATGTATAAAGCTTCCTCCTCTAAAAACAGCAGCATCTGTATCTTGTTTTTCCAAATATGGCCAATTACTTACTTCAGTTGTCCACTCCCACATATTTCCAGCTAAATCATAAATATTATTCTTTTTAGTATACTCTGATGAACCTGTTGCTATTTCATAGTATATTTCCAAATTTTTTTCAACATTTACCTCTTCTTTAAAAAAATTATACTTATTTGCATAAATAGTTCCGCCAGTTAATTCATTTTTGGAATGTACTGCATATAATACATTTTTTAATGATATTTTTTCATTTTCAGAGCTTTGCCCAAATTTCGTATTTAAATAATTTCCATACCCAGTTGATTTTGCACAATCAATGCCTGTTTTTGAATACCATGAAATAACAGTATCCCATGCGTAACTATCTATTAAATTGCTTTCTACAGTTTGGCTATTTTCATACATTTTTTTTGATACAATTAGTGCGTTTTTCTGACTTATCATATTCCAACTTGCATTATTTTTCTTGCTTACAGGAATAAAGTCAGATGTATCTCTATCTTCACCAATCAGACCATAAGTTGCTCCATTTTTTTTATTCCATAATGTTTCATCTAATGGTAGGCCAGCTTCATATCTCGCTATATAAAAGCCTCCATATTTTTTTACACTTTCTGTGTTTCCTCCCAAATCTTTCCAATCATCTATTGTTTTACCTTTATTTATTCCAGCCGCTATTGTTGTATAATTATACTCATTTCCATAAAGAATTTTCCAATTTTGAGCTAATCCATTTACTTTTTCATATGTAACTGTTGTTCCATTATCTGTTGCTTTTGTTGCACTTGTATCTATACTGCATGGCACCCACACAAATTGGTTTCCTCCCCTAGTATTTTCATCATCATCTCCATAAATATCTGATATAACCATTCCAGTCGAAGGCTTTCCTGTTACATAATAAAATCCATTTGGAATATATGCCCTCATATTATTTTCTTCTTCAATTATTATTCGTACTTTTCCGCTAGATAATATTTTTTTATCTTTTTCATCTGTTGCAGTCGATATTGTTATTTGTTCCATTTTATTTTCATTAATTTTTGTTTTTTCATTTTCATTTCCTATAATATCACTCATAGAATATATATTACCATTATATGTTACAGTCTTGTCTGTTTTATTAACACTTATTTTACTATTATTTCCATTACTCCATTTATCTAAAATATAATCACTTTCGCTTTTTATATCATTTCCTTGATAATAATCTATTAGCTCAGATGTTGCCTCAACTTGCAAATATTCCAAGTCCGATACAACTCTATTTTTTTCTTTTGCTTCTATTGTTTTGTTTAAAATACCATTTTGCCCAGTTAGAGCATTTATGCTTATTCCAGCCAATATTAAAAGAATAATTATACTTATAACAAGTGCTATCAAAGTAATTCCCTTATTTTTTTCAAAATTCATTTCTATTCCTCCATTGTTTACTATATTTTTAACTACATCTTGTAATTTTATTCAATTTCTCATTAGTAAATCATCTCCTCTATCAAATTTATCGTCTACCAAATAATACCATATAGTTATAACTTAGTCAAGCTACATATGGGTTAATTTTTGCAAAAATTTTATATATAATATAAATAAATTTTTACCAAACGGAGGTATATATGTTATATTTAAACGTAAAAGAATTACTAAAAAATAAGAGAAAAACAAAATATTGGTTAGTTCAAAATATGCATAGTGACTATAAAACAATTTCAGATATGATGGATAATAAAACAAGTGGAATAAAATTTGAAACAATTGAAAAATTATGTATACTATTAGATTGTACACCAAATGATATTTTCAAATTGAAGCAAGAAAATAATGAAGAAGAAGTAAAACGAAAAATTTCAAAAGGATAAAATAAAAAGTGCTCAAATAGCCTTGTTTTTAAAACTAAAACATGATATAATTTTAAAGTATCTATTCAATTATAAGTATATGCTAATGCATTTACTTGCCAATCAAGAGGAGGTATGTTATGTCTACTCAAAAGAAATACTATCATTACTTTGTTTCTGGATTTTGTCGGAATGAACCATTTATGAACGAAATTTTGCTTCCGAAAAAAATATGTTCGTATGATGGCATTTACGAATTAAAAAATGAATGCACAAAAAAGCACAATGTGTATTGGGATGACATTGTAATAATTAATTACAAATTACTTTGGCCATTCAAATACAAATAATGCAAAACCCCATCAAAAAACAATAACATCGTTTTTTGATGGGGTTTTGCTAAATATCAATTAATTCCACCCAGCAATATCTCTCTTAACATCAAAAGTATCATCATATTTCTCACCATAAACTTCCTCATATTTAGCAACTTTTAGCTCAAAATCTCTTTTTCTCAAATCTTCTTTTTGAGCCTTAAACTCCAAAGAAGTATCAGGATATAAAGGTTTCATAACATGTAAAGTATATTTTTGAGTAAAAAATCCATCATCCCCTATCTTATCAGTATTTTGCATTTCAACAAAACAAGGAATAATTGGTACATTATATTTGCACGCATAATGATATGCACCTATTTTCCCAGGACGTGGTTTCTTATAATTAAACCACATTTCTTCTTCTGGATATATCAAAATAAAATGTTTCTTTTTAAAAAGCTTTTCAAGAGTTGGCTCAAAATTTGTAGCAATATATTGATGATTTGTATTTACAGGTATTGTCTTATTATTTTTCAAAAGCCATCCTAAATAGCCGGGCATAAATATATTAGTTTCCTGAACAATAATATCGAACTTTCTTTTTTTGCCAATTTTGTGCATTAGATATCTAATTATAGTATTGTCTATTTTGCTAAAATGGTTTGATGTAACAATTGCTCCAGTTTTAATTTCTTTTATATTTTCTATTCCTTTTATTTCAGTTTTAAAATTAACATATTCAGTTATAGAATCTGTTATACTTCTTGCAACTATCGTTTTAGCCTTATTTCTTAATTTCTTTTTTCTGCTATCATATTTTAAAATCACTTTTTCTCTTTCTTCTTCAGTAACAACATGGTCATGTAATTCTACTTTTGAATTAAACTCTTTATTTTCAGCGGCTTTTCTTATGTTTTCTATTACTTGTAATCTTTCTTTATCTTTTTCCATTTCATTCTCCCCTATATTTTTATACGAACTTTTTTTATTATACCATAATTGTTACTTTATTTTCAAGCAAAAATTGTAAAAACGTCAATAGACCCGAATTTACAGTCTATTGACGTTTTTTTATTTAATCAATTGTAATTCATTTTCAACAATTCCAATTTTTATAGTAGTATTTGGTAAAATTTCTTGTGCTAAAATCTTTTTAGCAATTAAAGTTTCAAGTTTTTTCTGAACAAATCTCTTTAAAGGTCTTGCACCGTAAATTTCATCATAACCATTATCAATCAAATAATTTTTAGCATCATCTGTTAACTCTAATTTAATATGTTTATCATCTAGTCTTTTTTCCAAATCTATAATTAATAAATCCAAAATTTTAGAAATTTCAGTTTTCTTCAAAGGTTTGTACATTACAATTTCGTCCAAACGGTTCAAAAATTCAGGACGGAAACTTTGTTTCAAAAGTGAATTTACTTTGTCTTGAGCTTTTTTCGAAATTTCGCCGTTCTCCCCTATTCCATCAAGTATAAATTCAGAGCCTAAGTTTGATGTCAAAATTATAATAGTATTTTTAAAATCAACTGTTCTTCCCTGAGAATCAGTGATACGCCCATCATCTAGAACTTGAAGAAGTATGTTAAATACATCAGGGTGAGCTTTTTCTATCTCGTCAAATAATACAACTGAATAAGGTTTTCTTCTAACTGCTTCAGTTAATTGGCCACCTTCTTCATATCCGACATATCCTGGAGGAGCACCAATTAATCTAGAAACCGAATATTTTTCCATATATTCAGACATATCAATTCTTATAATATTATGCTCATCATCAAATAAGCTTTCAGCTAATGCCTTTGCAAGTTCTGTTTTACCTACACCTGTAGGTCCTAAAAATAAGAATGAACCTATTGGTCTACGTGGGTCACTTATTCCTGCCCTTGAACGAATAATTGATTCAGATACTTTCTCTACAGCCTCATCTTGGCCAATTACTCTTTTATGCAAAATATCACTCAAGTGTAATAATTTTTCTCTTTCTCCCTCCATTAATTTGCTTACAGGGATGCCTGTCCATCTTGAAATGATTTTTGTTATCTCATCTTCTGTAACCTTGTTTCTAAGCAAACCGTCTTCTTTACTTTTTTCTGATATTTCTTCTTCTTTTTCTAATTCTTTTTGTAATTCTGGAAGTTTACCATATTTAAGTTCTGCAACCTTATTTAGGTCATATTTTCTTTCAGCTTGTTCTATTTGGCTATTAGTTTGTTCTATTTCTTCACGTAATTTTTGAACTTTTCCAATTGCTGTTTTTTCATTTTTCCATTTTGCCATCATAACATCGAATTTTGATTTCAATTCTGCTTTTTCTTTTTGAATATCTTGCAACCTTTGTTTTGAAATCTCATCAGTTTCTTTATTCAAAGCTGTTTCTTCTATTTCATATTGCATAATTTTTCTGGAAATTTCATCTAATTCTGTTGGCATAGATTCCATTTCTGTTTTTATCATGGCACATGCCTCATCTATTAAGTCTATCGCTTTATCTGGTAAAAATCTATCTGATATATAACGATGAGATAAAGTAGCTGCCGCAATAAGTGCATTATCTGCAATTTTTACACCATGATATACTTCATATCTTTCTTTTAATCCTCTCAAAATAGAAATAGTATCTTCTACTGTTGGTTCATCTACCATTACAGGTTGAAAACGTCTTTCCAAAGCTTGATCTTTTTCTATATATTCACGATATTCATTTAAAGTAGTTGCACCTATGCAATGAAGTTCTCCTCTTGCAAGCATTGGTTTTAACAAATTACCTGCATCCATTGCACCATCTGTTTTTCCAGCACCAACAATTGTATGAATTTCATCAATAAATAATATTATTTTGCCTTCGCTTTTCTTTACTTCTTGTAATACTGCTTTTAATCTTTCCTCGAATTCGCCTCTATATTTTGCACCTGCAATAAGCAATCCCATATCTAGTGAGAATATAGTGCAATCCTTCAAACCTTCTGGTACATCTCCCCTAACTATTCTTAGTGCTAATCCCTCAGCTATTGCTGTTTTACCAACACCAGGTTCACCTATTAAACATGGATTATTTTTGGTTTTTCTTGATAATATTCTTATAACATTTCTTATTTCTGTATCTCTACCTATTACTGGGTCTAACTTTTGCTCTCTTGCAAGTTTTACCAAATCCTGACCATATTTTTTTAATGCATCATATGTTTCTTCAGGATTGTCTGTTGTAACTCTAGTATTGCCTCTAACACTTGATAATGCCTTTAAAAATGCATTTTTTGTTATGTTAAATGTCCTAAATAACTCTTTTATAGCATTATTTGCATCATCAAATATTGCAAGCATTATATGCTCAACAGATACATATTCGTCTTTCATTTTGGTGGCTGTTTTTTCGGCATCATTTAATACTTGGTCTACATCTTGTGAAACATATATACTATCATTTGGTCTTGAAGTTCCTGTCATTCGAGGCTTTTTGCTTACCTCTGTCCTTACTGCATCTTCAAAATTTTCTGATGTTCCTATCTTTTTTAGTAATTCTTTTATTAGGCTATTCTCTTGTTCTAGTAATGCAAGCAATAGATGTTCTTGTTCTATCTGTGAATTTTGATTGTCTATTGCTATGCTTTGTGCTTTTTGTATAGCTTCTACTGATTTTTGTGTAAATTTTTGTATATTCATTTTCGATACCTCCTTTGTATCATTTTGTTCGTTTGGGACCGGTTCTTTTGTGAACATTGTTCGTTTGGGACCGGTTTTTTTTCGAACAATTTTTATTATACCACTTTATTTTAGCAGTTGCAATAGTAGAGTGCTAATTTTTACAAAAAATAAAGAACTACTATGAAAATAGTAATTCTTTATTTAAAGTATTTTATTGAAAATTCGTTACATCATTAATTTTTCCAGCAAAATAAGGCTTATCTTTACCACTTTCAATTAAGAACACAGCAAAAGTATCATCCAAAGAAAACTCTCTAATTTCACTAGGTATAACAGCTGATTCACATTTCAACATTATTCCAGCTTCACTTTTGATTTTTCCACCTGTCTTATCCAATTCAAATTTAATTGTTTGTAAAGCTTTTTCTATGCTATAGCAATCGCCATTTGAAAATAGAAACGGTCTATTTTCTATTCCTGTAAATTCAACTTTTTGGTCAATTTTCAAATTAGGAATTTTTACTAATTCGCCTTCTTGTATTTTCTTATTTCCGTTATAATTATTACTTTTTTCAATTATATTTTGATAAATTTCATTAAAAGACTCTCCATTAGGATTTTTGCTAAGAATAACCTCATCTTCTTGAGTAGTTTTTAATTTAATTGCAAAATCATTTTTCGAATTATAATATAAAACCGTCACTTGATTTCTTAACTCATCACTTTCACTACTACTCTTTATTCCAAAATATTTAACATTTTCATAATTTCCAAACTTTCCTGTTTCTAATTCTTCAAATGCTTTTTCAAATTTAAATTCCTTTTTTAACATGGTATACAAAAAATAATCCTTTGGATCTCTACTCTCCCATTGAAAATCATCTAAGATGTCACTTTTTTCATTAAATTTTTCTTTAATTGCTTTTTCGATTTCTTTTTTCAAAGCAATTGATGGAGTTCCAATTTTTTTGTAAAAATACTTGTCTGATAAATCATTTGCGGTGAAAGTTTCTTTATTTAAATTTTCTACAACTTTTAATTGTGGATTAAATACTATATCCTGTTTTGCTAAATCATTTTTCAAATCATTCCATATTAATTGAAATGTACCACACCAAATTGTATTTTCTTGTATTTTATCATCTAGTGATAATGCACTTACTATCTCACTTTTTCCATCTATTACTTTTTGTTTATTTCCATCATCTTCTTTAAATACATACCATTTATTATCTATTTTTAGTTCTATTATATTTGAACTTCCATATTGGTACTCATAATTTCCCTCAAAATTTGCTTGGTCATTTTGAACTGGAATTTTATTAGCTTCTATATTAGACGTTATTCTTCCGTCACTATTTCCACAACGTGCATCAATTGTGCTTTCTTTCCCTGTATCATAATATAGTTTTCCATTTACCATTACAATTCTCTCTGTAGCGGCTTCTTCATTTGTTTTTGCATTAGTAATTGAATTCGTATTATTTGGACTATTCGTATTTACAGTATTTGTAATAAACTTATAATATACTCCTCCTATAATTGCTATTACAAGCAATATTCCAATTATTACTTTTGTTTTTTTCTTCATTTTTATCACCTTTTTAACCTTTCTATTATTTAGACGTTTTATTTTTTCGTTTTAGTTGGTACTTTTTAAAAATAATTGTAAAAAATATAGTTAAGATTAAAAAAATCATTGAAATGCTTAAAATTCCTATTCCTCCATAATTTATTTGTTCAGTTTCATTTGGAATAACATGTATTTCCTCATGTGTTTCATTTATTACTTCATGATTAATATTTGTTTCATCTTTCAAACTTTCTTGTAATTCTGATTTTTTGGTTTCATCTGTCGTATTATTTGTAATAGAATTAACTTCGCTATTTGTATTATCTTCTGTTTCAGTTTGAGAAACTTTTGTTTTCATATTTAAAGCCTTTATTCCTATAACAAATGTAATAATAAACATACCTAAATTGCTACATAATAATTTTATAGAATGCAAAGACTTGTAATATCTCCATTTTATTGTTCCAACTGGTTCATTTAAAAATTTAGCAATTTCGTCAAATGATAGCTCAGAAAGAATCTTTAAAGATATTATTTGTTTTTCCTTTTCATTTAAAGAGTTAATTAATCTATTAAATTCTAAAATATCTATGCTTTTATCTATTTCATCATTATTTTCTTCTATTTCATATATACTATCCAAATCAACATCTTCATTTTTCTTTCTGTACAAAGAAATCGCCTCATTTTTTGATAGTGTATATAGCCAGCATGACTCCTTGTCTAATGGAAGTTTTTCTTTGTCCATTTTATATAATTTGCAAAATACATTTTGTACAGTATCTTCTGAGTCTTCTTTGTTTTTCAAGATACCAAATGCTATCCCATATACTAGATTTCCATATTTTTGATATAATTGTTCAAGTGCTGTTTCATCACTATTTTTCATTTTATTAAATATATCTTTTAATTCTTTTTTATTCATTTCTTTTTCATATGATATATTGCATCACATGCTCCTTTCTAAATTATATATATCATAATTTTTTCGAAAAATAAAGATTTTTAATTGATTAATCCCAAATATATGTGATATAATGTAAAAAAAATTGGAGGTTTAAAATATGGAAAAAGAAAAAGAAAAAGAAAAAGAAAAAGAAAAAATAAAAGTGAATTTATCTACAGTCATATTATTATTTATAATATTTATCTTGTTAATTGCATTGTTTGGAATGTGGTTTTATTATACTCATATATACAAATCTAGTACCCCATCAAATGAAACCGATTTATCAAATACTTATACAAATAATGTAACAAACCAAGAAGTAAAAAAAGAAACTAATGTTTCAAAAACGGAATATGTAGACTATTTAGGCGGTAATGTTCCTGTCGAAAACGGTTATGGTGAAGAAATTAAAGCATCAAATACAATAAATTATGCTTTACTAAAAAAATATGGATATGATGAGAATATTTTAGGAAAATATTATTCAGAGGGATTAGCTTTAGGTGATTCGCCTAATATACAAATTATTGAATGCAATTATGACAACAATATTGTAGGAAAATATACAAAACCTATAAAATATAATATGTCGATAGTTAAAGATGGCTTATATCCTGAAAATGATAATACATTAGAAGATAATTTAGAAGATTTTCGAAAAGAATTACTTAAAGAAAAAAATAATAATAATGAAAGTACATCTGATTTATATGTAAAATTAAATGGTTTAAGTATAATGAATGGAAATTGTGAAAGCTATGAATCATATATAAATAATTCTAGGGCTAAAAAAATACAAGTTATTGTCGATGGTAAAGCTACATATGTATTTGATTTAAAAGATACAAATGAGGTACAAACATTCGATTTAAATTATCAACATTCAAATATTGGAACTCCAATAACAGTTGAAGTAACAGTTTTAGAAAAATATAATGGTCAATCTTCTAGTGATGTTTATATTAATGAAATTGGCTTTGGACTTGAGGCTAATGGCTTTGGTGGAAGATAAATAAATAGAAGCTGAATAATCATTTTATTCAGCTTCTATTTATTTTTTCTATCATATATTTTTATTTCGAATGCAATCTTCTAAAAATTCTTCTGCTAAAATATCCATTTCAATAGTATCATAATATTTTCCATTTACAAATTCACATTTTCTTCTTCTTCCATATTCTTTAAATCCACATTTTTTATAACATTTTAAAGCTCTTTCATTAAATTCTATCAAATCTAAATTTATATTATTAAGATTCAAATATTTAAATCCATATTCCAATATTAATTTTATTGCTTCTGTGCCATAACCATTATTTCTATAATTCTTGTCACCTATAAAAATTCCTAATGTTGCTTTCCTTTTTAAATGGTCAATTTTTTCTAAACCAACGCCTCCAATTATTTTATCATCATCTAATGTAATAATTGAAAAAGTCGCCTCTGGAGAATTATTATCCTCTAAATACTTTTTTTCACTAGACAATGAATACAATTGGGCGCTTCTTCCTAAATAATCAGTTGTTTCGAAATCATTTAGCCATTCTGTGAAAATCTCGTAATCCTCACTATTTCGTGGTGATAAATATATTCTATCTCCTACTATTTTTTTGAAATATTTCATTTTCCATTCCCTCTTTCCATAAGTTTTATTATTTTTACTTCATATTTTGTCTATATATCACATTTTTTTAATAAATAGTGATTTATATATTTATAATTTCTTTTAACATGTGATTTTCAAATTTATAATGTCTATTACATAATTCTTTTATTTTAGGTCTATGAGTAACAATTACATAAGTTTTATCTTTCAAATATTTTTCTATCATATTTGTGATTTTTTCTTCTGACAAAATATCTAAATTAGATGTAGGCTCATCGAAAAAGTATAAATCTTTGTCAATCAAAATTCCCCTTATTAAATTTAATCTTTGTTTTTGTCCAGCTGATAATTTTATTCCTTTTTCTCCTACTAGTGTATCCAAACCATCTGGTAGTTCTTTATACCATTCTAATAATCCAGCTTCTTCTAATAAATTCATAATAATTTCTTCTGGAACATTTTTCCCTAAACATAGATTGTCTCTAATACTTAAGTCAAACAATTCAACCTCTTGAGATACAAAAACAACATCTAATCTACAATTATTGCATATTTTATTATCTACTAATAAATTTCCATTTTCTATTGGGTATAGCCCTGCTAGTATGTTCATAGTTGTTGTCTTTCCCTGTCCAGATTCCCCAATAATACTAATTCTGTCCCCTTTGTTTAACGTAAACTCTGGTATTTTTATCTTTGCCCCATCTTTAGTGTATGAAAATATGGCATTTTCAAGTCTTACATTGTTAAATTCACTTAATAAAATAGTTTCTTTATTATCTTTAAAATAATCATCTAATTGTTTTTTAGTGATTTTAAATTTTTCTATTGAATATATGAAAATTCCAAATCTATTAAGGTTGAAATATAGCTTTCCCAAGGCTGTAATATAAAATAATAAATAAGGCAAACCATCTCCACCACTTTTCACAACAAGAATAGTGCTAATTATAGTAACCAGATATAATAAATCCATTAAACCAGTAAATACTCCATTTGTCATAGACCTTTTCTTTTCATTAGTTTTTGTGGCTTCTAAGTATTCGTTTGAATTTTGAATAATTTTGTTATTGCAAAAATTTGCAATATTTAATTTTCTAACAGTAATAATATTTTGTATAAAGTCTATAAAAGTTGCGTTATATTTAGCTTCCAATTCATTAGCTTTGTTTTGATATGTTTGTTTATTTTTAATCATATTATATTTTATAAAAACCGCTATTGAAGATATAATTATACATAAAATTCCCATTATTATTGATTGTCTACATAGCATTGCAAAAACTAATATTCCACCTATTATCAAGGGAATAACACTTGCTTCTATTTCCCATATAACTTCAAAAAAATCCATTGAAACTTTGGAAATTAGTTTGTGAATGTATCCTGTATGCACATTAGTAATTTGCTTCATTGTCATTGATTGAAGTTTATTAAAATAATGTATTTCAATTGCTGTTTCAGTTTTTGTTGTATTAACACTGTCTATATATGAACCAAGCTTTCCTGTTATTAACATTGCAAATCTAACTACAAAAAATCCTACTGCTAGTAATACAAGTTTATCAACTGTTAAAGGACTTGTTCCAAAATATGATAATATAAATGATTCTCCATAATACGCAATTGAATACACCATGTTTACGGCCATTGACCAAATAAAAATTCTTTTTTCTATTACTTTTACTAATTCTTTCATTTTGTTTCTCCAATTAAAAACTTATAATTTTATTATACATTTCAATTGCGTAATTATCAGTCATTCCAGCAATATAATAAATTACTGCTTGAATATATTCACCGTCAGTTATTGATTTGCAATTTAATTCCATCCCAAAATAATCTCTTGTCCATTTTTCAAAATCATCTACTAAAGAAGGGCATATTTTTCTCAATTCATCTTTTCTAGATTTTGTTTGGCACAAAAATTCAAACAACTTATTCAAAACCAATTCAAAATAATCTACACAACTAAGTGTTTTTTCAGCCAAATAGATATTTTTATAATTGAATTTTTTTAAATTATTGAGCATTTCAAATTTTTCGTTTGAGAAGCTTAATCCACTTTCTAAAGATGAATTTTCGCACAAATCATTTATAAAAGTATTCAAAATTACTGTATTATTTATTTTTACATCTTTGTCTAATTTCAAAATATTATGTAATTCCTTAATCTTTTCATCTAAAATTCCAAGAGTTATAGCATCTTCAATATCGCGTCCTAAATAAGAAAGTTTATCTGCAATTTTTACAACACATCCTTCCCATGTATATGGTGCGTATTGGTTTGGATGAATATATTCTTCTAAATTTATATATTCTATTCTTGGCTTCAAACAATTTTCATCTATTTCTCCACAATGAGAAATTATACCATCCCTAACTCCATATGTTAAATCCAAATTTGTGATTTTTCCATCAGGAGATTCTAAATGTTCTACTTTATCTACAAATTCTAGGCCATTTCTTTCATGCCAAAATGTTTTTCCAATAGATTCTTTAGAAAGCTTTGATAAAATTTTTTCGCCTTGATGCCCAAAAGGGCTATGTCCTATATCATGTGCTGTTGCAATTGCTTTTGTTAGTTCTGTATTTAAGCCAAAATATTTTGCAATTGTGTAACTTATTGATTCTACTAGTGCTACATGTTCTATTCTTGTACAGATATGGTCATTTTCCGGTGAAAAAAATACCTGTGTTTTGTGTTTCAATCTTCTGTATGCTTTACTATTTATTATTCTTGTATAATCTCTTTCAAATTCAGAGCGGAAATCACTGTTTCTTTTGTATAATGTTTTTTCTCGTTTTATTATTTTTTCCCAATTTGGATTATTTGGATTGGCTGATACTTTTTGTAGTAATTTTTCCATGTTCTTCACTCCTTTGTTATTTATGATATTCTTTACATTTACTTTCCAATAATTTAAAATCGCAACATCTTTTGGATATCTTTGAATTAGGTCTTTGTAGTTTTTCTGTATATAATTTAATAGCACTTTTTTTTATTTTTTCAATTTTATCATTTATTAATTTTAACTCCAAATTAATAAATGATATATATAACTCTCTCTCATTACTATTTTTGAATATTCTATATTCATCTATTTCTTTGTATTTTAAAATCCTTATATAGTCATCTGCGATTGGAACCATATTATTCAAATTTAATACACCTAGCAATCTTTCTTGTTTCATTATTTTAATAAAGTCAATATTTTCATTCATTTTATAATGTTTTTCTTTTGCTGATGAAATTGGCACATA
>CAKPDO010000023.1 GCA_934148985.1 uncultured Clostridia bacterium
ATAACCATATTATCTCTTAAGTAGTCAAACCCAAATTCATTATTTGTACCATAAGTAATATCACTATTATATGCTTCCTGTTTTTGTTTTGGAGTTTGTCCAGAAACTACAAGTCCTACTGATAATCCTAAAAATTTATATAATTTACCCATCCATTCACTATCACGTTTTGCTAGGTAATCATTTACTGTTATTACATGTACACCTTTTCCTTCTAGTGCATTTAAATATACAGGAAGTGTTGCAACTAAAGTTTTTCCTTCACCTGTTTTCATTTCGGCAATTCTTCCTTGGTGTAAAATAATTCCACCTATTAATTGGACATCAAAATGCCTCATTCCTAAAACTCTTTTTGACGCTTCTCTTACAACTGCAAATGCCTCTGGTAAAATATCGTCTAATGTTTTTCCATTCTTTAATTGTTCTTTAAAATAAGCTGTTTTTTTAGTTAATTCTTGGTCTGATAATTTGCTTATTTCGTCCTCTAAACTGTTAATTTTATCTACTATTGGTTTTACTTTTTTAACCTCTTTTTCGCTGTATGATTTGAATAATTTCATATTTTTTCATCCTCTCAAATTGTTTTAAGTTTTTTACGTGTTTAATATACCACTAAAATTATTTTTTAGCAAGTTTTTTTGCAATATTCTTTGCATTTTTTTGCATCGTTTTACATAAAATTTAATAGACTAAAATGAATAAACATTTTAGTCTATTTTATATCTTTGCTTTCTTTTAATTTTATCAATTGATAAGCGCCAAATATACCAATAATTGTTGAAATCACAATTACAATTTTTATGTTGTTTCCTGTTAAAGGTAGCTTTTTCAAGGTTTTTCCATCATCAATTTTACTATTTGAAGAATTTGCATTAGAAACTACATTATTTATGGTATTCTTTTCTTGATTTTCATTTGTTACAGTGTCATTATTACGTTCACTTGATTCATTTTGTGCAGTATTTGTAGTGCTATTTGAAATATCATTTTTAGTGTCGTTTTTATTGTCATCTTTTATATCATCTTTTTCATCTACTTTATCTATCACTTTTTCTTTTATCTGTACTATATATGTTGTAGTTTTCCCTTCATATGTTACTATTAATGCTTTCTTGCCTATTTGTGAATTATCAAAGCCACTTATCATTTCATCTGTCATATTTACTATATCTGTTGAAGTATCATTATAAATTACTTTTATTTTTCCGCCCGTTACATCTAATTTTTCATAGTTTTGAATATATGTGGTTTTAGTTGGCACTGTTTCCATTTCAATTTTACTTATTTGTTTTGCATTTATTTGTATAGCATATGTTGTAGTTTTTTCTCCATATGTTACTGTTAATGTTTGGCTTCCAAGTTTTGAATTGTCAAAACCGCTTACCATATTTGCTGTTAATAGCATTATTTCAGTTGAAGCATCATTATATGTTATTTTTATTTTTCCACCTTTTACATTTAATTCTTCATAATTTTGAATATATGTTATTTTAGTTGGCACTGTTTCCATCTCAATTTTGATTATTTGTTTTTTATTTATTTGTATAGTATATGTTGTAGTTTTTCCTTTATATGTTACTGTTAGTGTTTGATTTCCAAGTTTAGAATTATCAAACCCACTTACCATACTTGCTGTTAATTGTATCATTTCAGTTGAAGTATCATTATATATTGCCTTTATTTTTCCACCCGTTACATCTAATTTTTCATAGCTTTGAATATATGCGGTTTTAGTTGGTACCGTTTCCATCTCAATTTTGCTTATTTGCTTTGCATTTACCTGTATAGTATATGTTGTTGTTTTTCCTCCATATGTTACCGTTAGTGTTTGATTTCCAAGTTTAGAATTATCAAATCCACTTACCATATTTGCTGTTAATTGTATCATTTCAGTTGAAGTGTCATTATATGTTGCTTTTATTTTTCCACCTGTTACATTTAACTTTTCATAGTTTTGAATATATGTTGTTTTAGCTGGTAGAGTTTCCATTTCAATTTTACTTATTTGCTTTGCATTTACCTGTATAGTATATGTTGTAGTTTTTCCTCCATATGTTACTGTTAGTGTTTGATTTCCAAGTTTAGAATTATCAAAACCGCTTACCATCTCATTTGTTATATTTATTATATCAGTCGAAGTATCACTGTAAGTTATTTTTATTTTTCCACCTTTTACATTTAATTCTTCATAATTTTGAATATATGTTATTTTAACTGGCACAGTTTCTAACTCTATTTTGCTTATTTGTTTTTTATTTATTTGTATAGTATATGTTGTAGTTTTTCCTCCATATGTTACTGTTAATGTTTGATTTCCAAGTTTAGAATTATCAAATCCGCTTACCATATTTGCTGTTAATTGTATCATTTCAGTTGAAGTATCATTATATATTACCTTTATTTTTCCACCCGTTACATCTAATTTCTCATAGCTTTGAATATATGTGGTTTTAGTTGGCACCGTTTCCATTTCAATTTTGCTTATTTGCTTTGCATTTACCTGTATAGTATATGTTGTAGTTTTTCCTCCATATGTTACTGTTAGTGTTTGATTTCCAAGCTTAGAATTGTCAAAACCACTTACCATATCATTCGTTATATTTATTATATCAGTTGAAGTATCACTGTAAGTTATTTTTATTTTTCCGCCCGTTACATCCAACTTTTCATAGTTTTGTACATATGAAATTTTTGTTGGTATACTTTGCATTTCAATTTTACTTGCAAATTTAGCAATTATTTGTACAGTGTATGTTGTAGTTTTTCCTCCATATGTTACTGTTAATGTTCGATTTCCAAGTTTTGAATTGTCAAAACCGCTTACCATATCAGCTGTTAGTTGGATTATTTCAGTCGAAGTATCGTTATATGTTACTTTTATTTTTCCACCCGTTACATCTAATTTTTCATAATTTTGTATATATGCCGTTTTATTAGGTGCTGTTCCTATTTCAATTTTACTTATTTGTTTTGCATTTACTTGCACTGAATATGTTGCAGTTTTTCCTTTATATGATACAGTTAAAGTTTGCGTTCCTAATTTTGAATTATCAAACCCGCTTATCATATTTGCAGTTATATCAATAGTATCATCTTGAAGTTCATTATAGGTAATTTTTAATTTGCCACCTGTTGTATCTATTTTTTCATAATTTTGAATATATTGTTTTTTGGTTGGCTCAGTTGTTATTGATATTTGTTTAATTTTACTTAATGCCTCCGCCGTTTCCAATCCAATTTGAGAAAGTGCTGCTGATGTAAAATGCATTGAATTGTCATTTACTCCATCTTCACTCGTATAATAATCCGTTGCTGCTCTGCATCTTGCTAACGCATCCGTATAGCTTAATGCCGTTCCATTTTCATCATATCTTGTTATTAGACCGTTATTGTATTCTTCTTCAGACCCAACATATCTATCATATGAAAATGAAGACCCCATTATTATTTGTCCATTACTTTCAGCAACAAGCTCCTTTTTAGCTTGATGTACTTCTTCTATTCTGCTCATCATATTTGCTTCTCCAGGCCTATGGCTTGTCTCTATAAGTACTCCTTTTGCTATACCTAAATTATTCCTTAAACTTTCGTCAATAATCTTCATTTTGTTCTTGTAGTCACTTTTTGACGCAGTATTCTCTCCTTGAAATACTACATAAGATTTATTACCTATAGTTAAATTTTTTTCTTTCAATAAATTTATTGCTGAATTCCACTGTTCTACCATTGGCTCATATAATTTATATGTTCTTGAAACTGAACTATCAGTATAATTTTCAGGAACAAATGCATCTATAGGTACTCCTCCTACAGCATTCATAACAGCTATTACTTTATGTCCAGTATTATTATAATATGTTTGGCAAAATTGTGGAATTATATTTAATCCCTGTGAACACTCAGATGCTCCTGTATATACTCCGTCATGGTATACTTCTTTATATTCAGTAGTAATTTTTAGTTTACCGTTGCTGTCATATTCTCTAAATAGTGACTCACCAATATGTTGTTCTCCTGCTTCAGAAATGCTTGTTGTAATTTCCTCAAATGAATTTGTTGAATATTTATATATATAAGCCGTACCTAGTTGTTGTACAGTTTTCACTTGGTCTCTATATTCTCCAACGTTTTTTAAGATATCCTTGCTTATTCCTGAGATCTTAGAAAAATTTTCTACGCTCGTTATATTTTTAGGGTCAAATCTCGTTTCTTTAGCATGAGTTGTATATCCAACCATGTTTGATTGTCCAAAAAATAGTATTACATCATATATATCGCCATTTGAATTTTGAGCATTCTGTATTGTAACATCAGATGTTTCTGATTTTGTATTGGAATTAAATGAAATTTTTATATTTTCCTCAAGAAATTTCACATTACACATAAATATTATAAATCCTATTATAAGCAAACATAGAATTGAACATATTATTATTTTTTTCTTTTTCATTTTTTATTGCTCCTTTTATATATCACTTTATCTATTATAATTTAGTTTTCTTTTTATTTCAATACAAACTATTTATTTTTGTAATATTTTTTTTGATTAAGAATAAGTTTTTAGTATCAAAATATAAAGCAATATCTATTGGATATATTTTAATTCAAGATTTTAATAAAAGGAGAATAGTTTATGTTTTTATATAATTTAAAATTAAACGGAAATAGACTAGTTAAATTTTTATTTATTATAATGCTTTTAATTATTTTAATTATTTTTTCTGTAAGCATTTATAATATATTTTTAAAGAAAGAAACAAATTCAGAACTTAAACTTACTGATACCATAAAGTCTGACAAAGTTTTTGAAATAACACCCGAAAATTATACAAATATTTTACAAGCCGTAACAGAGAATCTCGATTCCTATATCGGTTGTAAAGTACATTTTACAGGATATGTTTATAGGCTTATTGATTTTGAAAAAAACGAGTTTGTTTTAGCTCGTGATATGCTTATAAATTCAAATACCTCTCAAAGTCTTGTAGTCGGTTTTTTATGTACATATGATACTGCATATGAATTTAAAGATAACACTTGGGTTGATATTACTGGTACTATTATTAAAGGGGATTATTATGGCGATATTGCCCAAATCCAAGTTGAAACCATGTTTGAATGTAGTGAACCAGAAGACAAATTTGTTTTTGTTCCAGATAGTTCTTATGTGCCTACTTGCAATATGTTTTAGCCAATTGTTCAATTAAACAATTGGCTTTTATTCTTCCATTAACTAGTTTTTACAAGACGTTCCTTCAAAAGTCAAGCATTATTCCAAATTAAAAATAGTTTTCACAATTCCATCATCAAAAAATTTAGAAAAAACATTTTTCAAAATAATAAGAACAATAGGGCCCACAAACATACCGTAAAACCCCTATAAATTTAAATCCTGTGTACATTGCTGCAATCGTAAAAATAGGATGAATACCAATATTTCCGACTTACAATTTTAGGTTCAATAAATTGTCTTGTTATAGACATAATAATCCATAAAACAATTATAGCTAAGCCCAGATTTAAATCACCATTTAATCCTGACAAAATTCCCCAAGGAACCATAACTGTTCCAGAACCTAATATTGGAAGTGCATCAACAAAAGCAATCCCTAAGGCTATTATAAGTGGAAAGCCTACATTTAAACCCACAAAATACATTATATAAAGTCCTATTAAAGATATTACAAAAGAAATTAAAATTAGTGTAGCTTGTGCCTTTAAATAGCCCCCTAGAACTTTTATAAGTTCTTTTATATGGCCGAGTAAGTTCTTTCATCCATTTTTCTGGTAAATGATGTTCTAATTCGTCTAACATATATATTTTGTCTGTGCAAATAAAATATAATGCCAAAATCGTTACTCCGACATATATCATCATACAAGGTATAAGCTTTATACCATTAACAATATTCATTAAAAAATCTTGAAAATATTTAGATATATTATCTAGTATTGTAAAACTATTTTTTTCAATAATATCAATTAATTCTTTTGAAAACCTTAATTTTACAGAATTTACCTTTTCTAATATCCTTTGTACTTGGAAATATATATTATCATAATAATTATTAAAATCCGAAAGTAAATTTGATGATTCAGAAACAATTGTTGCTATTCCCCATCCTAACAGTCCTATTATAATGCCAAATGTTATTATAAATACAATAATTGAACTTAATCTTCTCGTAATTTTAAATTTTTTCATAAGCTTTTTTATTAATGGTTCTATAATTAAAGATATAATAAACGCAATTAAAAAAGGCATATAAAATATAGCAAGTTTAAATGCTGCAATAGTTGAAATTATAGCTATAAATACGAAAAATATTCTCTTTAAAACACTTGTCCAATATTTTGCTTCTTTAGGCATATCCATCACCTTTCTTGTTAAAATTTGGCATATAAATATTATATGCCAAATTTTGGTTCCTATTCATGATTTATTTTAATGCTTCTTCCATTACTTTGCCTAAATATTTCATGCTATTAAGAGTTTGTTCTAAGGTATTTCCTGTAGCTCCAACTTCTATTATACAAGCTGCCTTTCCTAAGTGTTGATTGTATCTCGAATTTCTTAAAATTATTGGTTTAAATAGCCCAGGATATAATTCATTTGCCTTTTGCTCAATTTTTACTGCAAATTTTAAATTCGAACTCCAGTTTGGATGTGATAGTCCTCCCCCATCACTTCCCATTACAAACATGAGCTGAGCGCAATAATCTTCTCCTATTTTTACTAATGGTGCATAATTTTCATTACTTCCTATGGCATCTCTATGTAAGTCTATTATAATATCTGAATTAAAGTCTTTTAAGACATTTTGTACTGTTTTTAAAGACCTAGAATATGAACCTGTATATGCTGGATAATCGTGAAAATCTTTGTTGTGATTTACATTAAATCCATAATTTCCAAGTTGATTTGTAAGTTCATCTCCAACACGCACTACAGAAAAGTTTTGGTCTGTTGTTCTATAGTTTCCGTGACGGTTCATACTTATAGTTTTCTGTTTGTGTATAACTTTCACAAGTATGTGTATGAAAAATTATTATGTTTTTTGTATTTATATTTAAGTCATTTGAATTTAACATATCATCTGTTATCTCATATGATGTTTCATTTTTTATTTTTACGCCATTGTATTCTTTATTATATTTTTCAGCTATTGGATTTTGAGTTACAACTTGAGTTTCATAGTGTTCCTGTATTTCTTGCTTTTCAGGCTCTTTTGTTTCTTCCGAATTTGTGTTTGCACTTTGATTTTCAATTTCATTTATATTTTGTGCTTCTTGTCCAACATTTTGTTCGCTTTCTTTTATTTCGAATAAATTTGATCCAATACTTAGTATTTTTTCTGTAGATGTATCTTTAATATCCGCTTCTCCATCTTCTAATATTTCTCTATCCGCTCCTTCTGAAATGCATTCAAAAATGCTACTTTCTGTGTCAAATCCGAGTTTTATTATATTATTCATATTTATACTTATTGATTGGTTGAACTTATTTTTTATTTGTATATTTTTAAAAATAAATTTGCCTAAAATATATGCTATAAGTATAATAGCAATTATTTTTATTATATCTTTTAATTTTATTACTGTAACATTGAACATATATCTTCTCCCTACATAAATATATATTCAATAGTTTTGTTTTTATGCATAAAAAAGAAAGATCCGGGTAAGTGTTGTTACACACCACCCGGATGAAGAAAAAATGAACTCCTATCTTCTTATGACATCGCGGCCTTCACTCAGGTCCAATATCATTTTTGCTCTTTCTTTTGCATCCATGCCTCCCCAAGGACTTATAGCCTGTGCTATAGCGGCTTCGTCTCTGTTAAATGGGTACGGCCGTTCTGACATCTCATCCCAAAAAGTCTTTTTTCTTTTTTCATTTCTTCTCATCTTTCTGTCTCCTTTCTTTGGTTCCAGTGGTCAGTGAACCACTGCTCTGCTTACTGCCTGTCAACAATTATATTATATTCCAATTTTTTCCAATTGTCAATACATATTTTCATGTTTATATCAATATTTCATCGACATTTTTCCACAAATTTCCACATTTTAAATTTTTCTAGGTTTAAGTTCCAAATAAATAGGTTTTTCATTCTCAATCATAGTAGACTTGCCATGTCCTGGGTATACAATAGTATCATCAGGTAAAACAAGTAACTTGTTTACAATAGAGTCCATAATCTCATCAAAATTAGAAGTAGGCAAATCTGTTCTTCCCCAAGTACCTCTAAACAAAGTATCACCAGAAAACAAAAGTTTCTCCCTTGCTAAATATAATGAGCATCCACCTTTAGTATGTCCGTGGTGTATGAATAACCTTAAATTCAAGACTTCCTAAATGGATTAAATCACCATCATCCAATCTAGAATCTGCATCAATTTCAATCTCTGGAAGACCATCCATAAATTTAGTAAGGTTTATTTCCTTATCATTTAATCCCTCACTATCATCTCTATGAATTAAAACTTTGCCTCCCAATCTTTCCCTTAGTTCTTTTACACCTGCTATATGGTCCCCATGGCAATGTGTTAGAAAAATATATTTCAAATTTCCATGTAAAATATTTATCATATCGACAATTCTATCTACATCACCTGCTGGGTCAACAACCATTGTTTCTTTACTACCTTGGTCGAATACTATATAACAATTTGTTTCATCACCTATCCAAGTTGATATTTTTAATCTCTTTAGTATCATTAAATTTTAGACCTTCTTTCTTGTTACTTCATAAACACTATCCACTTTACGAATAGCTTTTAAAATAGAATTTAATTCATCTATGCTCTTAGTTTCTAAAGTAAGTTCTATAATTGCAATTCTATCTTTACCTGTTTTAGCATTAATTCCAACAATATTTGCTTTAGCACTAGACAATGCTTGAGTAATGTCTGCAAGTAATCCGCTTCTATCATTAGCTGAAATTTCTATATCAACATTATAAGAAGCTTGTTTTTCTTCTACCCAAGAAACATCAATAATTCTATTTTCCTCTTTTAGCAAATCTTTAACATTAACGCAATCTTTTCTATGAACAGACACGCCTCTACCTTTTGTAATATAACCTATAATCTCATCACCTGGAAGAGGATTACAACATTTAGAAAGCTTTACTAGGCAATTATCTATTCCCTTAACTATTATACCATTGCTAGATGGCTTAGCTTTTCTTTCACTTTTTTCTTTAGACAATTCTTCAAGCTTTTCTTCTATCTCTTCCTCTTTATGGTCTTTTCTATATTCTATAAGCATACGAGCAATTATCTTTCCAGCTGAATTAGCACCAAATCCAACTGCTGCATACATTTCGTCTATATCTTTATATTTATATCTATTAAGCATAGGAGTAATATAATCAGTTTTAAACAATTTATCATGCGAAAGTCCAAGTCTTTTTAATTCTTTATCTATAGATTGTTTTCCTTTTTCAATATTCTCTGTCTTTTTCTCTTTTTTAAACCAACTATTTATTTTATTTTTTGCCTGTGCACTTTTTATAAATTTAAGCCAGTCTAAACTTGGTCCTTTAGAATTATCTGATGTAATTATTTCTATAATATCTCCACTTTTTAAAGGAGTAATTATAGGCATCATTTTACTATTTATTTTACATCCTGTCATATGATTTCCAATTTCAGCATGAATAGAATAAGCAAAATCAATTGGAGTTGCACCTTTTGGTAAGACTTTTATTAATCCTTTTGGAGTAAAAACATATACTTCATCTTCAAATAATTCTTTTTTCAAATTATCTAAAAATTGTTCTGGGTCTTGCATTTCCTGTTGCCATTCTAATGTTTCTCTTAACCATGCAAGTTTATCTTCTGTTACAACAACATTTTTCTTACCTCTTCCTAAAAAGTTAGCCTCTTTATATGCCCAGTGTGCTGCTATACCATTTTCGGCAATTTTATGCATATCCCATGTACGAATTTGGACTTCAAATGGAGTTCCTTTTTCTCCTAATAATGTAGTATGTATTGATTGATACATATTAGGCTTTGGAACAGCAATATAATCTTTAAATCTTCCAGGCATTGGACTATACATCTCATGTACTACACCTAATGCCGCATAACAATCTTTTACAGAATTTACAATAATTCTCATGGCAAATAAGTCATATATTTGGTCTATTGTACAATTATCCCTTACCATTTTTCTATATATAGAGTACAAGTGTTTGGCTCTTCCTGTAACCTCTGCATCTATTCTTTGTTTTTTCAATTGGACTCTTATGTCTTCCATTATCTTTTCTATAAATGTTAGTCTTTCATCTTTTTTCTTATTTATACCTTCAACTAATTCATAATATTTTTCAGGATACATATATTTAAATCCTAGGTCCTCTAATTCTGCTTTTATAGAATATAGACCCAATCTATTTGCAAGGGGAGCATATAATTCTAGTGTTTCCTTTGCATTTGCAATTTGCCTATCTCTTTTTAAATATTTTAAAGTTCTCATATTATGAAGTCTGTCTGCAAGTTTTATCAGTATGACTCTTATGTCTTTTCCCATTGCTAAAAACATTCTTCTATAATTTTCGACTTGAGTTTCTTCTACTGTTGCAAATTGAATAGAACTAAGTTTCGTAACACCTGCAACCATATCTGAAATCTCTTCGCCAAACATATCTGTTAAATCCTTTTGTGTTACATCAGTATCTTCTACAACATCATGAAGAAGTGCTGCACAAAGTGTATTTTCATCCATTCCAATTGAAGCTAAGATATAAGCAACATTTAAAGGATGAATTATATACGGTTCTCCCGAGCCTCTCTTTTGGTCTTTATGTTTTTCAGCCGCCAAATTGTATGCTTTCATTATTAACTTCGTATCTACTTTTCTTGATACCTCTTTTTTCTTTGATATTACATCATTAATTGTTATTTCATCTTTACCTTCTGCCATAATTTATCCCCCTTTATATAGATTTCATCATATCTTTTAAATTTATTTGGATACTATCTGTTCCATTAAAAGAATTTATCTCTAGATTTCCAGCTACATCTATTTTATCTCCTATTGTAAATTCTGATGAAAAATGTCCTAAATTAAAACCTATAGCATTTACATATGTATTGTTATTGCTTTTTAAACTCAGTTTTAAGTGTTTTCCATCTGATAAGCTTCTTATAGATTCAATCTTTAAGCCCTTAAATGCAAATATAGGCTGAGTATTAGCTTCTCCAAATGGTTCTAAAAGTGATAAGCTTTCTACCATTTGCTTATTTATTTCATCTATATTTAATACTGCATCAATATTCAAAACAGGTACAAACTCTGAAATATCCGCTTCTTTTGCTAAAGTTAAAAGTGCTTGTTTAAAGTTTTTAAAATCAGCTTTTGCAACACTTACTCCAACAGCCATACTATGTCCACCAAATCCTACTAAATAATCTTTGCAATTCATTAAAGCATCATGCAAGTCAAAGCCTTGAATACTTCTTCCTGAACCTTTTCCTACTTCTTTATCGTCCTCAAAACAAATTAAAATTGACGGTTTATAATACATTTCTGTTATCTTTGATGATACAATACCTATTACGCCTGTATGCCACTTGTTTCCACCCAAAATTATAATATCATCATTTTCTAGATGTTTTGATTTAATTTGTTCATTTGCATCTTCAAATATGTATTTTTCTCGTGATTGTCTTTCATTATTAAATTCTTTTATTTCTCCAGCAAGTAATGTTGCCTTTTCTAAATTATTTTCTAATAAAAGCTCCAATGCTTTATAACTATGTCCCATTCTACCACAAGCATTAATTCTCGGAGCAACTCCAAAAGAAATAGATGTAGAGTCAATTTTACTATATCCGTATTTCGTTTAAAATCGCTTTTAAGCCAATATTTTTAGTACATCCCACAAGTTTTAGACCAAGTTTTGTTATCACTCGATTTTCATCTACTAAAGGAACTATATCCGAAATTGTACCAATTGCTACAATATCTAAATATTTCAAATATTCTTTTTCCTCTAAATTCATTTTCATGCTTATAGCTTGAGCTAATTTGAAAGCAACACCAACTCCAGCAAGTTCTCTAAATGGATATTTATTATCTTTTCTTTTACAATCTATAACAGCTAAAGCATCAGGTAAGGTTTCAGCTGGTTCATGGTGGTCTGTTACAATTGTTTCAATTCCAAATTTTTTTGCATATTCAATCTCTTTATTTCCTGTAATTCCACAATCAACGGTTATCATTAACGTGTAATTTTCCTTAGCTATTTTTTCAATCGCATCTTTATTTAAACCATATCCCTCACTTAATCTATTTGGAATATAATTTCCGCACTTCTAGTCCTCTATCTTTAAAAAAGCTTTTTAAAACTGTAGAACTTGTTATTCCATCTACATCATAATCTCCAAATATGATAGTTTTCTCTTTATTTTCAATTGCTTGTATTATTCTTTGAACTGCTTTTTCCATGTCTGGCATTTCAAACGGATTGTGAAAGTCATGCCTATTTGGATTTAAAAATATTTCTGCATTTTGAACTGTTATTCCTCTATTTGCTAGTATTTTTGAAATTAAACTGTTTAGCCCATATTTTTGCTGCAATTTTAATTCTTCTTGCTTATTTTCGTTTTCATAGTATTTCCATTTTTTCCCCATTGTTTTTCCTTTCGTAATATTAATTCTTTGATTGTCATTTTACTACATTGATGGAAAAATAGCAAGAGGCACAATTTTTTCTCCTTTGCATAATATAAGGTATATCTTAAACATTTTTAGTAGATAATAATTATTGAAGAAAGGGGTTCATAAAAATGAAATCTTTGTGTATAAAAACCAATAATAATAAAGCAATTAATTATCTACTAGATAATTTGAATAAAATAGATTTAAAGGATGTTTATTTTTCATGCCATAAATTCAATATTTATAATAATATTTTTATTCATTACAAAGGCACAGAGGAAAATTTGTTTTTTAGCACAATTGCTAATATTTTATCTTTTTTAGTTTTAGACATTTATGAAGATAGTATTACAAGAAATATTTTGCAAAAAGAATATTTTTATTTTGATAAATTTGAACAAAGTATTATTTTAGATAAATTTTACGAAAATCGTTTAGAAAGTGCAGAAGATTTTGAAATTAAAGAAAATATTTTATTTGAAGCTTTTTATAACTTTTTTAAAGATAGTAAAACCTCTGTTTGCACAAAACTTTATTTAAAAGGTTTTATTACTTTTAGACTAAAAAAATATATTGATGAATTAGAATCTAGCATTGATAGTTCTGTTAATCAATATTTAATAGAGAAAGAATATCAAGAATTTGTTTCTTTACTTAAGGTTTATATTAATTCTGAGGGATATAATTCTGATTTGGTACATTTGTTTTATAGAAATAGTAATAAAAATGTAGACGCTGTTTTGCTTGATAAAGATAAAAATGTTATTGATACTAGTATTAATTTACTTAGTGCCAAGTATTTATCTGATATTAGTTTTTCTTCTTCTGATATGATTTTGAATACTTTACTTAATTTGCTTCCTAGAAGAATTTTTATTCATTTAGGTGATAGTGATGATGAAGATGAATTTGTATGTACTTTGGAAGCTATTTTTGAGGGACGAATTGTTGTTTGTTTTGATGTGGATGTTGGGGTGAAAAAGCAGTAGATAATAAACCTCTTATGTCGTACTTTATATAAGAGGTTTATTTTGATTTGTGTGCTATAATTTTCATTTAAAAAGATTATAAAAGTTTTAAGTATTCCGGATGAAGAAATTTTGAAATATATAAAAAAATAAACTATTTCACATTTTTATATTATTTTACTGTCCTAAAAATGGAGTGCATAACAAGAGATAAAAGCTGGGAGCAAACTCTAAAAAATAGAGGTAAAATTATTTACAAAAAAATAGAGGTAAAATTATTTACAAAAAACTAGACAAATCTGAATAAATGCTATATAATTGAAATATACTAATAAATAGATAAACAATTGAGGTGGACGATTTTGCCTTCCACGCACCAAATAATTGGTTTAAGAGATGTAGGGACTTGGCAGACCTACCAATTGTCCAAAAGCAATAGAGTAAAATCTATTGCTTTTTCTAATATAAAATATTTTTGCTTAACAAAGTTTCACGTTTTTGGCACATCATTTTGATATAACTTTCACGTTTTTGATAGATGATTATATTCAAAGTTTCACGTTTTTAATACATCACTCTCTTTTTATAAAAATTTCAAATCAAAAGTTCTTTTTTCTTCATCTCCTAATACTATTAAACTATGAAAAGATTTAAAGTATTTATATTAAACTCACTATTAATGGTAGGAAGTTCATTATTCCTACAAATAATAAGGCTAATCTTCAACATCTATGTTTCAAACCAAATAGAAAGAGAAGCACTTGGAGTATTTCAATTAATCATGACCGCATATATGTTTGGTATAACACTTGCCGCTTCTCGGAATTAATATAACATCGACTAGAATTGTATCAGAAGAATTAGCAATTGGAAATCATCAAGGTATAAAAAAATCAATAATAAAATGCATAATAATAAGTCTATTATTTGGATTTACATCATGTATAATATTTTGTATAAATGCACCATTTATTGCAAAAATCTGTTTTCATAATAAAGTAGGAAACTCTGTTGTATATTTAATTTCAATTGCACTACCAATGATAGCAATATCAAGTTCAATCTCTGGATATTTTACAGCTGTTAGACGAGTTTATAAATCAGTCCTTGCAAATTTTCTAGAATATATTGCCAAAATTATTATAACCATTTTTTTACTAAAAAAATATATCCCAACAGGAAATATCGAAAACATATGTTTTGCATTAATATTAGGAGATGTTTTATCTGAAGTTTGTTCCTTTACATATAATATATTTGTTTTTATATTCGATTTGAATATAAAAATAGATAGCACTAGCATAGGAAAAAATAATCATTTTCTACATAGAATATTTAGGATTTTACTTCCTGTGGCATTTACATCCTACATCCGCTCAGGACTTTCAACACTAAAGCAACTCATAATACCATCTAGTCTAGAAAAAAATGGAATAAATTGCGAAGCGGCACTTGCTGAATATGGCACAATAACAGGTATGGCAATGCCAATTGTACTATTCCCCGCAACATTTTTGACAGCTGTATCGGGTCTTTTAATTCCAGAATTTTCTAGATATTATGTAAAAAAAGATTATATAAAAATAAAAAAATATTCTGATAAGTTGATAGTGGGTTCATTTTTATTTGCTCTTTTTCTCACATTTTTATATATCATTTTAGGAAACAAACTAGGAGAAATTATATACCATGATGTTCAAGTCGGAATTTATATAAAAATGTTTGCCCCTCTTATTCCTTTTATGTATGTTGATATTGTTGTTGATAATATTTTAAAAGGATTAGATGCTCAGGTTAACGTTCTTTTTATTAATATTATTGATTTATTAGTTAGTATTAGCTTTATTTTCTTTTTTGTTCCTGTATTTGGAATTAAAGGATTTATTGCATCTATTTTTGCAAGTGAGATTTTAAATTTTGCACTTAGTTTGAAAAAGTTGTTGGATTTGGAGAAAAGTTGGTAGCATGACCCATTGGGACCGGTTCTTTTTGGGTCCATTTTTGCCCCAAAAAGAACCGGTCCCAATGGGTCACAATGGGTCACAAATTCTTTCTTCTAAGCTGTCCACATGCTGCATCAATATCAGAACCAAGTTCACGTCTAACAGTAGCAACAATGCCATGGTCATTCAAATAATCTCTAAACTTCAAAATATTCTCATTTGAGCTCTTATCAAATTTGCCATTCTCAATTTTATTAATAGGAATTAAATTAACATGGCAAATCATCCCTTTAAGTAATTTTACTAATTGTTTTGCATCTTCTAAATTATCATTATTATCTTTAGCTAATGCATACTCAAAAGAAATTCTTCTATTTGTTGTTTTAATATAATCTTTGCATGCTTTCATCAATTCTTCAATATTATATCTATTGTTTACAGGCATCATCGAGCTTCTCTTCTCATCAGTTGTTGCATGTAAAGAAATAGATAAAGTACATTGAATATTTTCTTCAGCCAATTTATAAATCATAGGCACTAATCCACTTGTAGATACACTAATGTGCCTTGCTCCAATATTAATTCCTTTTGGATTATTTATAATTCTAATAGCATTTACAACATTATCATAATTGTCCAATGGTTCTCCTATTCCCATAAATACTACGTTTGAAATTTTTATATTCTCATCTCTTTCAACAGCTAAAAGTTCTTCTACAATTTCCCCTGAAGTTAAACTTCTAATAAAGGCTATACCTGTTGAAGCACAGAACTTGCATCCCATTTTACATCCTATTTGAGAAGATACACACAAACTATATCCATGATGATATTTCATTAAAACCGTTTCTATTGCATTTCCATCTAATACATCGAACAAATATTTTATTGTTCCGTCTGAGGCTACTTGTTTTCTTAAAATATTGAAAATACACAATGAATAATTTTGCTTTAATTTTTCCCTTAATTCTAATGATAAATTTGTCATTTCATCAAATGAGGTTACATTTTCCCTGTAAATCCAATTGAATATCTGTTCAGCTCTAAATGGCTTTTCTCCTATACTAATTAGCTCTTGTTTTAATTCTTCTAAATTATAATCTTTTATATTTTTCATATTCCCTCCAAAACTTTATCTATTATATTACAAATACTTCTAAAAATCAACTTGACATATACACTAAAAAACTATATATTTAAGTAAAATTTATTTTAAAGGAGGGAATATATTTTATGAAAAATATATTTAAAAAATTTTCTATTATTTTTATTGTTCTAGTTTTAGCCGCTTCTTCTGTTTGTTTAGCTGTAAACGAAGAAGATATGCGTGCTGCTATAAACTACGATGACCAAGTCTTACCTATTAATATGGACGAAGAAGATATGCCTGTTGTAATTTCTGAAACAGCTGAGGATTCAAAATCTCAAAATTACTTTTATGCTGGTTCAAATGATGTAACACTTGATACTCCTGTTGATGGAGATGTGTTTATTGCAACATCTGGAACTGTTACAATTAATACAAGTATATTTGGAAATGCATTTATTGTTGCACCATCTGTTGTTTTTAGTGAGGATTCTGTTGTTAGAGCAACTTTATTTAATGCTTCAGATTCATTAATTATTAATGGTGCTATTGGACTTAATGTTTTTAATGTTTCAAATTCTTTTTCTTTAAATGGAACTATCGAAAAAGACCTATTTTCTGTTTCACAAGATAATAGCATAAATGGGTCTGTTTATGGAAATACAAACATTTCGGTTCCTGATACTGAAAGTAAATCAACTGGCGATGAATTAACCGATTTTGTAGAATCTGCTGCTTCAATCATAATTCTTGCACTTATTATATTTGGTATAGGAAAATATTTGAATTGTAAATTTATAAATTCATATCCTGATTTTATAAAAAATTTACCAAAAACATTACTATACGGATTTATAAGTTTAGTCGTAATCCCTGTAATATGTGTAATTTTATTGATGTTGGGCGTAACTTTAAATATTTCACTTATGTTACTAACATTATATTTTATACTACTACTTATTGCATCAAGTATTTTGATAATTACTTTATCAGGATTAATTGCTGATAAATTAAGCACAAAATTTGAAAAAGCAAATCATACTTTATTAATGATAACATCTATTGTTGTTTTAAGTATTGCCTACAAACTTTTACAATTAGTCCCAAATTTAGGAATTATAATTACTTTTGCATTCGTAATTATTGGAATGGGATTATTTATAAGAAATATCATTCCTACTAAAAAAGCATAAACTCTTTTAAATCAAGAAAGGAATAAAATTTTTAATGAAACATAATAAAGAAAAGAAAAATGAATTAAAAAATGAACCACCCAAACCTAAAAAACGCTTTAAGAAGTTTGTTATATTTATTTTATTATTATTTTTACTAGTAGCCGTTTTATTTGGTACGTATAAGGCATTTGTTTTTAAAAATCTTGTCAAAAAAATGTTTTATAATTCTCCATCTATTGTATTTGACTCAGATAAAAATGTTATTGCTGAAATCGGAGCATCTAGAAATAGAAATAATACTAGCTTTTCAGAAATACCTAGTAATTTAATAAATGCTTATGTTTCTATAGAAGACCAACGTTTCTATTCTCATCATGGTGTAGATATTAAAAGAACTGGAGCCGCTATAGTTTCTTATGTGATACATAGAGGTTCTTCTTCTTTTGGTGGAAGTACAATAACTCAGCAATTGGTCAAAAATTTGACTGGTGATGATTCTAATACAATTTCTAGAAAAGTTAAAGAATGGTTTTATGCTTGGGTTTTAGAAGCTAATTTTTCTAAAGATGAGATTTTAGAAGCATACTTAAATATTATTTATACTGGGCCTAATATTTATGGAGTTAAAGAAGCGGCTCTTTATTATTTTAACCAAGATATTAATGACTTAAATTTAGCCCAAATGGCTTTCTTGGCTGGAATTAATAATTCGCCTAATTCTTACAATCCTTTTTCTAGCTCAGATAAAACTGAAAAAATTTCTAAAAGAACTAAAACAGTTTTAAACAAGATGCTAGAACTTGGATACATTTCTGAAAGTGACCATGCATTAGCAATAGAACAAGTTGAAAAAGGATTAGGTTTTAATAAAGGAAATATTTCAAATAACTCTACTATATATTCATACCATACAGATGCTCTTTTAAATGAAATCGTTTCAGACCTTGCACAATCTAAACATATTTCTAAAGATTTTGCAACAAACTATTTTTACCTATCTGGAAGCAATATTTACAGTACGCAAAAAAGCAATATTCAAAAAATATTAGAAACAGAATGTAAAAAACAAAAATATGTTTTGAAATCTAGTAATAGTGATGAAACAGCTAATGCTGCCATGGTAATTATGGATCAATCTACTGGTTATGTTGTAGCTTGTACTGGTGGTCTTGGAGAAAAAACTAGTTCAAGAGGGTTTAATAGAGCTACTCAAATGAAAAGACAAACTGGGTCAGCTATGAAACCAATAGCCGTGCTTGCTCCTGCAATAAATGAAAAACTTGTAACAAATGTAACCGTTTTTGCCGATGAGCCTACTACATTCACCGATTATAATGGAGAAGCTTATTCTCCTATAGATTATTATGATAAATATAGAGGTTCGATTACATTAAGACAGGCAGTTGAATCATCTCAAAATATACCTTTTGTGAAGCTTATGCAAGAACTTACTCCTCAGGTTTCGATTAAGTATTTAGAAAAAATGGGAATTACCTCATTGAATGAAAAAGATGAAAATCTTTCCCTTGCTCTAGGTGGTTTAGACCAAGGCATCTCTCCTCTTGAATTTGCTGGTGCATATAGTACAATTGCAAATGATGGAGTTTATATTGAACCTACTTTTTATACAAAAATAGATTCTACTTCAAATGAAACTATTTTAACTTCTAAGCAAAAAAGAAGACGAGTAATCTCAAAAGATTCGGCATTTATTTTAAAGCAATTACTTACCGAACCAGTTGTTGGAGCAAATGGAACAGCAACATATTGTTCTATTTCTGGAATAGATACAGCCGCAAAGACTGGAACCACAAATGAAAATTATGATAGATGGCTTTGTGGATTTACTCCATATTACACAGCTGTTTGCTGGTATGGTTTTGATATGAATGAAACAATTAATTTTGAGCGGCAAAAATCCTGCTGGGCTTATTTGGTCTGATGTTATGAAAGATATTCATTCAAAACTTCCTAATAAGAAATTTGAAAAAACAGATGGAGTCATAACATCAAAAATTTGTAGAGATTCTGGTAAAGCCGCAAATGCAAGTTGTCCAAATACATATACAGAATACTTTTTAAAAGATACCGTACCTCAATTATGTACACAACATTCTTCTAGTAATCAATTGCAAAAATAAACAGTTCAAGATTTTTTCTTGAATTGTTTATTTTTTTCATAAAAATTCTACTAACCTCATAAAAATTACAATGAAGGAGGTATTTCAAATGAAACCTTTCAAAATATTTGTGTTTAAAATCAGACGAAATTTACTGCCAGGAATATTTTTACTATTTTTAATATGCCTAATTCTATTTTCTTCAAGCAACATGCAAGCTGCAAAATCTGGTTTAAAGCTATGGGCAAACTCTGTTATCCCTTCCTTATTTCCGTTTTTTATTGCAACAGAAGTTTTATCGAAGACACGTATTCCTTATCAATTTGGAAGAATTTTCAATAAATTAATGAAACCTCTATTCAATATTTCAGGAGAAGGAAGCTTTGCTCTATTTATGGGGTGGCTAAGCCGGTTATCCTGTTCGGAGCAAAAATTGCTGTTAATTTTAGAAATAATAATATTTGTACGAAAGAAGAATGTGAAAGATTGCTAAGCTTTACAAACAATTCTGGACCATTATTCATTATAGGTACATGTGGAATTAGTTTATTCGGTAATTATTTGATTGGAATTTTGCTATTTATAACACATATTTTAGCATGTATTACCGTTGGAATTATATTTAAATTTTGGAAGAAAAACACATCTACAAATGTTAAATATAAAGTTACTAAATATGACAACAAACTTCAAAACATCACAGTTTCTAGCCTAGGCGAAATATTAGGTTCAAGTATTCAATCAGCAATTTCTACTATACTTATGATTGGTGGATTTGTGGTTTTGTTTTCTGTTGTAATTTCAATTTTAAATGTTAGCGGAATTACAAATTTAGTCTGTATCTTACTCGAACCAATATGTCACACCCTTGGAATTCCATCAAAAATTATAGCTTCTATTTTTACTGGACTATTTGAAATAACCAATGGAATTAGCATGGTTTCTTTAGTAAATCTAAAAAATATTTCTTTAAATATAATTGTTACAGCTTTTCTACTTGGATTTGGTGGACTTTCTGTTTTGCTACAAGTTTTTAGTATTGTTTCTAAATCAGATTTGTCTATTAAACCATATGTTATTGGAAAAATTTTACATGGATTTTTTGCTGCAATTTATACTTTTTTATTTATAAATATTTTTCCTTTTTTTAATTTGAATTTGTGACTTCCCCCTTATGAGTAGCACCTCCGCATTTGAAATAATTGGAGTTCGTTCTACAAGTAACATATAAAAATTTAACATATAATGGCACGCAAATAACATATCATCCAAATGGATTGTCTATATCTGTATTTGATAATTTTACATCTGCCATTTTTTTCAGCTCCATAGTAATATTGTATGTTTTATGTAAAGTTATGTGATAGAAAAATTTTTATAAAATTTCATAATCAATTTTTTCTAATTTTCATTTGACAATTCTAAAAAAAGATGCTATTATATATTTACAATAAACAAATTGTTCTTAGATTCGGAAGATGTTATTTGTTTTAAGTATGTGTAGCCGTAAAAATGCACATACTATTTTTTTGTCCAAAAAACAGGGGAGCCCCGTAAACGCCACCCTGTTTGCTTCTGACACTATGTATTTCTACATTCGTCTTTTGCCTTGTCTTGTTGTTCTTTTGCTTTCATAGTTTCTTCTTTTTCTTGTAAAAGCATTTCTACTAATCGCAAAATCAATTCGGAATTTGTCATTTGTTTTCTCCCCCTTTCCGTCCTTTAGTAAAAGACTTACCTTTCTGACTTCGAAAAGGTTACTATTATATTACAACATTTTTATATATTATTCAACCGAACAGACTAAAATTGTACAATTATTTTATTATAGACCCCAAAATAACCTTTCATTTATTGAACAAAAATTCAATCAACGAAAGGTTATTCGAAACTTTCTACGCACTTTTTAATTCTAAGCGTAATTTATCAGCAATCATTGCAATGAACTCTGAGTTGGTTGGCTTTCCTTTTGCCGCCGAAACAGTATAGCCAAAAATATTTTCCATCAAGTCGACTTCACCTCTACCCCAAGCAACCTCAATAGCATGACGAATTGCACGTTCCACTCTTGATGGAGTAGTTTCAAATTTTTGTGCAATTTGAGGGTATAGGCTCTTAGTAATTTGATTAATTACCTCAATATCATTCACAACCATAATAATAGCTTCTCTTAAATATTGATATCCCTTAATATGAGCTGGAACACCAACTCCGTGAATAATATTAGTAACAAGAGCTTCAAGATTATCTTCAGCTTTGTTTGAAGTAACATTTATGTATGGAGTTCTTTTAGGCTCCCTTATAGCGAAATTATTTCTTACTCCTCTTGGTTTAAAGTTTTTAATCTCTCTAATTCTTTGCATCAAAAGTTCAATATCAAATGGTTTTACCATATAATATTCTGCACCCAAACTTATTGCCTTTTGAGTTATTTTGTCTTGACCCACAGCTGATAACATAATGCAAATTGGTTTTTTATCTAAATTACTTCCATTATTTACTTTTTCTAATACTCCAAGTCCATCTAAATGAGGCATTATAACATCTAATATTGCTACGTCTGGTAATTTTTCTTTTATTAGGTCTACTGCTTCTAATCCATCTTTTGCAATTCCAACAATTTCCATATCTTCTTGATTTCCAAGATATGTTGCAAGTGTCCTGCTAAATTCTTGATTGTCATCTGCAATTAATACTGTTATTTTCTCTTTCACAGCTTTATCCTCCTAAATATAAATTAAATTGTAAAAATTTTACAATTTGTATTATATTATA
>CAKPDO010000024.1 GCA_934148985.1 uncultured Clostridia bacterium
TCTCAAAGTCTGTATTTTGAGCAATCTTAATTAACCATTTTGGGTCATACGTTGCACTTTATATAAAGTGTGGCACGTGAGGAATTGCCGGAATACATACCGCCCGGATCGTTGTAGCCGCGACTGCTCGGTGCACTGCTGATGCCTGAAAAACCTCCGCGTATAACTCGACTGCTGGTGCCATTGGCCTCTAATGTCCACTCATAATGGCATCCATATAAATCATAAACATTATTTATTACATCTTTAGGTTCACTGCCAGTAACTGTACCAGAGTTTCTTTTTGAGCTATCTGAACTTCCAACTGTCTTATTATTCTTTGCCATCCAATTCATCATTGCATCATATTGGCTTCCCCAAATCATACTACTTACAACTTTATCACTCTCTGTTGTAAATGTTTTTATCTTTTTATATAATCCATACCAAGTATTTGTTTCAGTATTACTCGCATCTGTTGTTGTAACATTATTTTCAGTTATATGAGCATCTTTGAAAACAATATTTTTATTTGCATCTAATCCTGCCTCATATCTGGCTACATAAAATCCTTTATATTTTAATACACTCTCTATCATTGCATTATATTCCACTGCTAATTTTTCTATTGTTATTTTTCCATCAACAGTATCTGAGCTTCCGCCATCATAACCACTTACATCTGGTTCCCTGTATTGTGTCGAACTTCCTTGATAATTCGCATTATTTGGATAATATAAATAACCATTACTTCCAGAAAACTTATACAAAATTCCTTTATAATTATTTTCAACCTTTATTGCCATTGGTGTATATTTCTTTCCACTTGAAGTACCAGCACTCTCACTTTTTGGTAATTTTGCTTCTTTACTTGTATCCAAAACTACATCATCTACTGGAACCCACACAAATTCGCTTCCTTTTATATTTACTACTACACCTGTATCCACTGTTCCTGTTACATATGTTGCTCCTTCTGGTTTTGCAAATATTTTTCCAGCTCCATCTGCTGTTGCTTGAGCATTTGGATTTGAACCATAGCTTTCTGGATTTTTTACTGCAGTATCTGCTAATTGTCCTTCTGCACTTTCTGGTAAGTTTCCAGAGCCTCCTGTGTTTCCTCCTTGGTTTCCACCACTTGAGCCACCAGAAGTTGTTCCTTCCATATTTCCTGTTGAACTTATTTTATAATCTTTTCCATCAACAGTTACTGTCCATCCATTTGTTTCATCTCCTGTGATTTCATATTTTCCTGCTCCAACATTATTATTTAATGCTGTTTTTAAATTCGCATCTGTTATTGTTCCTAATCCTTGTGTTGCGGCATCCATTACTGCTACCTTTATTGCTTCTTCTGTTTGTGCAATTCCTGTTGCTTCTTTTGATTTTACCGCCCTATTTAATAAGCCATTTTGTCCTGCTAATGCATTTATGCTTATTCCTGCTAATATTAAAAGCACTATGATTGTTACTACTAGTGCTATTAATGTAATACCTTTTTCTTGTTTTATTTTACTTTTCATAGGTTTCCTCCTCTTTCATCTTTCTATTTTATTTAGCTTTTTTATGCTCATTTACAATCGTTTTACCTATATTATGGCTCATTATGGCTTTTTTATTCAATTTTCAATGTGCATTTTTAAGCTAAATACATTTTTATGGTATCACATTATGCATTATTTTGCAATCATTTTTGTATTGTTTTTTCATTGTTTTTTATTTTCAAAAAATCATATAAAATGCAGTCAAAAAAAGAAAATAGCAATTTTTTTTGCTATCTTCTTATAAATAATTTTAAATTTCTTCCATATAAATATCATTTGGCGTGACAACCAATGTGTATTTTCTTAATCCCTCTATATCCTTTATATCTTCAAACTCACTATACCTTTCAATCTGTTCTCTTGCTTCTTTTTGCTTATCTTCAATCTTTGCATTTTCGTCTTTTTTTATGTATTTAAATTCTACCATTATTGATTTATAGCCTTTTGTTCTATCTCTTGGTACAAGCAAAATATCTGGATAATTTCTGTTTACTTCCATTTCCGATTTTGTAGAATATGACTTTATATTCATTGCTATACAGTAAAATATTAATTTAATATATTTTTCATCGAATTTTATTAAATCACGATTTGATAAATTGTTTAAGTAAATCCTTAATACTTCTACTATTTTATCAATTCTTCCTTCCATTGCTAGTTGTATTAGTATTTCTTGGTTTGTACTACTATCTATTCTAAATTCTGCTTTTTGGTCTATTAATTGCATAAAATAACTCGCATAAATCTCTTTCATAACTTTATTTGGGATTGTAAGTTCTGGTATTCCCGCTAAGTTTCGAGATATTGTTAGATATCCCAAATAATATAACATTGATATCATATCTGTTTCAGTAAATTCTATTGCAGGGTTGAATTTTTTTACAATATTATTTACTATTGGCTCTCCTTGAACCGTTTTTCTTAATATTTCTTGTCTGTTTTCTCCTTTACATAAATCGAGCATCTTACCTATCTTGCTGTAATCACTGGCTATGTTCATATCTATTAAATCATCCGGAATTCTTTTTAACCTTATATAATCCGATAAAAAATATAAACACATATTTGAATTATATATATGATTTTCTGCACTCAGGCTAAATTTATATCCATCATAATTTTCTTTCATTATTGGTAATATTTTTTCTTGTTCTTCTTTTGCAATTTCTTGATTATTTAAAATTTCTACTAACTCTTTTAAAGTAAATCCCATCATCTCGTTGAAATCTTCATCTTGAGTTATATCTTTTCCTATATTAAACCCACTTGTCAAACTATCCAACGTTATTGGTGCTACACCTGTTATGAATATTCTATCTACTACACTTTCTGTTCCTTCTTTTAATACTTCATACCATTTTCTTACTCTTCCATTTTTCGATAATAAGTTTTTAAAGTTTTCTGGATAAAACCCTAGTAGCTCATTTGCAAAATGGTCATATTCGTCTATTATGACATATATTTTTTCGTCTGGTTTTTGTATGAAAAAAGCTTTAAAGACATCATTTAATATATCTTCGACCTCTCTTTCTTCGTTTATATAGAAATCTATCCCATATCTTTCTGCAAAGACTTTTATAGATGTCATAGTTTTATTTTTAAATCCCTTCATTGTTGTTTCTTCTGTTTCCGTATTTATTCCAGAAAAGTTAAATCTTAATATGCAATAACTGTTTTTTAGTCTTGTTGGATTTTTTCCTATATATGTGTTCCCATATAATTTTTCAAATTTATCTGCCTGTTTTTTGTCATAATAATACTCTAATACACTTGTATATAGCGTTTTTCCGAATTTTCTTGGGCGTAAAAACATTATTCTTTTTTCGGGTAAATTTTCTAGTTTTTCTATATATTTTGTTTTGTCTACATAATAATAATCTTCTGTTATTAGCTCTTCAAAATTACTTATTCCATATGGCATTTTTAATCTCATTTATACCAACACCTCTCTCTTTTTGCTTTTTATATTTTACTAAAAAAATAAGAAAATAGCAATGTTTTTTGCTATCTTCTCGGATAATTTTTTTATATTAAAAAAGCTGCATATAAAGGTACAGACTTAATCCCATTTTCCATTCCAAAATTTTTCTCTGAAATTCGTATACTATATTCAGGATTATACTGCTTTATGAAAGTATTCAGGCTTTTAGACCTTATCTTTTCTGAGGACTTAACTTCAATTGGAATAATTTTTTCATCTTTAATTATAATAAAATCAACCTCAGAACCACTTGTGGACTCCCAATAATATAAATCATATCCATTTTGAACTAACTGATTTGCCACATAATTTTCTGTTATCGCACCCCTATATAACTGGTTATATTCATCTAAATTATTTCTAGTAATTTTGGTCCTATATGAAAGTAACCCTACATCACTCATATAAATTTTAAATGCTGATATATCAACATACATATTTGGTGGGACATCTCCTCTTGTTGTTTTATCACATTTTAGTATTAAGCCTGCATTTAATAGCCAATCTATTGATTCTCCAAATAAAGATGCCCTTGCTCCTTTTTGTATCATTGAATATTGAAATTTTTTGTTTTCTTTTCCCAATTGACTAGGTATAGATTCATATGCTGATATAGTTTTTATGCTTTGACTATTATCGGAATATTTGGCCATGTCTGCTGTATATGCTGATAAGATTAAATTTTGTATTTCCGAATATTTTAGCATATTATCTTTTGATAAATAACTTTTTACAACCATAGGCATTCCTCCTACAATTAAAAAGTCTTTGTATAGCGATATTGCTTCATTATGCAATGTTTCATTTATAGGTTTATTTTCTTCAAATGCTTTTTTTATTTTTTCAAGCAATAGTTCTTTTCCACTTGCCCACAAAAATTCTTCAAAGTCTAATGGATACACTGTTTTTATTATTACTTTTCCAACTGGAAATGAATACTTTTCTCTATTTATTGATACCCCTAATAAACTTCCCGCTGCTATTATGTCATATTCTGGGGCCTGCTCAGCAAAGTATTTTAGTGATGTTAATGCTCTATTACAATTTTGAACTTCATCAAAAAATATTAGTGTTTCATATGGTATGATTTTTTGGTTATAGAATTTTTCCAAGATCTTTATTATCTCATCAGGTGATATGCTTTCTTCAAAATACGGAATTATTTTTTCATCTTGTTCAAAGTTTACATATACCATATTTTGGTAATTATTCTTTCCAAATTCTGTTACTATATATGTTTTTCCAACCTGCCTTGCTCCATATAATACTAATGGCATTTTATTCTTTTTTAAATCTTTCCATTTTAATAGTTCACTATATATTTTTCTCCTCATAATATCGCCCCCTAATATCATTATAGGCTTTCGGCTCTAAAATGTCAACTTTTTTGTAGTTTTTTACATTTTTAAGCGTATAAAAGTGTAAAAAATTACATTTTTACAACTAATTTATCAAATTTACTCCTAATATAATTTTCCAACTTATCCATAAAAACCTGTGGTTCAATTTCCTTCTTAGCTACCATATCTAACCCTTTTTCCCAGCTTGCTGTAAGTTTTGGGTTTAAAATATCTGGCATTGCCTGATTTACCACATCATAAATTGCCTCGCCCTTAACAGTTGGAGTAACAATTTGAGTTTTTGAATTAATTTGAATGTACATAATTTTTTCAAGTTTCTTTATAATTTCGCCTCTGGTTGCACTTGTTCCAATTCCGGCACCTTTTATTTGTTCACGTAGTTCTTCATCTTCAATCAATTTCCCCGCATTTTCCATTGCCAAAACCAAATTTCCCGAATTATATCTTGATGGTGGAGAAGTTTCTGCATCTTTCAATTCAAAATTTTGTACATTTAATATCTCATTTTTCTTAAGGGTATTTAATACATCTAGATTATCATTTTCGGCTTCATCATCTTTCTTTTCATCTGTTTTGTCATTTTTATTTTCAGGTCTTAAAACCTCTAAAAATCCTCGATTTATACAAACTTTACCAGTTCCTAAAAATGTTTCATTTTCTACATTTACCGTAACATTTATTTTATTATATTCTGCTGGTGGATAAAAAATTGCTAAAAATCTTCTGACTATTAATTTATATACATTTGCTTGCAATTCATTTAATCCATTATAATTTTCAAACCCTTGTCCTGTAGGAATTATAGCATAATGGTCTGTTATTTTACTGTCATTTACATATTTTGTTTTTACAAGATTTGTGGAATATTTCTCATCTACCATCTTTTTTATAACATTTTGTATTTCATCATCTTTAAAGTTTTTTGCAAGTCCATTTAAGTTTTTAGAAATTTCCTTTGCAACCGCTGTTGAAAGTACCCTTGCATCTGTTCTTGGATATGTTACTAGTTTTCTTTCATATAAAGTTTGAATTATTTCCAAAGTTTGGTCAGGCTTTATTTTAAATTTTTTAGTACACTCATTTTGTATTTCAGCTAAATTAAACAATAATGGTGGATTTTCTTTTTGCTTGCTCTTTTTTATTTCCGTAACCTTAGCTTCTTTTCCCTCAAGTGATGCTATAAATTTTTTTGCTACTTCTTCTTTTTTAAATCCACTTTCATTATATAATAATGGAGATTCAAAAACCACAGATTTCTCATTTACTTTCCATTCTGCTTTAAAATCTCCTTTTTCATTTGAAAAAGTTCCTATAACCTTATAATATTTAGTTTTTACAAAATTTCTTATCTCTCTTTCTCTAGATACTATCATTCCCAAAACACAAGTCATAACTCGTCCTACAGATATTGCAAAATAATCTTGATTTAATGATTTTGCTAATCTATTACCATATATTATTGATAATAATCTAGAAAAATTTATTCCTATCAAATAGTCTTCTTTTGCTCTTAAATAAGCACTATCTGATATACTATCATACTCGCTTTCATCTTTTGCTTCTCTTATCCCTCTTGATATTTCTTCTTCTGTTTGTGAATCTATCCAAACCCTTTTTATCTCAGCCTTTGGGTTTGGTTTTGCCATCATAAATACCAGTCTTTGTATATATTCTCCCTCACGTCCAGAGTCACCCGCATTATAAATTTCTTCTACATCTTCTCTTTGTAGAAGTTTTTGAACTGTATTAAATTGACTTTGTACATTTTCTATTACCTCATATTTGTACTCTTTTGGCATAAATGGCAATGTATCTAATCTCCATTGTTTCAATTTTTCATCATATTTTTCTGGATAACTCATTGTTACCAAATGTCCAACACACCATGTTATTATCCACCCATTTGATTCCATATATCCACCTTTGTTTTTGCCATCTACTTTTAACACTTTTGCAAATTCTCTTGCTACTGATGGTTTTTCTGTTATTAGTAATTTCATTTTATCATCCTTTTATTTTTGGTATATATTTGTTATATTATAATAATTTTTTATTAATGTCAACCGAAGTTTCTTGTATTTTTTCAATAAAAAAAGCCTAAATTTACAATTAATTTTAAAATTAATTATAAATTTAAGCCCCATTTTTATTAGTCTTGGCTATATGGTAATATAGCTATTGCTCTAGCTCTTTTTATTGCTAAAGTTATATCTCTTTGATGTTTACTGCATGCACCAGTTGTTCTTCTTGGTAAAATTTTACCTTTATCATTAACAAATTTCTTCATAACGTCGATGTTTTTGTAATCTAATACAAAGTTTTTATCTCCACATAGTGGACAAACTTTCTTTCTTTGTTTTTTAAATCTTGGATTGAAATCGTCGTCATAATTTTTGTTATTTCTATTATTTCTTTTTGCATTTTTCTTGTCAGCCATTTTTTTCACCTCTATTTCTATTTATTAAAATGGTAAATCATCACTTGCTGATACTTCGAAATCTGAAGCACCATCCATTCCACCAGGCATTGTAGTTCCAAAAGTATTTTCGAAAGATGAAGATGCTCCATCTCCTTCTCTTCTACTATCTGCAAAATATACTTCTTCAGCTATTACTTCTGTTACATAATGTTTTGTCCCGTTTTGATCATCCCATGTTCTTGTTTGTAATCTTCCAATTACTCCTACTTGTTGACCTTTTTTAAAGTATTTGCTACAAAATTCTCCTGTTTTTCCCCATGCTACAATGTTGAAGAAATCTGCTTGTCTTTCTTCTCCTTGTCTTACAAATCTTCTATTTACTGCTATTGAGAATGATGCAACTAGTGTATTGTTTGTTTGTGTGTACCTAACTTCTGGATCCCTTGTTAGTCTTCCCATTAAAATTACTTTGTTCATATTTTTATACCTTTCCTTTCTTTAAATAAAGGCCCCTTATCTTTATTTGTTTTAATTGCTTTTCACAATTATTAGTTTTCTTTTTTTACAACGATGAATTTTATTACTTCATCTGTAATTCTGTAATTTCTTTCTAATTCAGCTATTGAATCTGGTTTAGCTTCGAAATTAATTAATATGTAGAACCCTTCTTTGTTTTTCTTTACTTCATAAGCTAATCTTTTTTTACCTGTATTTTGGTATGATTCTACTTTTCCGTTTTCATTTATTAATCCTGTAAATTTGCTTTCTAAAGCCTTTAAAGCTTCCTCTGTACAATTTGGATTAATAATGATTACACTCTCGTATTTATTCATTATTTTCACCTCCTTTTGGATATATAACCCACATTCCTATGTGAGTAAGGTTTTAAAACGTTTATTATTTTATCATATATATTCCCATTTTGCAAGCATTTTTAAGCAATTTATCCAAATAAACTAATTTGATTGCTTTCCTGCATTCCATCTAAAACTCCAAACTCTCTTAATAAGTCAATAGTTGAATCTCCAAGTTTTGCTGCTATTCTTACTTCATCTATTGACATAAATTCTTCTCCATCTCTTGCTGCTTCGTAAAGTGATTTTGCCGCAATTGGTCCAAATCCCGCAATACTTGAAAATGGTGGTCTTATTCCTTCATCTTCTACTAAAAAGTTTTTGTAATGTGATTTGTAAAGGTCAATAGGCAAAAAGTTTATCCCTCTTTCATACATTTCCAAAACAAGTTCAAGAACCGCATACATATCTTGTTCTTTTTTTGATGCTCCATTTCCCTTCATGTCTATTTCTTTCATTTTGTTTTTTACCTTTTCTTTTCCTAAAATCATAGATGCTGCATCAAAGTTGTCTGCTGCTCTTATTGAGAAAAATGCTGAATAATATGCTTTTGGAATATGGACTTTAAACCAAGCAATTCTAAATGCATTTGTTACATACGCTGCCGCATGGGCTTTTGGGAACATGTATTTTATTTTTTCACATGAATCTATATACCATTCTGGTACATCATGTTCTCTCATCATAGCCTTATATTCTTCCCATTTTGGCTCTTTTCCCTTTGCAACTTTTCCCTTACGTACTGCTTCCATTATTTTAAATGATTTATTTGGGTCTAATCCTTTTTTTATTAAATATATCATTATATCATCACGACAGCATATAGCTTCTTTTAGGGTTACTGTTCCATTTTCTATCAGTGTAGCCGCATTGTTTAACCATACGTCAGTTCCATGTGACAAACCTGATATTCTTATTAATTCGTCAAATGTTGTAGGTTTAGTGTCAACAAGCATTCCTCTTACGAATTTTGTTCCAAATTCTGGCACTCCGAAGCTTCCAACTTTAGACCTTATTTGCTCAGGAGTTACTCCTAGACTTTCTGTTGAACAAAATAATGACATTGTTGCTTTATCATCTAATGGCACCTTAGTTGGGTCAACTTTTGTTATATCTTGAAGCATTCTAATAACTGTCGGATCATCGTGTCCTAGTATATCTAGTTTTAATAGGTTTTGGTCTATTGAGTGATAATCAAAGTGCGTTGTTATAATATCTGAATCTGGGTCATCTGCTGGATGTTGTACAGGGGTAAACTCATATATTTCCCTACCTTTTGGCACAACTATAATTCCACCAGGGTGCTGTCCTGTTGTTCTTTTTATTCCAGTACATCCTACAGCCAACCTAGTTGCCTCTGCCTGACTTACTGGTATGTTTCTTTCCTCGAAATATTTTTTTACATATCCAAATGCTGTTTTATCTGCAACTGTACCAACGGTTCCAGCTTTAAATGTTGTTCCCTTTCCAAATATTACTTCTGTGTATTTATGTGCTTTTGCTTGATACTCTCCAGAGAAGTTTAAGTCTATATCTGGTTCTTTATCTCCATTAAATCCAAGGAATGTTTCAAATGGTATATCCATTCCGTCTTTATCTAGCCTTGAACCACATTTTGGACATTTTTTATCTGGCAAATCAAATCCGTTTCCATAGCCATAATCTGTGAAGTCTACATATTTACATTTTGGACATCTATAATGTGGTGGAAGCGAATTAACTTCTGTAATACCTGTCATATTTGCAACAAATGATGAACCGTACAGAACCTCTTGAACCTACTATGTAACCATCTTCGTTTGATTTCCATACCAATTTTTGAGCAATTATGTACATAACTGAGAATCCATTTCTTATTATAGAATCTAGTTCTTTGTCTAGCCTTGTTTGTACCTGCTCTGGTAAAACTTCTCCATATAATTTATGTGCTTTTTCATATGCTATATCTTTAATTGTTTGCTCACATCCTGGTATATGTGGAGGGCATTTTTCTTGTGATATTGGTGAAATTTGCTCACACATATCCGCAACTTTATTTGTATTTGTTACAACAACCTCATACGCTTTTTCTTCTCCAAGATACTTAAATTCATCTAACATTTCGTTTGTTGTTCTTAAATATAATGGTGCTTGATTATCTGCATCTTTGTAACCTTGGCCTGCTTCTAAAATTCTACGATATACTTCATCTTGTGGGTCCATAAAATGTACATCACAAGTTGCAACTACTAGCTTGTTTAACTTTTCACCTAATGCTACAATTTTTCTATTTATGTCTTTTAAAGCTTCATCATCTTTTACAACACCATTTCTCACTAAGAATTCATTATTACCAATTGGCTGAATTTCTAAGTAATCATAATCATTTGCAATTTCTTCTATTTCGTCGTCTGACCTACCAAGTTCTATTGCTTGATATAATTCTCCAGCCTCACATGCACTTCCTAGTATTAATCCTTCCGAATATTGTTTATATAAACTTTTTAATATTCTTGGCTTTTTATAAAAATATTTCAAATGTGAAATTGAAACTAATTTATATAAATTTCTTAGCCCCACATAATTCTTAGCAAGTATTATTGCATGATATGGTTGTAGTCTTTTATATTCTTCTGCCTTTGCTTTTTCATCTTCACATTTAGTTGCAATATCTCCAACAGTTTTAGCCCCTCTTTCTTTCAATGTTTTCATCATTTCTCTTAAAACTTTAACTGTTGTATCAACATCATCTAATGCACGATGAGCTACTTCTACTTTTATTTTTAGGTATTCCGCAATTTTTCCTAGTTTGTGCTTTTTTAGTTCAGGATATAGTTTTCTAGCTAATGGTAATGTATCTACATATGTATAGTCAAATTCGTATCCTAAGTCTTTTGCAACTGTTTTTAAAAATCCTATATCAAATGTTGCATTATGTGCAACTAATACTGTTCCTTTTATAAATTCTAGAACTTTTGGAAACATTTCTTCTATTGTTGGTGCATCTTTTACCATATCATCTGTAATATTTGTTATTTCCTGAACTCTTTGCGGAATAGGCTTTTCAGGATTTACAAATTCACAAAATTCCTCTAAAACTTCCCCATTTCTGACTTTCATTATTCCTATTTCTGTTATTTTTTCTGTTTTGGCTGAAAGTCCAGTTGTTTCTAAGTCTAATACGCAATAAGTTGTATCAATACTTTGGCCTTTATCATTTACAACAACTGGTGAACCATCTGGTACTAAATATGCTTCCACTCCATAAATTATTTTCATATCTGGATTGTCTAATCCAAGCAACTTATGTGCTTCTGGAAATGCTTGTACAACTCCATGGTCTGTTATCGCAATACTTTTCCATCCCCATTTCATTGCTCTTTTTATTAAGTCTGTTGCTGATGTCATTGCATCCATTTGACTCATTTGTGTATGCATATGTAGTTCTACTCTCTTTATATCTGCTAAGTCTTGACGTACTTGTCTTTTTATTCCTTCTGTTTCTATTACAACATTTGCTAAAATTTCCATTTCGTGTGTGAAGTTGCTTATTCCTGATTTTCCCTCTAATTTTACTCCTTTTGCTGATGATAACCTCGTAATTATTTTTTGCTTTTCCTCTGGCTTTGCAAATACTTTACATGCTATAGTGCTTGTTCCATCATATACATTAAATGAAATTAAGAATTTTCCACTTTTTAATTCTTTTTCTTCTATACTTCCACCTAAAATTTCTCCACTTATTGCTGCCATATCATCATCAGGTGAGATATCTACTACTTTTATTATATTTGTTCTTAAATTTGGATTTCTACCACATATCAATGGTGTATCTTCTTCTGGCTCTTCATGTATATTTGGAATTTCCTCTGGCGGTGGCATTGGTGGCATATCCTGAGGTGGAACATTTGGATTTTGGCTCGGATTTTGATTTTTATTGTCTTGTTTTTGTTGTTCTTTACTTTTTGCTGCTTGCTTTTTACTTGTCATTTCTTCTGCGATCTGTTCTCCTATTGCCATATGTTCCAGAGCTTTTTGTATCGCAATGTTTCTGCTCTGTTCTCTCTTTTCTTCTAATGCCTTTTCATCTTCTTCATTTATATTTTCTGTAAATTCAACTTTGTAGTTATATCCAAATAAGTTTTTTATTACTCTCTCTAGTTCTCTATCTAATTTTCTTCCTATTAAAAAATCTGCGCCTTTCATCTTCATACTAACTACTATTTTATTATTTGTTACTTCTATTGAACTTTTTAGTAGTATCATTGGACGCATTAATGGGTATTTGTGCACCATATAGCATATTAAGTTTTCCCATTCTTTTTCTATAGGTTTTATTGTTACATTTTCTAAATACTTTATTTTTATATCTACATTCGAAAATTGAAATCTTTCTTTTAAAAATTTTTCAAAATACCATAGTTCTTTTATTTCCAAGTAGTTTTCACTTTCCAAGTCTACTTCTAATACATTTGCTTTTTTTATTAAATTTAGTTCTAGTATCTTTGCCTGTTTTATTATGTTTTCTGTTTGGTAATCACTAAATACTTCTCCTATTAGTTTCGTTGTTTGCATTTTCTCGCTCCTAAATTTTAAATTTTTTATCTTCCGTAACCCGTTATGCTATTTAGGTTTTGATTTTTTTCTTTTTTTAAACCTTCAATATATAATTTATAATGTTCTTTCATATCTTTTAAAATTTTATCTCTTTTTTCCTTTATATAAAAATATGCTCTTGTTCTCTCTGTTTCTCTGTTATCTTTTAAATCTTCTCTCAAACTGTAATATTTCAATCCCCCTATTTTTTCAAGGTGTATTTGAAATAATTTGTTTAAGTCTTCAAAGTTTTCTCTTCCAACAGCATCAAAAATAATACGTACATTTCCATTTTTTCTACTTGCCTTAATTTCTTTTTTAAAGGTTTCAAAAAACTCATCAACTATATAATTAGTTTGATCATACCCAGTTTTATTTTGGTAATCTGCATTCACTCTTTCATCAAATATCTTTATATTTTTATCTGCCATCATTTTACTTATTTCTTTAGCTATTTTTTCATTAATTATCTCATTCAATAATTCATACTTTCTTTTGTCTTCTTCGTCTGTTATTTCTTGTGAATCAATTTTTTCCTCTACAATATCCCATCCAAATATCGTTTTATATGTGCTGTCACTTACTTCTTTTAAAGCTAATTCATACAAATGATTAAGTTCATGTATAATAGAATGGTCTTTTTCCCCTTTGTACACATCCGAAAAATTTATAATTACTTTTGCTGTTGCTTTATAACTTTTTCCAACTTTTGCTATGTTAGGAGTCACACATGTTATACCCATACCATCTGCTCCGGGTATACACGCCTATAAATTCATCCTCTTTTATGTCCAAAAATCCTTTATCTTTAGATTCCTCTATTATAGATTTTGCCGGAAGCATATTGCTATAATATTCACTGCTATAATTAATTCTCATTTCTCTTCTTACATTTAAAATATCATTAACTGCATCTTTTGAAGGCCATATTTCCTTATTTTTTGCATAATTATCATAATCATCTCCTAAATCTATTCCGATTATTTTAAAATATTTTATTCTCTTTCTTTTTATGCTGTCCTTCTCCCTTTCTGGTACATCTTCTGAACCTATTATTTCATCTATTTCTTTTGTGAAATATTCATATAAACATTCACTACTTAAAAAAACTCCTATTAATTCTCCTATTTCATAACTTTTAAATGCTGGAATCTCATTATTTACATATTTTTTTATTTCCTCTTTATATTTTTCGGGAATATAAATTATTATTTGCTTTAAAAACTCTTTATAGTACTTATCACTTAGACTATCTTTTAAATTTGTGTTATGTTCTATAATAGCATGATATTTTTCATTTTTTCTTTTTACTTCTTCAAACTTTTTCTTTCCCTCTTTATAATATTCTAATAACTCATTTAATTCAGTTAAACCAGAAATTCTTTGTTCTATATTTTGCACTGTAATATCAGGATATATTTGATGTGCAAACTCTACAGCCTCAATCTTTCTTTTTTCATATCTATCCTTTTGATATGTTATATCTACATATTCTAATAGAATTTCTCTATATTTTTCATCTAAATTATCATACTTTTGTGGCAATCTTCCTGTAGATGCAATTTGCATATATTCTTCAAAAGTCATATATTTTCTTATCTTACCAAGTTGGTTATATGCTTCGGTATAATAATTGTGTATTCTCTTTTCTTCTCCTAGTAGACATTCTTCATAAAATAGTTTATATTTTGTAATTGGATGATATTTATCATCATCGTATGTATAATCATCTATATCTGTTCCAAATATTTGAATTTTTGTTAATCCTAGTCTTGTTTTACTTGTTACTTCATTGTAAATTTTGTCACATTGAATTTGTTCTAATTTTTCAAGTGTTTTTTCGTACTCTCTTTCTGATAAATATCCAACGAATTGCGCTGAGTTAAACCTATCTTCAATATACTTTCTCTCATTTTCTCCATAATACGCAACAAATATTTCTATAAAATCTTTTATATGATTTCTTAAAATTTGATTACATTCTAGTAAATCTATTAACTTTTCTTCCATTTATTTTTCTCCAAATTTTTTTATATTAATTTTTCCATATACTCAATTAAATACAATGGAATATTTAAAATTTTTCCATCCAATTTTAAATTATTTAAAGAAAATCTTACAGACAATCCATCATTAAATTTTTCATTGTATCTTGTTAAACTCATATTATTAACTGACTTTTCTGCCTTTACTTCAATAGGTATAATTATGTTTTTATTTTGTATAATAAAATCTATTTCACATCTATCAAAAGTAAAATAATTAGGAACATTATCGAATACAATATTTAGCATATTTAAAACATAATTTTCTGTTAAAGCTCCCTTAAATTCTTCAAAAAGTCTATTTTCCTCTATAACAATTCTACTATCCAAATTGGCCATTCTTCTTAATAGTCCAACATCATTCATATAAATTTTAAAACTATTTAAATCATTATAAGCCTTTAAAGGGAAATCCGCTTTTTTTACATTATACACTTTATAAATTAAATTAGCATCATTGAGCCAATTAAGTGCATTCTCATATTCACGTGCTCTTGCGCCATCTTTGATTACTTGATATAAAAATTTTTTATTTTCTTTGGCTAATTGGGATGGTATACTGTTCCATATTAAAGATATTTTATTTGCTTCACTATTTTGTGTGTGCTTCGAGAAATCACTTTCATATGCTTTTAATATATCATCTTGAATTTTATTTACCTGCTCCATATCTTTATAATTTGTCCAAGAATATACAGCTTCTGGCATTCCTCCAATTATAAAATATGCTTTTAATTTTTCTTCTAGCTGATTTTGAAATATTTCTGGAATATTTTCAATTTTATTTATTGATTCCATGTAATCTACTAAATTGCCCGCATTGTCCGCTCTTAAAAATTCTGTAAATGACATTGGGTACATATTAAAAAATTCAACCTTTCCAACTGGAAATGATGTATGTGATAGTCTTATTCCAAGTAGACTTCCTGCACATGCTATATGGTATTCATTTGCTTCTTCTTGAAAATATTTTAAACTATTTAAAGCATTTGGGCACTCTTGTATTTCATCAAATATTATTAACGTTTTTTCTGGGGTTATGGCTTTTCCATATATAAATGCTAATTGCTCTAATATTCTTTTTGGGTCTTTGGTGTTTTCAAATAAGTTATATAAATCTTTATCATGGTCAAAGTTGAAATATGCAACTCCTTCATAATTTTCTTTTCCAAATTGTTTTAGTATGTATGTTTTTCCTACTTGTCTTGCTCCTTTTAGAATTAATGGCTTTCTGTATTTGCTTTGTTTCCATTCTATTAATTTTTTTAAAATTAATCGCTCCATTTTTATCAGCTCCTATAATTAATATATTCTTTTTTTATATTAATTATACACCTTGTTCACATTTTTGCAAGCTTTTTTAATTATTTTATCACATTTTTGCGATGTTTTTTTGTGAATTTATCACATTTTTGTTTTATTCATCACAACTGTAAAAAGCGCCATTCTCAATATTCAATATTTCATCTCTAATTTTAGGAATAATATTTTCAGGCAAATTTTCAAATTCGAGCCATTTCAATTCTTTGCATTATATCTTCTATCATATTCGCCTTTCCTTAGTTATTATATCATATTTTGTATTTTATGCCAATTATTTTTACCGCTTATATCACAAAACAAATGTTTTTATTTGTCAACAGATTTCCACAAAATCACATCTTTTCCCATTCTCTCATAAAATATCATAATACTAAAAAATATTTTGAAAGGATTTAAACAAAATGAAAAAATTAATAATATTATTTTTACTAATATTTACTTTTGGACTTATAAATATTTCACCAACCCATGCATCTTCACTTCCAATATACGACGAAACCTACAACAACAATCAAGGTGCAATTTATGCAAATGGAATACCAATTATAGTATCCGAAGAAGATGGAAAGACCTTAGTATCATGGGATGGAGGAAGCCTAACTGTGCCAATTAGTGTAACAATTTTTGGTGGAGGAAATGGAGGTAATTTTGCTTCATCAAATATTATAATGAATGGTGGAACAGTTCAAAATCTCGTAGGTGGAGGAATTGGTTTTACAGAAGAAAATTCATCTTATGTTTCTAATTCAAAAATAACTATAAATAGTGGCATTGTAACAAATGCTATTATAGGAGGAGGATATTTTTACTCAACTGTTGATACTTCTAATATAGAGGTAAATGGAGGCAACATTTTTTCTATGCAAGGCGGAGGTATTGCAACTGGTAAAATTAGTGGAAAAAATTATTCTGTTGGAACTAAAGATGATACCATCAATTCTAAATGCCGTGTAAATACTGCAAATACCATTGTAAATGATGGTACTATAAAATCTCTCCTTTATGGTGGAGGTCAAGGTTACTCTTATACTGGAACTGTAAATTTAACTATTAATGGCGGAGATATGAAAAACTGCTATGTTACAGCTGGAGGTTCAAATGGATATACTGGTAATTGTAATGTAAAAATTAATGGCGGCTCAATTTACTTGTATCAATCTGTAAATAGGGGTTCTGTTGAAAATGTTAATGTGAAATTTAACTCTGGCTCTATTGATAAATTTTATATTGGAGGAGAAACTGAAGATTCAACTGTTACAGGAACAATAAATGCTGTTACTACAAATTTAGTTAGAGGAAATATCGGTACTTTAAATGCTGGAACTAGTAATGGTTCTGTGATTTCAATTGATAATAATTATTATACTGTTACTTCAACTGATGATGTTAAAATTGTTAATGATACTATTGATAATTCTAAAATTAAAATTGATTATGATTTTGAAATTTTGGATAATAATTTGAAGTTATTTACAAATAAAAGTAAAAAATTAGATTTAATAGTTAAAACTGTTCCTGAAAATTATGAAAATATTTTTTATGATACTATTAGTTATAGCTCTCAAAACACTGATGTTGCATCTGTAAGCAATGATGGAGTTATAACTGGTATGTCTAAAGGAAATACTGTTATAGAAGTTAAAGTTGGTAACAAAATAAAGACTATAAATGTTGAAATAAAAGATTCTAAATTAGTTACTATGGCTGGAATTGCTATGTTTATTGTATTTATTGCTATTCTTTTTCTTGTGTTTGGTGTTTATGTACCAATTTGGTAATAAATATTTTTATTTACGGAAAGTTATTTTGCATTTAATGCCCAAAAAGAACCGGTCCCAATGGGGAAAAATGCCCAAAAAGAACCGGTCCCAATGGGGCAAAAAAGCAATTACATCTCCACAACCACCTCATTTACTCTGCCATCATCCACGAGTAAAATAGCTTTATTTTGTACTTCTTCTCCGTTTAATAAAATCCTATTAGTTCCAAAGCACTTACCATTTAAATTCTTCACCTTAATATTATAAATGCTTCTACCATACTTATACCTCATGCTAAACTCTTTCCAATCCTTAGAAATGCAAGGATTAATCTTAAGCACATTATTTTCAATTTTAAAGCCTAAAATATACTCAATTCCAGCCTTGTAAAACCAACTAGAAGACCCAGTATACCAAGTCCAGCCTCCACGTCCGGCAAGGTTCGAAGAACCATAGACATCAGCGGCAATAACATAAGGTTCAACTTTATATTTATTGGCTGCCTCCTTGGTTTTAGAATGTTCAATAGGATTTATCATATTGTAAAATTCCACTGCTTTGTCGCCAAATTTTAGCATAGCTTCTGCAATAATTACCCATGTGCTTGCATGAGTATATTGTCCTCCATTTTCACGAACTCCAGGTAAATAAGATTTTATATAACCTGGATTTAGTTTTCCATCTACAAATGGAGGGTCTAAAAGTTTTATAATTCCATGTTCCTTATCTACCAAGTGATTTTCTAGGCTTTCTAGTGACACAAGTTGTTTTGCCATATCTCCAGCTCCTGAAATTACAGACCAACTTTGTGCAATGCTGTCTATTCTACATTCTTCATTTTCTATGCTGCCTAAAATTTGTCCATCATCCATATATGCACGTCTAAACCATCTACCATCCCAGCACTTGATATTTAGTGACATTTTTAAGTCTTCAAGAATTTTTTTATATCTTTCTTCTCTTTCTACATCTCCTCTTTGCCTTATAAATGGTAAAAATCTATTAATTACTAAATACAAGAAAAATCCAAGCCAGACACTTTCTCCTTTTCCTTTATTTCCAACAGTGCTAAATCCGTCATTCCAATCTCCTGTTCCGATTTTGGGTATTCCATGTTCTCCAAAATTCAAAGATTTTTCTATTGCTCTTATAGAGTGTTCATATATCGTTTCTTGGAACTCAGAATTTCTATATAAATCATATCTTTCTTCCTCATTTTCTCTCAATATTTCTCCTTGTAAATATGGCGCCTTTATTTCTAAAATTTCCATATCTCCTGTTGCCTCTATATACTCCTCTATCATAAATGGAAGCCACAGCAAATCATCAGAAAACCTTGTCCTTATTCCTCTTGAGGTTTCATCATGCCACCAATGTTCTACATCTCCTTCTATAAATTGATGTGAAGAATGTTTTATTATTTGTTTTCTTACCATATCAGGATTAGTATATTTTAGGCATAAAGTATCTTGTAATTGATCTCTAAATCCATATGCTCCACCTGATTGGTAAAATCCTGTTCTTCCATACAATCTACTTGATATAGTTTGATATAGTGACCATCCATTAAGCATTATATTCATAGACTCTATTGGAGTATAAACTTGTAATCTTTCCAAAATGTCTTTCCATTTTCGCCTTACAGCATCTAATTCTTGCCTACAATTTTGAATTTTGTTATATTTATATGCCATGTTTTTTCCGTCAATAATATTTTCACATACGCCCAAATTTAGAGCAATTTCTTTTGTAGACATACTATCTAATTCGATATCAATTTGAATTGCAATACAATTTGTAGTTCCAAATCCTGATGAATTATTTAACCTAACTTTTTTCAAACCATCTGGATTTGCAATTCCTCCATTACCTAAAAATAGCTTTTTATCACCTGTAAAACTTTTTATTTTTTCGCTACTAGTTAAAAATACTTTATTTTTAAATGTAGATTCATATAAATTTTCACCTATAACCATATTTGAACTATCATCATAATTTATTTTTATGCATCCATTTGACTTTATTTCATCTTCACCCAAAACTGGCTTTATATAATATACAAGTTTAATTTTTCTTCTTTCTGGATTATTGTTTGTAAGTCTTAGTATGCTAAGCTTTGCCGTATCTTGTACTGGAACAAATACTTCTAATTCTTGATTTATTCCCAAACTATTATGAATAAATTTACAATATCCAAATCCATAAATTACATTATAATCATTTTCATCTGGCATAGGATTTAATCCCAAAGACCACTTTTTCCCAGTTTTATAATCTTCTAGATATATGATTTCTGATGGGTCATCTAAAAAGGCTCTATTTGACCAGTTTGAAATTCTATTCAACCTACTATTTTTATACCAGGTATATCCTCCCATATTTTCAGTAATTAATGTTCCAAAATTCTCATTTGCAAGAATGTGGCTCCATACTGTTGGAAGTCTATTTTGTTTATTCACCTTTATTAAATATTCTTTTCCATCTGGTGAAAACGCTCCATATCCATTGTAATATTTGTTTTCTTCACTCTTTAAAATGTCATTTTTTGGGCTCAAGCTTATAATTTCTTCTTGGCTTTCTTCAATATATTCTTCAGGTATATTTTGAACACTTGACAAATATTCTTCTTCTATATCTTGTGTTAAGTGCATCAAATCACCTAAATGTGCATCAATTGTAAAACTTGATAAAAAGTTTATTAGCTCTAAATCCTTTTTAGGTAATTCACTTTTTTGTAATACAAAAATTCCACCTTTTATATTTTTTAAGAAAAACAAATGTCTATCTAAAATACCAGAGTCAATTTCCTCTCTTACATAATTTTCATAACTATGATTTTCTTCATCTAAAAATACCAAATCTATTTTAATATTTTTGCTTCTAAAAAATTCATACATTTTTAGAACCTGTTTTATTACATAAATATCATTACTATCTCGTATTTTTACTAAAATAATTACCAAATCCCCTGATATTCCATATTTCCATAAATCACTTTGACTAAACCTTGTAACATTCAATTTTCGTATTTGCCTTGTTCTTACAGGATTATCGAAAATTATATATCCTAAAACTTTTTGATATACCTCCATCTCCTTTGCTTTAACATCTAGATATCTACTTTCAGCCTCTGCTTTTGCTCTTGATATTTCAAATGCTTTCTTTATATTTTCTAAATTCTTATATTTTTCCAAATTTTTAATAGCATTTTCTCTTGTCTTATCAACTGAAATAATTAGGCTCACCATTCTTTTTTGTCCGCCACTAAGTTTTATCGTTTTTCTTAATGCAACCATTGGTTCTGTAACAAGTCCTAATTTTTTAGAAAAAGGAAGTGATTTTTCTATTGCAATTGGAATTCTTAAATTTCCCCTTTCATTTAGCCTTTCTTTATCTATTTCAAATTCATTATCCACAATTGCGTCACAATCTGTTAAAAGTGCTGTTTCTAGATATATTTCTTCCTCATCTTTATTTCTTTTTTTACGTTTTACCTCTAAAATGTTATTTTTATTGTCATAATCATACATTAAAAATAAATTATTAAATGCTGGATGAGCATAATCTTGTTCTCTTTTTGAAAGTATTGGCTCAAAAACTCCAGTTATTTCTAGAGTTTCCTCTCGTCCACCCATATTTTCTAGTTCTAAACATCTTATTTCAACAGCTTCTTCTGTGTCTAAAGTAATTTTTAAATTTGTCTTTATATAACCAAAGTCTTTTTCATAAGAAATCTGGTCAGGCATAAAACTAACAGTTGTGCCGTCCTCTCCAGTTACCAAAATATTTTGATTTTCTATATTTTTTACATACATAAAAATTCCTTGATTATAATCTGCCGTCTTTTTAAATCTATTTACATATATATCTCCAAATTTACTAAATCCTTGAAGTCTTTGATTGCAACCAACTGTATAAATCCCATTTGATATTACATTTGACCTCATTAATCTTTCATCAATCTTTTTGTAAACTTGAACAGAATAGTTTTCATAATCTTGATATTTTTGTTTCTCAGGTTTTTCTTTTTCTTCTTTTGTCACAATAAATGTTTCAGGCATTTTCTCCTGTAGCAAAATTGAAGCTGCCTCTACTTCTGGATTTTTCATAAATCTTTCTTGAAAAATATTGTTATTTATTAAATTATTTATTGATAGCAATATCAATGCTTGATGGTGTGCCATGTAAGTTTTTACAACATTTGCATCTTCATTTGCCTTAAGCCTTTGTGGTGAAAAATCCAAACTTTCATAAAAGCCATATTTATTATACATTCCATACTTTTCTAGTAATTTTAAATTTTGTACTACTTCTTTTGGTTTATCCACAATTGCCAAAACACTTGCATAGCTTGCAATTACAATTTCGTCTGCTAGACCTCTTTTAAGTCCTAGCCATGGAATTCCAAAAGCTTTATATTGATAATTTGAGTGTAAATCTTTTACATTAAAAGCTGATTCCGAAATTCCCCAAGGTGTACCTAATGCCTCCGCATATTTTATTTGGCACATTTCGGCAAATTTAATAGATTCATCAATTAAACTTCCTTTATATCTTGGTATATTTATATTTGGCATTAAATATTCAAAAGCCGTTCCAGACCAAGAAACTAG
>CAKPDO010000025.1 GCA_934148985.1 uncultured Clostridia bacterium
AAAAGAAATTCCATGATAAAAGCGTTTGAACATTATAATTTAGAGGAGGAAGACAAAGAAAGTTACGAAAAAAAATATGACGAAAGTTATGAAGCCTATTTAGAAACACTAGATAAATATGTAATGGATTCAATATATAAAAAAGTAAAAAATAATACAGCAACAGAGTTCGAAAAAAATGCTTTATCAAAATACTATGGAGTAATATCATTAAAAGAAAATGAGTATGTAGAATATAAGTTTAGAAAACAAAAATTTTTGCTTGAACTAGATAATGAACAAGTAAAAAGTTCAGGAAAAGAAAAAGTGCAAGAAAAGTACAACAAATTTTATATTCAAAAAATGGATTGGCTATACAAAGGAATACTAAAAAATTATTCTATAAAACTTGCAGACTCATCAATAGAATATGACTCAACCAAAGAACTAATATATATAAAAATATTTAATACATTAAAAGAATACATTGAAAATATATTATCTTTGAAAATAGAAGAAGACAAAAAACAAAAAACAAGAAGATTAGAAGAAATTGAAAAAGACTATGAAAACTACGAGGCATTTGAGGTTGGAAAATTAGACCAAAGAGATAATATAGAAAAAAATATGTTGCTTCTTGGAATAAGCAGAAAACTATTTACACATAGTTTGCCACTTACAGTAGCCGAACAATGCTATATGAAACTTTTAAAAGATGCAAGATGTCTAGTACAAGATACCAAAATTACTGTAAGAAGAGAAAAAGCATTTAATATGCTAATGAGTTTAATAGAGGATTACAATATAAAGCTTTTATCAACAAAAGTATATTGGGAAAATATGAATCAAAGAGAAGAATTCAAGAAATTTTGGAACAAATATCAACAAATTAGTAAATTAAAAGATAGTGATTTTATTGAATATGTAAAGCAAAAAGAAGTATTATTTATAAAAGATGATATGAAAAAAATAGACAAGGAAAAATTTGATTATTCTAAACTTATAAAATACTATAAAAGAAAGCTTGTAGATTATGAGGTTATGAAAGAAATACAAGGATGTATATCAAAAGGAAATTACAAAAAAGTAAAAAATAAGATGGAGGTTGGAGTATAAGTGTATAAGATAGAATTTCTGGATATTGATGAAAATACAGAATATGAAAAAACTATTAGTAAAGTTTTAGAAGAATGCTTTAAAGTAGAAAATTTACCAAATGACAAATTATTAGTAAGCATAACACTTACAAATCCAGAAAACATAAGAAAATTGAATAGCGAATATCGAAACATAGATAAAGAAACAGATGTATTATCATTCCCAATGTTTGAAAAATATGAAATTGATGATATGGTAAGTAAAAATATTTGGGAATATAATGATATTTTAGGTGATATGGTAATTTCAATTGAACAAGTAAAAAAACAAGCTATAGAATATGGGCACAGTTTTGAAAGAGAACTAAGCTACATGGTAGTACATAGTTTTTATCATTTGATGGGATATGACCATATTAAGGAAGAAGATAAGGTCATTATGAGACCTAAAGAGGAATTTGTTTTAGAAAGGCTTGGAATAACAAGATAAGAGAACCCCATAGATTTTAACTCTATGGGGTTTTATATAAGTGTTGACTAACTCACATAATTATGCTAAAATAAATGTAAGGAGGACACACAAAATGAAACGAAAAATGTCGAAAAGTTTATTGGAGTGGAAAAAAAGTAATGATAATATGCCATTAATAATATATGGCGCGCGACAGGTTGGAAAGACATATCTAGTGTTATCATTTGGAAAAGAAAATTACAAAAATGTAGCATATATAAATTTTGAGGATAATAACGAAATTGCGAAAATTTTTGAACAAGACCTAGATGTTAAACGAATTATAGAACAGTTAAGTGTAAAATTAGGAATGAGTATATTTGAAGAGGATACATTGATTTTCTTTGATGAAATACAATCGTGTGAAAGAGCATTGACGTCTTTAAAATATTTTGCAGAAAGTACATACAAATACCATATTATAGCAGCTGGTTCTTTATTAGGAATTGCAATAAATAGGCAAAAATATTCTTTTCCTGTTGGAAAAGTAAAAATGTTTACCTTATATCCATTAGACTTCGAGGAATTTTTATGGGCAATGAACCAAGAAAAATTAGCAAGCATGATAAGAGAGGCATTTCTAGAGGATAAAGAATTTTCACTTCATTCTATTGCAAGTGAATATTATAGAAAATATTTAGCAATAGGAGGGATGCCGAGGGCAGTATCAGAATATATAGAAAAAAAAGATATGGATTTTGTAAATGCAATTTTAAAAGATATAAATAATTCATATATTGCTGATATGGCTAAATATGCTACGACCAATGAAACAACAAAGATAATGGCGGTATATAATATAATTTCAGCGCAACTTGCAAAGGAAAATAAAAAATTCCAATATAAATTGATAAAATCAGGGGCAAGAGCATACGAATATGAAAATGCAATTAATTGGTTGAATGCATCTGGAATAATAAATCAGTGTACAAAAGTAAAGGAGGGAAAATTACCTCTTACAGCGTTTATCGAACCTGAAAGTTTTAAAATATATATGGCAGATGTTGGGTTATTATGTAATAAATTTGGAATACCAGCAAATATTGTAATAGTTGAGAATGATAATATGAATGATTTTAAAGGAGCCTTAGCAGAAAATTATGTATGTAATAGTTTAATCATGGGAGGAATAAAGCCATATTATTGGGAATCAAATGGGACAGCTGAGGTTGATTTTGTTGTACAAGACAAACAAGGAAATATAATACCTATAGAAGTAAAATCAGGAAGTCACACAAGAGCAAAAAGTTTAAATGTATTTAGAAATTTATACAAAGTACCTTACTCGGTAAGAATATCAACCAAAAATTTTGGATATGAAAATAATATAAAATGCATTCCATTATATAGTGCATTTTGCCTAGATAACTTGCAAAAATAAAAGTATGGGACCAAAATCCTATACTTTTATTTTTCATCTAAATGTTTAAAACCTAACCAATAAGCGATTTTATTAAAAAATCTAAAGAAAAAATTATATCTGATACTTAGGGCAGTTTCAATACCACCATTTTCCAAAACATTAGATTTATGTTCTAATTTGTTCATCATTTCAATAAAATAATTTTCATAAAATTTATATCCTGAAACTTTACCAACATATTGGTCAAATTTTGTTAAACGTTTTCTGAAATTATCAAGACTTTCCAAATTAGTAATATTTTTATAATCTTTATCAAAAAAGTCTTTTACAATAGAATTTTGACAATTAATAAAAGAATTTTTTATTTTTTGTCTATATTTTAAAATTTCATTTTGAAACTTATTATTTTTATTACTTTCTAAGCTTTTATTAGTTAAGACAATTATATGTTCTTCAAAATTTAATATATCATCAAAAGTTTTTTGAATTATATTAAATGTTCTTTTAGAAGAACGAGCAATTATTGCATCTTTGAAATCATCTGTCGAAAAAAATGTGCTTTTAAATAATAAATCTTCACCAACAATAAAAATTAATTCATTAAGCAAGGCACATTCAACAGGATAATAAGATGGACTAGGCGTAAAAATATTTATATCGTAATATTTTTCAAAGTCTGGCTCAATACCTATTATCTTTGCTGAAATATATTGAACAGCGGCTTCATTTAATCCAGTTCCAATAGGTTTAGAATTATGGTAAGTAGAAAGCCCCATTCTACTTATATTATCATTTTCATCTTTAACTTCTTGTAAAAAATGTAAACACTCATGTATTGCAAACTCTTCTAAATCCTCATTTGCAATGTGAGAATTAAAATATATAGAAGAATTCTTATAGCAATAATTTGCTTCAGCCATGCCATCTGGCATATTAGCTTTATACATATTTAAACTAAAAAGCTTAGAAAAAATTTCATCAACATTTAAATTAAAATTAGGAAATGTATTGACAATTTTTTTAGATATATTCTGGGTTATGTTTAGAATGATATCTGTATCTATTTTTTCGGTAACAATAATTCCATCTTTTACTAAATCTTTTTCTATGTTCATAGAGAATGTCCTTTCATTTGTAATATTATTTATTAAACTCTAAAATTTTTTCCATTATTTGAATGGCATTTGATGCAGCACCTTTTCGAATATTATCAGCTACGCACCATAAATTTAAAGAATTATCTTGACTAAAATCACGTCTAATTCTTCCAACATAGACATCATCTGTACCATTGGCTACACTTGCAAGAGGATAAATATCTTGACTTGGGTCATCATAAAGAATAACTCCAGGTGCGTTTTTTAGAATGTTTTTTACTTCATTTAAATCAAAATCATTTTCAAATTCTATATTGATAGATTCACCATGACAATTTTCTACAGGAACTCTAACAGTTGTAGCTGTTATTTTTATATTAGGTTTTCCTAAAATTTTTCGTGTTTCATTAATCATTTTATGCTCTTCTTTTGTATAACCATCTTCCATAAATACATCTATATGTGGTAAGCAATTATTGTATATTGGATGAGGAAATTTTTTTAAGTTTTCAGATGTAGATTTATTTAGTAAATCTTCCAAACCTTTTTTTCCGGCGCCAGAAACTGCTTGATATGTTGAATATACTATTCTTTTAATTGTATATTTATCATCAAGAGGTTTTAAAGCAACAACAGCTTGAATTGTTGAGCAATTTGGGTTAGCAATAATTCCATTATTTAGCTTTATATCATCTGGGTTTACTTCAGGTACGACAAGAGGAACATTATCATCCATTCTAAATGCACTACTGTTATCAATTACTATACATCCTTTACTTGCAGCTATTGGTGAGAATTTTTTAGAAGTGTCACCTCCAGCTGAGAAAATGGCGAAATCAAATCCTTCGTCAAATGAAGTTTCAGTTAATTCATTTGCTATGTATTCTTTTCCTAAAAAGTTTATCTTAGTACCAGCCGATTTTTTTGAACAAAATAGTTTATATTCAAAATTTGGCAAGTTTTTTTCTTCTAATATTTTTAAAGCTGTTCTTCCAACTAAGCCTGTTGCGCCAACTATGGCTAATTTGTAAGTTTTATTCATAATTTTTGTACTCCTTTCAAAGTAAAGAGATTTTTCTTTGATATTATATGTTAAATTATATGGTTTTGTCAATGGTATAAAATTTTATAATGAATAGCTAAAAAAGAGTTGAACAAAAATAAAAAAATGATATAATATCTAAAATAGAAGGAGTAAAAAATGTTTTTCGCAAAACCAAACCAATATGAACCAGCTGGAATATTTACCACACAGCATGTTATATTAATAATATTAACAATAACAGGAATATATGTAGCACTAAAAAGAACTGTAAATAAAAGTAAAGAGGATATAAAGAAAATAATAAAAACATTAACAATAATTGTATGGATACTAGAATTTATAAAAATAGGATTTAAATTCTATATTGGAAAAATGAATGATGTAAACGAATATTTACCATTATACTATTGTAGTCTACTATTATATGCTGGATTAATGTCATCATTTGGAAAAGGAAAAATAAAAAGAATGGGGGATGTATTTTTAGCAACTGGCGGGATTATAGGAGGAATTGTTTTTATAATAATGCCTACAACATCTCTTCCAACATATCCAATGTTACATTATCTAAGTTTACACAGCTTTCTATACCATGGAATAATGGTATATATAGGCTTACTTATGAATGCTACGCATTACATAGAATTAGAATTAAAAGATATTATATATTTTTCTGAACTTATAGGTGGAATATGTATGTTTTCCCTTGTTATAAATAGAATTTTTGATAGTAACCTAATGTTTATATCAAAGGATTTTCCAGGGACACCTCTTACAATATTATATCATTTAACAGGAAAATTATTTACGCCAATAATGATAGTAATTCAAATGACTTTGCCGTTTTTGGTGGTTTATTCTGTGCAAAAGGAAAAGAAGATAAAACAAAAGCAATCTGTGCCATAAAAGATAAGCACAGATTGCTTTTGTTTTTAACGAATACTGATATCTCCACTCATTGTGGAAACATCAAGAACAGCATTGTAACGGCCAGTTGCTTTATTGCGATTTTTAACTTTTCCGCTCATTGTGCTTGTTGAAGCTTCGATATGGCGGATGTTATTAAATTCTGCCGATACATCACCACTCATAGTTGAGATTTTAGCAGTAATGTTTTGAGATGCATCAACTAAAAGGTCGACATCACCACTCATTGTGGAAATGAGGCAACTACTAAAACATGAACGTGTTTCTAAATCTCCCGATGTAGTGTTCACCATAAGGTAGTCTACAGAGATTCCCTCATTTAGGGTAATATCTGCTGATGTGCCTTTTACACAGAGAACATCAAAGGTCTTTTTGGGAATGCTAACATCTAGGCTCAAATTACCACCGAAGCAGTTCCCAGTTGATTTTACTTCGATTTTAAGCTCATGATTTACCATTGTAACATCAAAAGTTAGCTTCCCGTCCAAAACTGCTTCCCCATGTAAATGGGCTTCAATTTTGGAAGAGCTGGAAACAGAAGAAACATCAACATCGCAAAATGTTGAGATAATAGTTATCTTTTTAACATTTTTAGATGCTTCTGATTTTGTTTCATCAAACTTCTGGGATTTTGTTGTGCCCCCATTAACTATCCGGCCATTGTTGATGACCAAACCTTTTCCAAAGACACATCCATTAAATACATTGCTGTTGTTGTTGATAATATTCATTTTTCCCTCCTGCATTGTCTAAGTTGTTTTTTGTAATATAGGAATGTAACGCAAAGGTTATTACCTAATACAAATTTATTATACAACAAATTGACATAATTTTCAAGTTTTTTGGATAAAGATATGTCAATAGTTATTTGTATGAAAAGAAGAAACATCTTGTGAGGAAAAGAAAATATTTTTTTTTATGTAAAATTACAAATCTAAAAATTGGAAATATAACTTGTTATTTTACATAAAATATGGTATGCTAATATAAGCTTTTATATATTCATAAGTCTACACCATGTATGGGTAGCAGAATTGAAAGGAGATATCACCATGTCAAAGTTAAAGTTAGCAGGAGGTGCATCAAGCCCAAATTCAGTTTCGTTCTTTTTGAAAAAAGCTAATAAAGGAGTTGAAGCAATTTGGCAAGAAGACGGAACAATTATAACAAAAGAAGTAGATTCGAATGAACAGTGGGAACCATTGATGAAGTTACAAAAAGTAATTTTTATGTGTGCCCTGTTTAAAGAATTTGTGGTTCTTTTGAATTTCCCAAGGCGGCTTTATCATATACCTACATTTATTTTTGGGGGATTGTTCCTAATTGCGGTAATGGTTATGTTAGCTAATCGTGAAATGCGCATGTATCATGGAGCAGAGCACAAAGTAGCTCATTGGTATTCAAAAAAGAATATAGGAAAGGATATTGAAAGCATTAAAAGATGTTCACGTATACATAGCTATTGTGGTACTAACTTATTTGCTACAATTGTAACTTTTCAGGTAGCTTCGTCAATATCTTTGAGCTTTTTTAGCTTTCATATTCCCGAAATTATAACAGCAATATTACCATTTTATTTGTACAAAATATTTCCTTTTAATCTGCTGGGAATGATCGCACAAATATTTACAACTGCAACTCCGACTGATAAACATATAACTGTAGCAGTACGGGCGTTGACAACATTAATAAAAAATCAAATGGAAAATGAAATGAAAAAGTAAATAGGTGATTTCCTTATAACCTGCTGACGTCTTTTGTCAGCAGGTTATAATTATATAAGGCTCTTTTCAAGCAGAGCATATATTAATTTTAAAAGATAATCAATAAAAATTATGACAAAAAAGAAAATGAAGAAAGTATATCTTCATCTTCTTAAAAATAATTGAATTTTGGTGCTGATGGTGGGACTCGAACCCACATGGTTTCCCGCTGGATTTTGAGTCCAGTGCGTCTGCCAGTTCCGCCACATCAGCATGTTAAACACTTAGTTATTCTAACATAAAAAAAAAGAATTGTCTATATTTTTTGAAAAACAATTTAAAAAAGTTGTTACAGTCCGGTAAGGAAGAATAAAAAATATATATATAATAAAATAGTTTAAAATCTACATAAATACTTTACAAAACGAAAAGACAATGTTATAATTGCATTGTCTTTTATTGATAAATTTGCATTCAATATTGTCTCAATGCATTATAATGAGGACATTTAGAGATAATGAGGCAATTATCAGTCAAATGACTAGCAAAGAAGTAAATCGTTGTTAATTAACAGGAGGAAAAGAATGGAAAAAATAAGTAAACAGCATTTATTAAAGTTTTTGCAGACAGAAGCTGGAGAAAAAGCTCTGCGGGAAGCAGCTAGGATAGTTTCTAAAGAGATTGTTTCGGCCGAAAAATATTATGTTGGAACACCTGATGGAAAATATTTTGGCAGTGACCAGTTTGAAGAAAATGCGGTAACAGCCAAAAAGGCTTATGTTACACTGAACACTCTGATGGGAGGAGAAACTGCTGAATTTGACCGTTTTACAGAAGGTAAGAAACAAGTACCAGAATTAATTACACCTTTGGGCGTAAAGAAAATGGTAAATTTGTTTATGCATTTGTATTGTTTCGCAAGCGGAACAAGTAGTGACATAACATATGAAACAGTAAAAGCGTGTCGCCAGAGTGAAGTATCAGAGGGAGAAAGCATCGTTGGAGTTCTTACATCTACAACAAAACTTTCTGTAGAAGAAATCATGAAATTGGGATATGGAAATAAGAATAAATTAGCAATTTGCCATTACAAATTCCATGATGGAGCAGCAATTTTTGATATGGAAAAATTGCAAGAAGAATACCTTAAACCAGAAGAAAGAGAAGTTCTATTACTTATGGGAAATAAAATTGTAGCACATTGTTTAGGCTATGACGAGCGTTATATTGGTAAGGATGGACAGCCGGCACTTATCTATGAAGTAGATGTGTATCCGCCAGAATTTGAGCCAATCGCTGAAAAAGAGGAAGATATTAAAGCGATAGTGTACAATTCGAAATATTTGACGGAGGTAAGAAAATTTTACGAAGCATTAAACCAAGGAGGCGAATATCCTGCTGTTCCAAGTTGCTATGAGGAATGGAAGAAAAGCTTTAGAAAGTTAGTGTTTATGGAATTGGCAAAGCTTGCATAAAGTTTTATTACAATTATTTTTTTGTTCATAAGTAAAAGTAGCCGGGTTATTATAAGTTAAAATAACTTGGCTGCTTTTAATTTTCAAAAAAATTACGTAAATTTTACATAAACACTTTACGAAACAAAAATGATGTGATATAATCCCATTATGTCAATGCTAGATTGTTTTGCATTTAATACTATTGTCTTAGGCAACATGGTAACAGCAATAGGAAAAAGGCGATAGCAGTCAATTGACAAGCAAAAAAAATCAACTTTAGGAGGATTAGCAAATGAAGACTAATTACGAGCAGATTGTGGATGTAGCAAAGATTGGAAAACATGGTGAGGCAAATATGAATAATATTTTCGCACTTGCCGAACAAGAACGGTTTACGGCAGCAATTAATGATTCACCAAGACGACTGCTTCTGTGTATCGATGTGCAGAAGGATTTCATTGAAGGAGGAGCATTAGCTGTACTAGGATCTATTGCAGATGTTGAACGTATTACACGTTTCATCTACAATAACATGGGAGGAATAAGCAAGATTATGTGCAGTTTGGATACCCACATTGCACACCAGATTTTCCATCCATGCTGGTGGGTAAATTCAGCTGGCGATCATCCAACGCCATACACAATCATTACATATGATGATGTGGTTCAGAATCGTTGGAAACCAGTAATTGGAGATCCAAAAGATTCTCTTCAGTATCTTAAGGAACTGGAAAAGGCAGGTGCTGGAAAGAAAAAACTTTGCATCTGGCCATACCATTGTATTAATGGTACTGACGGTTTTACATTGGAGAATGAGTTCGCAAAGATGGTATATTTCCATTCTGTTGCGCGTAAGACAGTAAATCCAATGATTAACAAAGGTAATGACCCATACAGTGAGATGTATGGCATTATCAAACCAGAGTTCAGCAGAAAAAACTTCCTGAATGTACCTGTTTTGAATGCCATTGAGAACTATGATGAAATTTATGTCGTAGGAGAGGCTGCAAGTCATTGCTTAATGGAGTCAGTTAAGCAGATTGCAGAGCACTTTGCAAACCGACCAGAAGTAACCCAGAAAATCACTGTTTTGGAGGATTGTACATCTCCTATCGGTGGATTTGAAGCAGATACCAAAGCTGCTTTTGATGATTTTAAGAAGTCATATGGTATCAAGTTCAAAAAGTCAACAGAAATTCAGTTTTAAAAATCAAAAACAAAAACAACTAGGAGGACAATAATATGGAAAAGAATTTTGTAATTGACGGACTGGATGAAACTTATGCACAGAACATTGATGTTGATGACGTAATGTCTCCAAGCATTATGCTTGTTGATTTTGTTATTGATGGAAGTGGTTCTATGTACAGCTATGAAACTGCCATGCGGGAATGCTTGCAGCATTACAAGAATGCGATTTGCAACTCAAAGCAGGCTGATGAAATGCTTGTAAGTAAAACCGTTTTTTCTTCCACTATTCAAACTGGTGGATATGTTGCACCTGAGGATTTTAATACAGATTACTCAGCTGACAGTTCAACCAAGCTCTACGATGCAATCATCGATAGAAAACAGCGCATGCTGGACTATATGGAGCAGTTGAAAGATAACGGAACAAATGCCCGTGCATGCATGGTTATTCTTTCAGATGGATGGGATAACGATTCAAGATATAGAGCGAGCGATGCGAGAAGTGCAGTTACTGATTTGATTTCAAAGGAAATAACAGTTGCATTTATTGCATTCGGGCAGGAAGCATTTGGAATTGCAGATTCTATTGGCGTTAAGAAAAAGAACGTCAAGAATGTAAGCAACGATGAAAGTGCGCTGCGTAGCGTAATTGACTTGGTTTCAAAGAGTGCAATTTCTGCTTCGAAGAAGGCAAGCTCTGGAGCTGGAGAATCAGATGCAGGCTTCTTTGATGTATAAAAGCGTCAAAGTAACTAATAACGACTAAAGTACAGGGTGGAGGTTGCATTATGGCCTCCATCCTTTTTTATTAGGAGGTAAAAATGGCTGAGTTAGAAAAATCTCGGGAAGAAATTGTTGCTCTGGATGTTGAAAGAAAAGATGAAAATGTAGAAGAAGGCACATCTGTTAACACAAGTTCTAAAGCAAAAGAAGCGCGAAAGATTGTAAAAGTTAGCAAAATGGGTTCAGACCATAAATTTGCAAATATCAACAATCAGGATTTTGCATTTAATTTGCTGAACATGAAAGTGGTTACAGATGGTTGTGGTTCTGGAAAACATTCAGAAGTGGGAACACAAGTTTTTGGACAGCTCTTTGCAAGAAAAGTGCTGGAATATTACCAAAAAGGAGAGTCGATTAATGAAAGTAATTTTATTACAGTAGTCGATGAAATCTTTCAACAGATGCTTAAACTTTGCAATGAAAGTAAATTTATTTTCCAAAACTATTGTTTCACTATCCTTGTATGTTTTGAATTTGAAAATGAATTTGTTGTATATAGCTGTGGAGATGGTTATATCATTAAGGAAAGCGCTGATGATGTTATAACATTTGAGCAACTTGATGATGGAGAGTATCCACGTTATTATGTTTACAATTTCATTGAAGACAAATCTTGTTTAGTTGAATATAAAGATGGAGTTACATTTAGTGTATCTCGCTTCAGTAAAGAAGAGTACAAGAATATTGGAGTTGCGACAGATGGACTTAGATTTTATGAAAATCTTTTAGATGTCGAAAAAACGAAGTTTATGGATTTTTTACATGATGGCATGGGACCGAAAATTGAAGTTCTTATCAATCGAAACAACAAGAAAAATGAAATGTTTCATGATGACATCTCGATTTGCTTTTAAGGAGGTATTTTTATGGCAATTAGTTTTACAAATCGGAAACAACTTGAAAGATTAAACAAACTTGCTGAGGGTGGAGAAGCTACTATTTACGAGTTTGATGCTAAAAGGGTTATTAAAATTTTTAAACCTAGTGTAGATACAAAGAAAAAGGAGAACAAGGTTAAATATTTAATTTCTATTGGAAAGCAATTTCCACGAAATGTTATTGGACCTGAGGAAGAAGTAACAGTTGGTGGTAAATTTGCAGGTTATGCAATGAAAAAGCTGATCGATGCGGAAAATCTCCATATGCTTACTAAGCCTAAATTCTTAACAGCATCAAAATTTAGTAATCAGGATGTATTGCAAATTATTACAAATTTGGGAACAGACTTGGGCAAACTCCATGCATTTGGAATAATTGTAGGAGATGTTAGTGATTATAATTTCCAGATGAACGGAAAAAATGATTACTTTATCGATGTTGATAGCTGGGGCGTAGAAGGAAAATATGCGCCTGATGCATATACGGAATTATTTACGTGTCCAGATAGCTATGCTAGTGATGGTACAATTAAATTTTCTTTTGAAAATGAAAATTATAATTTTGCTGTTCTTGCTTTTAATATGTTGACAGGAATTCATCCTTTTGCTGGAACATATCTTCCAGACAAAAAACTTTCTCCACTAGAAAGAATGAAGAAAAAAATCTCAATTGTCGGTCAGCATAAAGCAGATGTAAAAATTCCAAAAATTATAGGCAGCTGGAAATGGATGTCACCTAAGCTTGAGCAAGACTTTATTGAAATTTTTGAGCAAGGAAAGAAATATGACATTACACCTGATTTACAAGATCTTTTAAGAAATATGAATCATTGCAGTTCTCATGACATTTATTATTACTCTAAGTACAGTGAGTGCCCACTTTGCAATGAAAATGCTAATGTAAAGGCAACGACTATTATTACAAAGGTAACCCAGACAGGAAAAGGACCTAAGATTACAATTATTTTTTCTGAGGCGGATTGTGCATTTATTTTAAGTGATGTACACTATCTTAATAAAAATAACGAGGCGGTTCATTTCGAAAGTAAAAGAAAGTTTGGAGTTGCAAAGGGTAAGAAAGTAGATTTTTCAGGAGATGGTAAATTTGTTTATGTAACGGATGATGATACAATTGAAATATATGATGATAAAAATCAGTTAACTTCTACGATTGAACGTATGCACAAAACAAATTACCTCGTAAGAGATAATGATGTGTATTATGTGGATAAAGGAAATAACTTGATTAAACTTACAATTACTCAATATGGAAATATGCCTAATTATTTAGGACAGGTATATAATCCTCTTATTGAGGCTGTAGGTGACAAAGTATTTATGTTTTCTATGTATCAAAAGACGGCAATCGTTACTACCCCTGATTATACCTTTGAGGTAAAGTATTCTGGAAAAATCAATGAATATGCTATTAAATACGATAAGGCAACAAATAAATGGCTGTTTATTTATCAGTTATCCAATGGTAAGTATCGTACAATCGTATTTAATAAAAATCAAATTGAATATGATGATGATACTTTAATGTATAATGCACAGCCGTTGAGTAACATTGATTTTCACAATAATACTATTTATGATCCTGCAGACGGAAAAATTGTTGGAACAAATCTCTTGAAAAATACTGCAAAGGAATTTGAGTGCAGTGTAGTTGATGAGAGCTCTAAGCTTGAATTCACAGGAAGAGGTTTCAAAATCTACAATAAAAATAATATTTATAACTATGGTTGATTTTTAGTTTATGGTAGTTCGATAGACTAAACAAAAAAGCCCGCAATCGATTTTTGATTGCGGGCTTTTGAAATGAAATAAAGTTTAAAATAAGTTCAAATTTAGAAAAACTATTGAAAAATCAACTAAAATAGGATATAATAACTTGCTAGAAAAAATTAAAAGGAGAACAAAATGCAAGTAAACAAAAATATATCTCAAGAAATACTAGAAGATGCTGGAGAAAACAGAGTTCAAAAAGCTAAAAGATATGTAAATGAGGGCAGAGTAAACATATATAAAACAAACTATGAAGACAAAGATAATTTTAGTATATCATCAATAGTATCAGGAAATAACGATGATTATGAAGTAGAAATTGAAGTAAAAGATGGTGATATAGATATAGAATCATGCGAATGTGCGGATTATAGAACTTATTATGGAGCATGTAAGCATATAGTAGCAACACTAATGAAATTTGAACAAACTAAATATTGGGATAATGAAGCCAAGCTTGAAGAAACAAAAAATAAACCTAGAAGCAAAAATGAGCAATACAAATATAGAAGTTTTAGCAATTTAGTAAGTTCATTTTATAATGAAGAATTAAAAATACTAAGTGAAGATGAAACAGTAATGCTAGCTAATAAAGATAAAATAAAGCTTGAAACAAAAATAGAGTATGACAAATTTACAAACACAATGAAACTTGAATTAAGGCTTGGAAATAAAAGAATGTATAAAATAAAGGATTTACCAGAATTTTACACCAGAATGATAAACAACGAATATTTTAAATATGGGGAAAGATTAGAATTTGTACATAATAGAGAGAACTTTGACGAAGAATCAAAGCCTCTTTTAGATTTTATATTAAGATATGCCGAAATAATGAAATATTCAAATTCTAGTGATAGATATGGTTATTATTCGTCATCATCAATAAATAAAGCAGAAATAACATTAGGTGAGGGAATAATAGATGAGGTATATGACCTTTTAAAAAAACAAGCAAAAGTAAATTTTGTATATGATTATGAGAATTATAAATTAGAATTTATTGAACAAAATCCAAAAATTGAATTTGAATTATCAAAGATAGATGAAGATGACTTAATATTAAGACCAAATGTTGATGTATTTAAAATAGCAATATTTAATGGAAATAGATTTGATTATTTATTAATTGAAAATAGACTTTATAGATGTGATAAAGAATTTTCGGATTCTACACTAAAAGTAATAAAAGCTTTTAGAGAAAATTACACATCTGAAATGATGCTTAGAAAGAAAGATTTAAAAGATTTCTATTCAGTAATAATGCCTAAAATAGAAAATAATGTAAAAGTAGAAGGTCTTGATGAAGAAGAAATTGAAAAATATCAGCCTGAAAAGCTAGCTATAAAGATATTTTTAGATTATGATGACAATAATTTTTTAGTTGCAGATGTTAAATTTTGTTATGGAGATGAAGAGTTTAATCCGTTAGATGAAAATGTGAAAATAAAGGCACTTAGAAATGAATTGCAAGAAAATAGAAATCTAAATATAATTAAGAAATCAGGATTTATGTTAGATGTGAAGAATTCAAGATTTATTTTGCCAAATGATGAACAGATATACGAATTTTTGACAAATGACATAAATTATTATATGCAAAAGTTTGAAGTAATGGTTACAGATAACTTCAAAACTAAAGAGGTAAAAGAGCCAAAGCTTGGTTCAATTGGTGTAAAAGTAGAAAATAATTTACTAAATATAGATTTAAGCAAATTGAGTATTTCTCCTGAAGAAATTCAAGAAGTAATGGATAAGTACAAGATAAAAAAGAAATTTTATAGGCTAAAAGATGGAAGTTTCTTAAATTTAAATGGAAATGAAGATATTGAATTTTTAGATAAACTTTCATCTGGAATGGATATAAATTATAAAGAATTAAAAAATAATGTTATAAAATTACCAGTAAATAGGACTTTATATTTAAATGAACTTTTGAAGAAATTTAATAATACAAAAACTACTAAAAATAGTGAATATAAGCAAATTGTAGAAAATATGGAAAAAGACAATATTGATGAAGATATTCCTTTGCCAAAAGATGTTAAAGCAGATTTAAGAGATTACCAAAAAATAGGATATAGTTGGCTTAAAACATTAGAAAATTATAAATTTGGTGGAATACTTGCAGATGATATGGGACTTGGAAAAACGCTTCAATTATTGACTGTAATTGAATCTTATTTAGAAAATGGAGAAGAAGATAAAAAAGCAAGTATTGTAATATCTCCAAGTTCGCTTGCATTAAATTGGATGGCAGAAGCTAAAAAATTTACCCCAGAGATTAAAACTCAAGTAATTTCAGGTAATGCAAATGAAAGATTGCAAAAAATTCAAGGTATAAAAAATTATAATTTGGTTATAACCTCATATGATTTACTAAAAAGAGATATAGAAAAATATAAAGATTTGGATTATACATTTAAATATATAATAGCAGATGAGGCTCAATACTTGAAAAATAGTACAACTCAAAATGCTAAAGCTATAAAGGAATTAAAGGGAGAAACAAGATATGCATTAACTGGAACTCCAATAGAAAATTCGTTAGCTGAATTATGGTCAATATTTGACTATATAATGCCAGGATATTTGTTCCAATATAAAAAATTTAAGTCAAAATACGAAACTCCTATTGTAAAAGAAGAAAGCAAAGAGGCAATGGGAAAACTAAAAATGTTAATAGAACCATTTGTACTAAGAAGAACTAAAAAAGAAGTATTAACTGAGTTACCAGAAAAGACTATAACAGTATTAAATAATAATATGGATGAAGAACAAGAAAAAATATATATGTCATATTTAGCAAAGGCAAAACAAGAAGTTGCTGACCAGATAAAAATAAATGGATTTGAAAAAAGTCAAATTATGATACTTGCAGCACTTACAAGGTTAAGACAGATTTGTTGTCACCCTGGACTTTTCATTTCAGACTATAAGGGGGAAAGCAGTAAGCTAAATCAATGCATGGAAATAATAGAAGATGCGGTAAGTTCTGGACATAAAATATTATTATTTTCTGGATATACATCAATGTTTGATATAATTCAAGCAGAATTGATAAAAAGAGATATAAAATATTTTAAATTAACTGGTAGTACAAAAGTTAGTGAAAGAATAAAGCTTGTTGATGATTTTAATAATAATCCTGATATTAAAATATTTTTGATTTCACTTAAAGCTGGAGGCACTGGTCTTAACCTTACTGGTGCTGATATGGTTATTCACTATGACCCTTGGTGGAATGCTTCAGCTGAAAATCAAGCTACTGATAGAGCTTATAGAATTGGGCAAAAGAACAATGTTCAAGTTTACAAACTTATTACAAGTAATTCTATTGAGGAAAAAATTTATGAACTTCAACAGAAAAAATCTGAGCTTGTGGATAATATGCTTTCTACTAAGACGTCGTTTATTAGTAAATTTAGTAAAGAAGAAATTATGAAATTGTTTGAATAGAATTTTTTAAGTGCAAAATTTGCACTTTAAATTTATTAGGGTTTAATGAAAATATACAAAAACACTTGCCAAAAGTGAAATTTGCGTATATAATGTGAATATAAACCACAAGGGAATAAAAACCGCAGTGGAAAAAATACAAAAGGAAAGTCCCTTAAGTGGACAAGAAGGAGGAATTACTATGGAAATAAAAGTTTTAGGAAAGGAACTAAAAGTCACAGAAGCAATAAACGATTATGTTGAAAGAAAATTAGAAAGAATTGACAAATATTTTGAAACAGCAAGTGCAGAAGTAACTATAAGAGCTGAAAAAAATGAACAAATAGCAGAAGTTACAGTTTCAGCAAATGGCGAAAGCTACAGAGCAGAAGCAGAAGAAAAAGATTTGTATGCTTCAATTGATAAGGTTATAGATATATTAGAAGGTCAAATTAGAAAAACTAAAACTAAAAAAGAAAAAATGATGAGAGAAGGTTCTTTAAAAGATATGAACCAAACTTCATCAGAAAAACATGAAATAAATAATGAAATTTTAAAATATGGTTATTATGAAATAAAACCACTTGCACCAGAAGATGCAATGCTTAAATTACAAGAAAGACCAACACATAATTTTTTACCATTTATAAATATTGAAACAAATAAAGTTTGTGTTATTTATAAATTAAAAGATGGTAAAAACTATGGAATTGTTGAGCCAGAAGCTTAATAATATTTGAAAATATAAAAGCTTAAAAGTTACATTTGTATGCGACTTTTAAGCTTTTCTTGGATTTATATTTTATTTATTTTTTTTGTGAAATTAAGAAAGGTTTATAAAGTAGTTAAAAATCAACATAAAAGAGCATAAAGAAAACACATTTTTATTGGTATTCCTCCAAAATTTGCAAAATGTCGAAATATGTGGTATAATAAACGGCAGTTTCGCTAAAAATAACAATTAAAGGAGAGTGAATGTTTATTTTAAAACCAAAATTATTACAACTTACAAAAGAGATAGCAAAAGTTATGACAATAATAATATCAGGGTTTTTATTAATTTTAGCGATTATTTTTATAAAATATAAACCAGTATATGAAGTAACAGTTGCAGGAGAAAAAGTAGGATATATTGCAGAAATAAACGAATTTGAAAAATTAATTGAAGAAAAAATAATTAATCAAGAAGGTGAATATATAGAAAATATTTCACTAATTAAGGAACCAGAGTATAATCTAAAATTGTTAAAAAGAACAAGTAATTTAGATGAAGATGAGGTTATAGAAAAATTAAAAACAAGTGATACAGTAATAACTTATAAATATTATGAGGTAGCACTAAATAGTGAAACAAAGTCTTGTGTTAAAACATTAGAAGAAGCCAAAGAAATAGTTGAAAGTATAAAACAAGAATTTTTAGAGGATAACCTAGAACTTGAACTACAAATAAATGAATTGTATACAGAAAATATTGAACAAATTAATACAAGTTCATTGGAAATTGCAGCAGCAAGTGTTGAAAATGCAGCGAAAGAAATAAAGTTAGAAAGTGAAACTATAGCTACTGTAAATGATATTAGATTATCTGTTTTACCAGTAACAGGTAGAATAACTTCAAGATATGGAGAAAGTAGTTCTCTAAGGAGGTCAACTCATACAGGTCTTGATATTGCATGTGTGACAGGAACAGATATAAAGGTTGTGGCAAATGGTACAGTTACATTTGCTGGTAGAAAAGGTTCATATGGAAATTTGATAATTGTTGACCATGGAAATGGTGTCGAAACTTGGTATGGTCATTGCAGTAAATTATATGCAAAAGTAGGGGACTCCGTAAATGCAGGGGATGTTATAGCGGCAGTTGGGTCTACAGGTAATTCTACAGGACCTCATTTGCATTTTGAGATTAGAATTAATGGTAATTGTGTTAATCCACAAGATTATGTATATTAAAAAGAGCTCGGAGGAGCTCTTTTTTGTAGATGTAGTAGTTTATTTTGATAAATATCACGGAATGAAATGGCATAGATAGAGAGGTTAATTGTGTTATAGATACTTTAATATTAGAATTATAAAATATTTGTAACAAAAATGTAATATAAAAAACAAATAATACTATAGCAATTTAAAAATAACTATGCTATACTAATCACGAAAAAAGAAAGGAAAGCGATAAAAATGGGAAAATTATTTGTTATAGATGGAACAGATGGAAGTGGAAAACAAACACAATTTAAAAAATTACAAGAAAGATTAAGTAAAGATGGAGTAGAATACAAAACAGTAAGTTTTCCAAATTATGATAGCCCAAGTTCATCACTTGTAAAAATGTATTTATCAGGAGAATTTGGAGAAAATGCAAAAGACGTAAATGCATATATTGCATCAACATTTTATGCAGCAGATAGATATGCAACATTTAAAATAGGATATCAAGAATACTATGATAAAGGTGGAATAATATTAGCAGATAGGTATACAACAGGGAATATGGTACATCAAGCAGGAAAAATATATGATAAACAGGAAAGAAAAAAATTTTTAGACTGGCTATGGGATTTTGAATTTAATCTTTATGGATTACCAGTTCCAAGTGAAGTGTTTTTCTTAAATATGCCTGTTGAAAAATCTATTGAATTAATGAAAAATAGAGAAAATAAATTTACACATGAAAGCCAAAAAGATATTCACGAAAAAGATAAAAATCATTTGATAGATGCATATAATGCAGCTTGTGAGGTATCAAAAGATTACAATTGGTATGAAATAAAATGCATGAGAGATGAAGAATTAAGAACAATAGAAGATATTCATGAAGAAATATATAATGAAGTAAAAAAACACATCTAGTAAATATATTAACATAAAATTATATATGGACAAAATAAAAAGAAAAATAAAGAAAAAACGAGATAAAGTTAGAAAAACGAAAATTAATATATTCAATATTTAAGAAAATAATTAAAAGGAAGAACAATTAGCCTGTAAACAAATTTGAAATATTGGAAAAATCTGGTATAATATCCAAGATGGTGCATTATTCTAGTCGTACTATTTTATTATGAGGGTGGGGCTAAAAATCCACTAAAGGGCATATAAATTAGGGCTTCTTGTTTGTGCGCGAAATGCCAGTTTTGTGTGTGAGTAGGAAGAAAGAGGTAAGGGAATGATGTAATGGCATATATCATAACCCCCTTGTTTCGCTGAAACTTAAAATGCATTTAAGTATAACCTATGGTGAGTGCCAAGACACAAAATACATAGAGTAGCCTGTCTTGAGTGAATGTATTGGGATTAATTTATCTTTTATGAAATTGCATTTGCAAAAGAGACTAGTAATAAATGAAAGTATGTCAAGGAAAACTTCTAGAATGTTTGCCAGAATTAACAGGCAAGGAAACTTAAGGATTAAGGTACGGACTTAAGTGGCGATCTGGTGTCTAATTTTAGATTAGATGTTTCTTTTAAATGGAAACAGCTATATAGTAATATATAGTAAGAAATAGAGAAATTCAACCAGACCTAAACCGTAAAATTTACTTAGGTTTTTACCATCTACAAACTTAAAATCTTGGAAATAGAAATAGTTCTATTTTCATTTTTTTTAAATTTTATGAGGAGGATATTTAGGCAATAAAGCTTAATTAAATAATATGAAGGAAAAAAAGGAAAAAAAAGAAGAATCAAAATTAAAATGGCCCCTGCAAGCGTTTGGGCTAACATTTGTATTATCAGGAATAGTATCATTTGTATCGAATAATGGTATACAGAAATTAAACATATTTGCATCAATAATTATATTGATTGCTGTTATATTTATAGGAATTATTTTTGACATTATAGGAGTTGCTGTTACTGTTGCAGAGGAGGGACACTTCCATGCAAAAGCCACCAAAAAAGCTAAAGGAGCTAAAACATCATTAAAACTTATAAAAAATGCTTCTAAAGTTGCAAATATTTGTGCTGACGTAATAGGAGATATTTGTGGAGTTGTGAGTGGTGCGATAAGTGCAATGATTGCTTTAAAAATTTCAAATACATATAATGTATCAAGCAACATACAATTCTTAGTAAGTGCGCTCGTTGCGTCAATTACTGTAAGTGGTAAAGCTATAGGAAAGAATATTGCTAATAGTGAATCTACACAAATTGTAGACATGGTTGGTAAAATATTAGGAAAGATAAATAATTAACTGATTATGTAGAATAATGTCGAAAAATGCGAATAAATCAAAGAAAATTTAAAAATCCTATTGCAAAAATTAAAAACTTGTGCTATATTATGTAAAGGTTGTTGAAAATGAAGAAAGGATGTCATTTTGAAAACATTTTTTGATGGAATATTTATTTCTAAAGAACATTTAAAGGAGGCGGGAATTAAATATCCAATAAAGCTAGAATATTACAAAATAGCACGAGATGAAAATGTTAAAAATACAGAATTATTAAAAGACGAATTTGAAGAAAACAATGGAAAATATGGAATAGAAGTTGTAAAAACCGAATATTTAGACGGAAATGTTAAAATTGAAACAGCGGAGGTTAATAATGTTACAAATGACTTAAATGAAGCTAATAGAATTTTAACATTACTTAGAAACAACGAGGTAACGCCTGTGGGTGTTGAAGATGTTTTGGAGGAGATATTAAAAGTATAATGGAAAAGAGGATTCTGTTCTCTTTTCTTTTTTGCTCATTTGGGGACAAAGAATTTTTGCTACTGTTCTAAATTTCTCCGTCCACAGATGGATTTCACGTACCCAAATAAGAAAATCCATTGACTTTTGGGCTAAATGTTTGTATAATTTAACATGATTTGAAAATCGAAAGGAGCAAAAGATGGCAGACAAATTAATAATAGTAGAGTCACCAGCGAAAGCAAATACAATAAAAAAATTCCTAGGAGGAAGCACGAAAGTTGTTGCTTCAATGGGACATATAAGAGATTTACCTAAATCAAAATTAGGAATAGATATAGAACATGATTTTGAACCACAATATATAAATAT
>CAKPDO010000026.1 GCA_934148985.1 uncultured Clostridia bacterium
TTATGTCCTCCTGCGTGGTACGTTCTTATATTACCATCATCTTCGACTTTTGTCAACACTTTTTTACAATTTTTTTTATTTTTTTCTTTGGTGTTTCTTCAAACTATTCTCTTTCCTTATGTATAGCGTTTTTTAAATTTTCATCTTCTCTTTTTTTCAAATTTGTATATCCCATATTCATTGTAATATCTGTTGTATTTTCTAAATGTTCTTTCGCCATTATTTCTTGTTTTGTTAATTTTGTTTCTTCTTTTTCTTCTAAATTAAATGGTATAGATATTTTAGCCATTATAGGAATAAATAATGGTTCTTTCTTTATCTTTTCTGATATTCTTTTGCTTTCTAAATCAATTGCAATGTTAGCATATTTTATTGCTGTGTCCTTCTCACCTTTCATAAGCTTAATTTTTGCAAGTTCAAAATAGCTATCTGCTTCTAAATCTTCTTCTGCTGAAGTTTCTTCAAAATACTTCTCAGCCGAATCTAAATCTTTATACAAAAGTGCAATTTGTGCTAAACTGTATTTTGCATTATGATACAAATTATTTAGTTCTGCTGCTTTTTCATAGCATTCTTTTGCGCTTTGGAAATCATTTAACATAGTATATGCCATTCCTAGTTCATAATTTATTTCAAAACTAGTTTCATTATATTTTAATGCTTCAGTTAATATAGAAACAGCTTCTTTAAATTTTTCGGTTTCAATTAATAAATCACCTAAAGTTATTGTCGCATTATAATAATCTGGTTTTTTATCTAACAAATTGGTTAACATTTCAATTGCTTCTTCTTTTTTTTCTAATTCATTTAGCAGTATTGCTACTTTATAATATGAATCATAATCTTTCTTATTTAATTCTATGCACATAACATATTCATCTATTGCTTTTCTAATTCCTCCTTCTTTTTCATATATTTCTGCTAAAAATTTATGTGCATTATAATTATTTGGACTGTTTTCTATTATCGTAAGTAATATTTCTTTTGCTTTTTTCAAGTTCCCAGTCGAAAGGTAAAATCTTACTTTTGCAAATTTTATAAAATTTATCATATCTATATTTTTCTTTTCAAGTATAAGTACAATCCCTGGTATTATTATTGATATAACATAAGTTAAAATTTTCACCAATATATTAGTGTTAAAATTCGCAACAATTCCAATTCCATCTATTATAATTCCTACAGCTCCTAGTATTAGTAAATATATATATCCCATTTCATTCTTTTTTATCATTTTATAAAACATTATCCCAAAAATAATGACTGAAACTGTTATAAAAAATAATTGTTCTAACATTTTTTTCCACCTCAAAATCGAATTTTAGTTTATTCTACTACATATTTTTTAAAATATCAATATTTTTTATATTTAATATCTCTTTATTTTTTCATCTAATTCTGGGCAATTACACTACTAGCTTTAGTGGTTGTCTTTTTATTTTCATCATATATAATTGTATTTATTTTTATTTTAAAGGAGTATTTATATATGAGTAAATTATACGATAAATTTTTAAATTTAAAAAATTCTGATAATGAGAAATTATACCTCTTTCAAAGTGGTATCTTTTTTATAGCCTTAAATGAAGACGCAATCAAACTTTCTGAAATTTTTGGTTTTAAAATAACTAACTTAAATGATACAGTTACAAAATGTGGCTTTCCATCAAAAAGACTTGAATATTATTCATCTCTTTTGGCCAAAATGAATATCAATTTTGAAGTTATATATTCAATAGATAAAGAACAGTCTTTAAATATTGTTACAGATTCTTCAAATTTCAATGACATAATTAATCAATTAGTATCAATAGATTTTGATAATTTAACTTTTAAAGAAGCTTTTGAAATTTTGTATAATCTAAGTAAAAAAAGCAAAAATATTTTAAATGGTTCAGCAAATTGATACAAATTAAACTTTTTTTCTTAAAAATATTCCTTTTTGTATCAATTTATGATAGAATGCTAGAAAATAAGAAATAGGAGGAATTATTATGGAAGTAGTCAGATGTTCTCGTTGTGGAGCTTTTTATACAAATGGTGGTTATGTATGCCCAAAATGTACAGATAAAGATAATTTTGAATTGTCAACATTTAAAAATTTTGTTGAAAATAACGGTGTTGAGTTAAAATCTCTAGACCAAATTTCTATTTCTACAGGAATTTCAGAGAAAAATTTAAACCGTTTTCTAAACTATGATGGACTTGAAGGATATAAGAAATTGTTTAAATAAATATTAAACGAGGTATCTTTAAAGTAGATACCTCATATTTTTATAAGAAAGGAAAGATTTTTATGCAAAATGTATTTGATATTTTACAAGAAAGAAATTACATTGAACAAATGACACATCCAGAACAAATGAAAGAAATGTTTTCAAAAGAAAGTGTTCCTTTTTACATAGGATTTGACCCAACAGCTGATAGTTTACATGTGGGACATTTTGTTTCATTAATGGTTGCAAGTTACATGCAAAAATGTGGACATAAACCTATCTTATTAGTTGGTGGAGGAACAGCAATTATAGGCGACCCATCTGGAAAAACAGATATGAGAAAAATGCTCACAAAAGAAGATATTAATCACAATGTAGAATGTATAAAAAAACAAGCTGAAAAGTTTGTTAGTTTCGAAGGTGATAATGCTGCAATTATTGTTAATAATGCTGATTGGCTTTGTGACCTAAAGTACATTGATTTTATGAGAGAAATTGGAAGCAAATTTACAGTAAATAAAATGCTTGCTGCTGATTGCTATAAAAATAGAATGGATGCTGGTCTTACATTTTTTGAAATGGGTTATATGCTTATGCAATCTTATGATTTTTTGCATTTATATGAAACTTATGGTTGCAAACTTGAAATGGGTGGAAATGACCAATGGTCTAACATCATAGGTGGTGTTGAATTAATAAGAAAAATTGGAAAAAACGATTCTTTTGGATTAACATTCAAGCTTCTAACTACTAAAGAAGGCAAGAAAATGGGAAAAACTGAAAAAGGTGCTTTATGGCTTGACCCACAAAAAACTTCACCTTATGAGTTTTACCAATATTGGAGAAACATTGAAGATAGTAGCGTTTATACTGTTGGTTGTATGCTTACATTTTTACCTATGGATGAAGTTAATCGTTTAGCTTCTTTAAAAGACGAAAATATAAATGAAGCTAAGAAAATTTTAGCTTATGAAATTACTAAACTCGTTCATGGAGAAAATGAAGCCAAAAAAGCTGAAGAAGCTTCTAATGCTTTATTTGAAGGAAATGGTTCTATAGAAAATATGCCTAGAGTAAAATTAGAAAATCCAAATTGTAGTTTAACAGAAGCTATGGTTGAATGTGGAATTTGTTCTTCTAAATCTCAAGCAAAAACTTTGATTTCTCAGGGTGCTATTAGTTTAAATGATGAAAAAATCAGTGATATTTCTTATGTTCTATCTGATAAGGATTTTGAAATAGAACATACTATTTTGAAAAAAGGTAAAAAGATTTTTTATTGTTTGGAAAAATAAAAAAACTCAATGACAAATTGTCATTGAGTTTTTTATTCTGTTACTATTTCATTTGAAACAACATTTTCTTCTGTCACTGTAGTATTTTCATTCTTTTTTTCTTCATTCGTTCTTTTTTTCAAAGTTTGGATAAGACTTTGCAATTTTTGAATATCTGTTCCCATAAGCTCCCAATTATTGCTTTCTAATGAATCAGATAAGTTGTCATTTGCTTTTATTATTGAATCTATCAATCCTGTCATATCATCTATACTATCTAATTCAATCTTAGTTGCTGATTTTGATATTAAACTTTGAACCGCTTCTTGTAAATTGTTTCCAATTGCTGCTTTATTTCCAGATGCTACAATAACCTTTTTTAAAGCCGGAATGTTACTTTCATTCACAAGTGTTTGATATATTGGTTCTATATATAAAAGTGTATTTTCAATAGGAACTATAATCATATTTCTTGTAACTTTTGCTCCTGTTACAGATAAGCTTTCTATTTGATTTTGTATTGTATCATCTTGTGCAATTTGCGTATCCAATTGTGTTGGCCCAAGTATGCTCGTATCTGAGTGTAATGTTTTTAATACTAACTTGTTTTGCCCATTTTCTACTGTTCCTATTAAATAAGATGATATATTTTGCTTATTTTTAGGCGTATATATTTGTATTAAACCAATTGTTTCTTCACCATTAGAATTTGAAACCATTGTATAATATGGTTTTAGTATATTTTTATTTTTACTACTTGTACTTTGTGCATTATTTTTATATGTTACTTTTTCCCATGTATTATCACTTCTATATAGTACATCAGCTTTTGTATTGTGATATTCTTCTAACATTGTTGATTGTACATTATATAAAAATTCCGGATATATAAATTGTTCTTGGATAGTCTTTGGTATCTCGGCATCTAAGTCTTGAAATAATTCTGGATATACTTTTCTATACGCCATTGCTATTGGGTCTGTTCTATCTGTTATGTAATACTTTATATCTCCTGTGTAGCTATTTATTATAACTTTTATAGAATTTCTTATATAATTTATACTTCTTTTTTGTCCATTATATTCTATTTCTGTATATGTTGAATATGGATAGCTACTAGATATTGTGTATGCATCTATTACCCAATATATATCCCCATTTTCATCAACAACTGTGTATGGATTGTTGTCATACATCACATCAGGTAATGCAAGTTTTGCTCTTTTTATTATATTCCTATTTATTAAAACTTTACTTTCAGATGTTACTGAACCGGAAAATGCTATTTTTATATTTTTTTCTTTTATTCCTAGAATTAATCTATCAAAAAAATTCATTTTTAATCCTGCATCTCCATTGTAACTTGTTTCATAATCTTTTTGTTCGTCTGAATAGTCAAATTCTTTTTTGCCTTTTGCATTTGTAACAACTGTTGTATTAGTTTCTAAGCCATAATAAATTCGTGGCTCCGAAATTTTCACTACGTCATCGTTTTTACCTGTGATATCATTTTGTATGTATTTTATTTGACCTTCTAAACCGCTTTCTGTACTTGATGTAAATATCAATCCATATCCATGTGTATATTCATATGTTTTACTGTTATATGTTCTTCTATTATTAACAATTTCTCTTGGTGAAACATACATAAGTTTTTTGCTTCCATTTACTTCATAGCTTGCAATCTTGGCTGTTTTATATGTATAATATCCAGAACCTGCTTGTGTTTCATTTAAATTATCCAATACTGTTTGTTTATCTACTATTGTCGTATTATTTATTATGTTCTCATTTTTTTCAACTTCGCTTTCTGTTATAGTTCCTGTGTAGTCTATACTTTCTAAATCACAATCTATTCCATATGCTTTTTTTGTCGTTGTTATATTACTTTCAATATATTTTCTTTCTTTGTCGAATTCGTTCGGATTTACAAATATTATGTCAAATCCAATCATTACCACAAATAGACCAACTAAATATATTGGAACTGCCATTAAATCTTTTAAAATTTTAGATTGATTTCCATTTTTTAAGCTATTTACTGCTCTAAATATTGACATAAGCATTACTACAGCCAAAATATTGTATCCCCAATATTTTATTGTACTATCAACAAGCCCGGCACCAGCAAGTTTTATGCCATTATCTGTTGTTAGAAAATTATCAAATACAATGTCCATTGAACATACTAATATATAAGCACATAATCCTATAGCTATTAATTCAATATTTCTATATAGCATTTTCATTGCTGTACTTTGTTTTAATGTTTCCCTGTCTATTCCATCAAAGTATTTATTAAAAACAATTACATAATATGCAAATGTATATATAATTACTCCTATAAGTATTACCATAAAATATAATATTGTCATTTTTAATAATGGTTCTATAAACATGAAAAATGATACATCTAAATTAAATATTGGGTCAACTTCTCTAAAACTTGTGTTACTTATACATAATATTATGTTTGGTGTAAATTTTTGCTGTACTATTAGGCTTTCTATTATAGATACGACTATTGCAATTGATTTATTGGGAAGTCTAGGTATTTTTTTGTTTTCTTGTTCAAAAAATACTTTTAGTCCTTTTTTTATTGATCTTCCAGTAAAGTACATTATTATATATACTAATATGAAATTTATTATTAATACACTATATTGGTATTTTTCTTTCGTTAAAAATGTTTTTAAATAATTTTCTCCTAATTCTTTGTATTCTAGATAACTTCCTCTAAAGTTTATATATGCAACTATTACACATATTATTAGAAATGCTGTGACTAGAATTCTTCTCAATGTTAATACCTTCTTTTTTTCCATATTTTGCATTTTTCCTTTCTTTTAAATATTGTATATTATAGCATGTTTTGACATAAATTGCAAAAATTCGGTATAAATTATTCATTTACACCGAATTTTTGTTATATTATTGCTTTTGCAAAATCTTCACTATTAAATATTTCCATATCATCAATTTGTTCACCTACACCAATGAACTTCACTGGAATTTTATTTTCTTCCACAATTCCAACTACTACTCCGCCTTTGCTTGAGCCATCTAGCTTTGTTAGTACAAGACCTGTTACATCTGTTTCTTCTTTGAATGCTTTTACCTGATTTATTGCATTTTGTCCTGTTGTTGCATCTAATACTAAAAGAACTTCCTGGCTTAAATCTCCCATTTCTTTGTTTATTACTTTTTTTATTTTGTGTAACTCGTCCATTAGATATTTTTTGTTATGTAAACGTCCGGCAGTATCTACAATTAATACATCCGCTTCTGTATCTTTTGTTCTTTTTATAGCCTCATATACAACTGATGCTGGGTCATGTCCTTCTTCTTTTTTTACTAATTCACAACCAGCTCTATTTGCCCATATTTCTAATTGTTCTACAGCTGCTGCTCTAAATGTGTCGGCTGCTGCTATTACAACTTTTTTTCCATCTTTTTTCAATTTATTAGCAATTTTTCCTATTGAGGTTGTTTTTCCAACTCCATTTACTCCAACTACAAGTATTACAGATGGCTTTGTGTTTAGATTTAATGTGCTATCTACTTCGTCAAATATTGCTTCTATTTCTTCTCTTAATGCTTGTTTTACTTCTTCTTCGTCTTTTATATTTTCTTTTTTTATTCTTTTTCTTAAATTATTTACTATTTTTACTGATGTATCTACTCCCATGTCTGACATTATTAATATTTCTTCTAGTTCTTCTAGAAATTCTTCGTCTACTTTTCTAAAGTTACTAAATACATCATTTATTTTTGTATTAAAAGATTCTTTTGTTTTGTTTAATCCTGTTTTTAGCTTTTCAAAAAATCCCATTTATGTTTTCCTCTTTCTTCGATTTTTGGAACAAAAGTTGTAGTTATCTGCAACTTTTTTCTCTTATAGCAATTGATACAAATATCAATTAATTTATTAAAGTATATCATAATTTTTATAAATTGCAATAGTAGAATTAACTATTTTTTTGCTTAAAATCATCAAATATCATCATATGTATAATATCCAGCTGAAGTTTTATACACAATAACTGCACATATTATAAATAATAGTATCGTAATAATTGTTATGGTAATACACATCGCTTTTTCTTTTTTCTTTTTTATGCCCCAAATTGATAATAAAGTCATTATTATAACATATACAATATAAAAAAGTGGTATAATCATATAATTTATTTTCTCTTCTCTAAATCCAGACATTGATCTTACTCCTGTAAAATTACTATAAAAAATTAACGCATTTCTTAAAATTTGTATTTGCAACAAGTTCAATACAAAACTCATTCCACAATATATTTTTTGAAATATATTTTTAGAGTTATTGTTTTCATTATTATTTTTATCATTACCAAAATTAAAAGATATTATAACCATTCCTAATACATAAGATAAAATTGTTACTAAAGCTGTGATTTCTTTCAGGGGTGAACCTACCATTTCTAAGAATGGCCCAATTTTCTCAACATCATCATTTTCAGCATAATCATTTTCAACATAACCATCATTATTAAAATAATGTTCCGTAATCATCAAATCTGCATATACTACTGATATTTCCGAAATCACTAAAATAATTAAAACTATGGCAAAGAAAATTTTCTTTTTCACATAATCACCCCCTCATAAATGAATACTAAAATTATACCCATACCAAACGAAAAGACATTGCTATAAATTGATAATTGTATAGGATTTATTTTTTCTTTTAAATGCTTTTTATATAATATTGCTTCAATAATTACTGCTCCTATTTCTAATATAAAAACTGAACAATAATATACTAATGTGTTATTTGTAAGCTGTATAATATTAGATAAAAATACTACACTTGGATTAGTGTATATATTAACTAATATCACTACTTTAAAATCATCCTTTTTTCTAATTCCTGACATATATGACATTAGTATTTCTAATATAATTGTCAGTATTAGTGACAAAGCTAAACTTTTAAGCATTTTCTTTCTCCATCAACTCATTATATCCTTTTAGTCCCATAAATAAAACAATTGCTGAAAATATTGTAATCATAAACAAACCAATAGGATTAAATAATGCATTTGTATATCCAAATAATACAGGAACAGCACCTAAGAATAAAGCAAAAGTTAATAAACCAAATGCTAGTCCTTTATTATTATTAAAAATATTTGCTAAACTTGTTAAAGTAATTGGCATTGTCATATTAAATAACAAAACAGCTAATATTCCACAAATACTGCTATAAAATGCTCCCATATATAATATAGCAGATATGCCTAACGAACAGATTGAAACTTTTATAAATCCATATTTATCTCCTAATATGCCACCCAACATTTTTCCTAATATAACACCAAATATAAATAGCAAGGCTAAAATATAATTAGATTTCCAGCTAAATGATAGAATTAATCCTACATAGCTTCTTATACAAACAGTTATTATTAAACAAACTATTACAAAAAGTTCTTTTTTATTTATGTTAGGAATTATTACTTTTTCATTATTTAAATTATTCTTTGTTTGGGTATATAACCATATTAATGATATTGTAGATAATAATAAAATAAATATTGTAAAGTAATTAATATTAAAATTTATATTAGTAGCATTGCTTCCTAAAAAAATACCTAGTGCTCCTGTTGATACAAATATTCCAGATAATGTGGCTTTTTTATTACTAATATTTAGGACATCGATGCCTCCACCAACATGAAACATTGCATTTCCAATTCCTGCTATTATACAGGCTATAATTCCGAACTTTGAAATTCCAAATGCTACTATAATTAAAATACACCCTAACGCAGAACATATAGCATTTTTATTTATTTTATCAGCTAAAATGCCAATTGGTAATTGCACTGCAAATGCAAAAAAATTATATGCAATTATGGCTAGAAATAAAGAAAATGAGCCCATTAATTTTGGCGTTACTACATTAGATACTAATATAGCACAGGAAAAATCAACAACAAAATGAATAATACTGTATATTAACATTATTTTTTTATTCATCTTTTCCTCCAATTTTTTAGTATATAATTTCAAAATCAGCAACATATTATTGCAATTTTCGACTATAATTTATTTATAACATATAATTATTATAAAAACAATACATTGTTTGCAAAATTATCTATGCATTGGTTTTAATGTTTTCTAAAATAATTAGACGTAAAAATTTAATGAATTTTAAAGATATTTAAAAAAGAAAACTCACCCTTACGAGTGAGAAAGAAATTTCTTTTTTAGACGAAAACTTACCAACATGTATGATGGACAAGAATTTGGCCGTCGCAAGAAACACAAGCCAGAATGGTAACGTCACCACATTGATATGCGTAAACGACATAGCCATCTGGTTCATGTGTAGCAATTGGGGAAAGTTTCAAAACCTCATCAGCAGTAATAATTTGCTTTCGATTTTCTTTCCCAGCCCAAGTGTTCATTCTCTCGGCAATTCTCGCAGCGGTGTAACGATCAATCTTCGTCATAATGATAGCCTCCTTGTGCATAGCACTCACTTAATGTTGTTGACACCTATGATGAAACGGAGTAAAACAAAATGTTTCACCATTTATAATTATACTACATTTTACATAAAATTGCAAATTTTTGCCTTTGTCATATTTTGAAGCTATTTCTTACTTTTTTTACCAATATTGGTAGTTAGAATAAAAAAATAAGCCGGCTAAATCGACTTATTTATGTAAAATGATATTCACTTTTTGTTTTCTTCGAACTCGCTTGTTGCAATACTTTTAAATGGTTCGACAAAAACACATTATGGAGCCACTAAGCAGAATCGAACTGCTGGCCTACGGGTTACGAATCCGTCGCTCTACCAACTGAGCTATAGTGGCATAAATTTAGTGAAAATTGCTTTTCACTATTTTTTATTTTCTTTATTAACAACAGTAGTTGTTGATTTAACAATTTGTACACGGTCCCCAACATTTAATCCACTTGTAATTTCAACATAGTAATCATCTGATATTCCAGTATTTATATAAACCTGTTTTGTTGAACCGTCATCTTGTACAACATTAGCATAAGCCTTTCCTTCATCGTCTTTTTGAACAGCTTCTATCGGAAGACCTACAACATTTTCGGCTTTTTCAATAATAACTGTACAATTAGCTTGCATATTTTTTTCTAATTTATCATCTGGATTTGTTATTTCAACAATTAAAGTTGATTTATTGTTTACATCTTTATTTATATCTATTACTTTTCCTAAATAATTTAGTGTTTCTTCATCTTTTTTTATTGAAATCTGTGTTTCTTGGTCAATTTTTGCCTTTTCTAGATTTTTATCTTCTATTAACAATGTAATTTGATAAGAACTTTTTACATTTTCTTGTTCAATATTATTTTCTAGTTCATTTACATCATTTTGTATTTCTTCTGTCTTATATTCAACATTTCCAATTCCTGTTAATGTATTTTTTATTGTAACAGTTGAAGCTTTCATCTCAATTATACTTGTAGTTGTGACAGTGCTTTCACCTATATTTTTAGTTTTTTGGCTAACAACGATGCTATACCCTAAAGATATTGCCAATGCTATTCCCATTATTAATATAATTATCCATGATTTATCTTTCATCCTATCGCCTCTTTACCTCAAACTTTTACTATTATAAATTAAATTTTTTAAAATTACAACCTTTTTTTGATTTTTGTTGCCGATTTTTCAAATTTGTAGTATTATATTAATTATTAAAGCTAAAATTAGAAAGGACTAAATTTTATGAGATTATTAAATTTAACGTCAAAATCAAGTAATGATACAATGAATATTGCGAAATCCCTTGCAAAATCTTTATCATCAGGTGATACTGTTGTCTTAACTGGTGAACTTGGTTCTGGCAAAACAAAATTTACAGAAGGTTTTTTAAGCTATTTTGGGCTAGAAAATGAAATATCAAGTCCCACATTTAATATTGTGAATGAATACTCAAAAAATTCCGTAAATATATATCACTTTGATGTTTATAGATTGTCAGATATAGAAGAATTTTATGCAATCGGTGGAGAAGAATATTTTGAAAAAGGAATTTGCTTAATAGAATGGGGCGAATTAATTGAAGATGCTTTGCCTCTTGAATATATTCATATCTCTTTTGAAAAAAATAATGATGACCCTAATTTACGCTTATTAAAACTTGAAGCTTTAGGAAATAAGTATGAAATAATTTTAGATAAATTAAAGGAGGAGTTAAATTGATAATTTTAAGTATTACTACATCTAGCAAAATTTGTGGAGTAGCCATTTTGGAAGATACATCTATTATTGCCGAAATAAATTTAGACAATGGTTTAACCCATTCAGAATCTTTAATGCCTTTAATAGAAAAAATTTTTGCCCAAACTAATCTTTCTCTTAGCGATATAGATTTATTAGTTTCTGATATCGGCCCTGGCTCATTTACAGGTATACGTATTGGAGTTTCTACAATTAAAGCTTTTTCAGACAGCTTAGGAATCCCATGTATAGGTGTAAATTCACTTGATAGTCTTACATACAACTGTTCTTCAAATGGAATAATCTGTTCTTTAATTGATGCCAAGAAAAATAATGTATATTGTGAAATTTTTGAAAATATTTTAAACTTTAGCCATTTGGTTAGACGTAAAGCTTCTTTTGAAAATATCGAGAATTTACTTTTAGAATTAAAAAATATAAATCCAAATTATGATATTACATTTGTCGGAGATGGAGCAATTTCATATAAAGACATTATTTTAAAATATTTGCCTTTATCCAAATTTGCCCAAAATAATAATTTATCAGCCTCTAAAGTTGGATTTGCTGGATTTTATAATTATACAAGTGGAACTTTTCAAGATGCCATGCCTCTATATCTTAGAAAATCTGAAGCTGAGAAAAAAATGGAGGAAAAACTAAATGAATCTAAATAATTTCAAAATTGATTATATGAATCTTAATGATTTAGAAAATATCAAAACTATTTTAGAAACAGATTTTGATGATTTTTGGAATTATAATATATTCAAAAGCGAACTTGAAAACTCTAATTCCATATATTTTGTTGCAAAACTTAATGAACAAATAGTTGGTTTTACTGGTATATTGTCTGTTTTAGATGAAGCTGATATTACAAATATCGTTGTAAAAAAATCGTTTAGAGGTATGCGGTATTTCTAATTTACTTATGAAAAAAATAATTGATTTTTGTTTAGATAAAAATATCGTTAAAATTAATTTGGAGGTAAATTCATCAAATACTGTTGCAATTAATCTTTATAATAAATGGGGATTTAAACAGGTTGGTTGTAGAAAAAATTATTATAATAATGGTGATGGACTATTATTTACAAGATTTCGGTTAAGCAATTATTGTTCGTTTGAGGCTGGTTCTTTTAAGTACAATGTACACAAAAGAACCGGTCCTCAACGAACATTTTAATTTTTCTTCTTTTCCTGCATATGATAACAAATTTTTGCAACAATAAAATCAGGTGTAATCTTTGACATAAATTTTGCACATTTTATTGTAAATCCTGGTACAATATTAAACTTTCCTTTAAGCAGTTTTGACACAGCATATTTAGCTACATATTCACTGGTTTTTGAACTCAAGTTGAATTTTACACCAGCTACATTGTTAAAATTAGTATTTACAGGCCCAGGTTGAAGCACACTAATCTTAACTTTTGATTTTTTCTTTCTTAATTCCTCCCTTATGCCTTCTGATAGTCTAAGTACATATGCTTTAGATGAATAATATGCACACATAAGTGGTCCGGGCATACTTCCAGCTATTGATGATACATTTAAAATTATTCCATTATCTTTTTTTACCATATCTTTTAAGTATAATTTTGTTAAAATATGAACAGCTACTATATTTGTTTTTATCAAATCTAATTCTTTTTGTAAATCAGTCTTTGTAAACTCTCCAAATACGCCAAATCCCGCATTATTTACCAATATATCAATATCTTTATTATTTTCATATAAATTTATGCAATTTTCTTCATTTGATAGGTCTACAGTAATTGGTTTTACATTTACTTTATACTGAACCTCTAACTCTGTCTTCAATTCATTTAATCTTTTCTCATCTCTCGATGCGATAATTAAATCATATTTTCTTTCTGCAAATTCTCTTGCCATATCTCTCCCTATCCCAGAAGATGCCCCAGTTACTAATACTTTCATAAGTTTCTCCTTTTTTTACATTTAAACAAAAAACTCTTTGCTTCAAACCAAAATAAATTACTGCAAATCTTTCATTGCAATTTCATATTGTTCTTTATTTGGTGCTTTTCCATGCCATCCTACCTGATTTTCCATAAAAGATACACCTTTTCCTTTAATTGTCTTTGCAATAATACAAGTTGGCTTACCTTTAGTATTTCTTGCTTCTTCAAATGCTTCTTTTATTTCTTGAATATTATGACCATCTATACAAATTACATTAAATCCAAAGCTTTCGAATTTTTTATCTATTGGATATGAGCTCATAACTTCTTCTATAGTTCCATCAATTTGGAGATTATTATTATCTACAATTACACACAAATTGTCTAATTTGTATTTGTTTGATGCCATTGCCGCTTCCCAAATTTGCCCTTCTTCTATTTCTCCATCTCCTAAAATACAATATACTCTGTAATCCTTGTTTTCTAATTTTCCACTTATGGCTATTCCATTTGCTACCGATAGTCCTTGACCAAGTGAACCAGAACTCATATCAACTCCAGATACATCATTCATATTTGGATGACCTTGCAAATTACTTCCGAATATTCCTAAAACTTTTTAACTCTTCTTTTGAAAAATATCCTCTTTCAGCTAATGCTCCATATAATGCTGGTGAGCAATGGCCTTTAGACAATATTAATCTATCCCTTTCACTCCATTTTGGATTTTTTTCATCTACATTTAATTCGTCAAAATAAAGTACAGCTATTATGTCTGCAATTGATAATGAACCTCCCGGATGTCCTGAACCGTGCTGAATATACCTGTTCAATAATGTCCTTTCGTATTTCTTTTGCTTTTTCTTCTATATTTTTATTATCCATTTTTATTAATCCTTTCCTTTTCATTTTTTATTTTGTAAATATTTTCTTAATCATTGGAATTAAGTAATGACTTCCACCATTATTATTAGCTTTTTCTACCATTCCTATAACTAAATAAGGATTATCGCTACTTGTTGTAAAGCAATCAAACCATCCTATTGTATCTGCTTTTTCTCCTTTTGATGTTTTAAGTTCTGCCGTTCCAGTTTTTCCAGCTATAGTAATTCCATTAATTCTCATATCTTTTGCTGTTCCCTCGGGGTTTTCTACAACTTGTATCAAGTCATTTTTTATCTCCTCAGCGGCTTCTTTTGAAAATGCATTTTCAACCAAATATGATGGATTTTTGTTTTCAGTATATTCCAAATATGGTTTTATCATATTTCCCTCATTATAAAAAGCTGAATATATAGATGCCATATGTACAGGATTTACCAAAATTTCTCCTTGTCCATAACCAGTATCAGCAAGCAATGTTTCTTTTTCTATTTTTCCATTATTTGAATACTGAGATTTTGTCAAATTTAGCTCAAAGTCAATATTTTCATTAAATTTTAATTTATTTAATTCATTTGTCATATTCTTAATTCCTATTTGTAAAGCTGCTTGTGCAAAATATATATTATCCGAATGTATTAACGCATTTTTTAAATTTTTTGCCCCATTATAAGCTGTTAAAGTTGTTATATTATATGTTCCCCATGATGCATCTTTTTGCCAGCTTAGCCCTGAATAACTAAATGTATCATCTGTAGATAAAGATTTTGTAGTTAGACCTATTGCGCCTGTTATTGATTTAAAAGTCGAGCCAGGACAATATTTTTGTAAATATCTTGCAAGCATTGGTGTTTTCTCATTATTTGATATTTCATTCCATTCTTCTTGTGTTACGCCTAAAATCATTTTATTATTATCATAAGATGGAGTACTAACTAGCGCCAAAATTTCACCTGTTTTTGGATTCATTACAACAAAAAGCCCTTCATCATTTTTAAGTTCATTATATAACTTTTGTTGAATATCAGAATCAATTGTTAATTTTATATCTTCACCATCAGTTTTTTCTTGTTTTACCAAAGTCTTTTTTCTTTTTCCATCTTTATCTTCAATATAAATTTCAACACCATTTTTTCCCTTTAATCTATCCTCAAATTTTTTCTCCAAGCCTGTTTTACCAATTAAAGATGATGTTGTATATCCTGAACTTTTCTCCAATTCTTCTTTTGTAATTGTTTGTATATACCCAGTAAGTTGACTTGCCGCTTCTCCAAGTGAATAATATCTTACATTTGTCTGTGAAATCTTAATTCCTTTTATCTGCAATAGATTTTCCTTTAATTCTGTTTCGCTATAGGAAATAGTTTTTATTGGAACAAAACTATCATTTGTTACCCAACTTGCCTGTAATTTTTTGGTTATAGCATCTTTCGTTGTCCCTAATAGCTCAGCAATTTTATCAATATCGTCGTCCTTATTTTCGCTTAACTTTCCTGGCACTATTCCCACTGAATAAGCCTTTCCTGTTCCAGCCAATTCTTTTCCATTTCTATCTAATAATTTTCCTCTTTCTGCTTTAGATGTACTTACTCTTACTTTGTCTGTTTCTTCTAGGTCTGGAAAAATTAGATTTGAGCCCCATTCTATTTTATACCCATTTTCATTATTTAATGTTACTTGATTGTCAAACGTTATTTCCCCACTCGCTGCCTGCATTTTCGTACTATAAGAAATTATTATTTTTGAACCTGATTTTTGTTTTTCTTTTACTTCAATCTCCATGTTAGACATATCAATTCCATCATATATTTTTTTATTTCTTGATATGAAATCTTCTTTTGATATTTTTTGCTTACATTCTTCATCTAGCATATCATACATTTTTTCATACATTCCATCATTTATGTTCGAAATATATTCATTTAGTATTTCTTCTGGGTTTTCTTTTGACTGTTTTAAATAAATATATCCCCCAGCAATTGCTATTATAAAAATTAAAACTACTATTATTAATATTTTTTTAGACATTTTATTCTCCCCCTTTTTGTATTTTTATACCACAAAATCCCCTTTTTATCAATATTATTTTTTAACACTTTTTTCATTTTTTCATATAATATTATAAACTATTTTTGCTTGGAGGTATTTATGAAAAATTTAAGAGCAAATTCTATTGTTCCAACAAATATAAATTATAATTCTAAAATATTAAATGATAACATAAAATCCCTAAAATCTCTTTATCCTTTTTTAAGCATTTTTTCTAGTGGCAAAAGCGTTATGGGAAAAAACATTCCTGTTATAAAAATAGGAAATGGACTTAAAGAAGTATTTTACTCTGGTGCCATTCATCGGAAACGAATGGATTACATCTACTTTACTCATGAAGTTCATAGAAGATTATTGCTTTGCTTATGTTAATGATTTAAATATTTTTAATGTTAATGCCAGAATTTTATTTAATACTGTTAGTATTTATATTATGCCTATGGTTAACCCTGACCGGAGTTGATTTAGTTACAGGAAAAATTTCTCCTAATTCTTCTCTTTATTCCAATACAAAATTTATAGCAAATAATTATCCTTCAATTCCTTTCCCCTCTGGTTGGAAAGCAAATATTAGAGGTGTTGACTTAAATTTACAATTTCCCGCGGGATGGCAAAATGCTAAACAACTAAAATATTCTCAAGGCTTTACTCGGCCCAGCTCCACACAATTTTGTTGGATATGGACCTCTTACAGAACCAGAAGCTCTTGCAATTTATAATTTCGCATTACAACATGATTTTAGGCTTATTTTAGCTTATCATACTCAGGGTGAAGTTATTTATTGGCAATTCCAAAATTATAATCCGCCTTATAGTTTTGAAATTGGTACACAATTTGCTAATGTTAGTGGATATACTTTAACAAATACGCCTTATAATTCTAGTTTTGCTGGATTTAAAGATTGGTTTATTCAAGACTACAATAGACCAGGTTTTACCATTGAAGCTGGTCTTCGGAGAAAATCCTTTGCCTATAGACCAATTTGAAAAAATTTATAATGATAATATAGGAATATTAGTTTTAGGGGCAATTTTATAGAGAGTATCTATGCAAAATACTCTCTATATATTTAATTTCTTTTATCTATAATATCTTCTTTAATTTTATTTATACAACTTTTTACATACTCAGTTTCTTTTCCACAATAAATGTATTTTTCATTTATCTTTCTAACCACATCTCCTATTTGTACATTTTCTGGTAAATCACTTTCAAAAGCTATATATTTACACTCCATATTATTTTTATATTGTGCAACTTTATATCTGTGATATTGAACATCATTTTCATATTTATTTGTAACAATAAATATTTCACCTTTGCTCATATCCTGTAGTTCTTTTTTAAAATATTCTTGTAGAAACTTTGCTTCTTGTCTATAGAATTCTTTATCTTCCTCAATTGTTAGTTCAGTATTTTCCATTCTTTCATCCTTTACTTCATTTTTACTATTAAAATTTTCTAAAGTGTCTTCTAGCTCTTTTATAAAGTTCTTTATAAAATCATTTTTTGAAATCTTTTCTGTTATTCTGTTTAAGTCTAAATTCAAATTATTCCTCCTTTTATTCTATTAATTTTGCCTCTCCTGTTGCATAATTAATTTCAAAATTTTCTTGAATATTATATATAAATTTATTAAATGAAACTCCATCTTCTTCAACTGATTTAGCCTCTATTTCCACACCTGTTGCTAATTTGTTTGTCCCATCATAAATAGGCGTTACCCTATATAAAACATGGTAATCTTTTCCTTGTTCATTTTTTTGTTTAATCCAATTTGCAACCATATTTTCGTATTCAATCATTGCTGCATTCATCTCAGAGGTTCCAGTTATTAAATTTTTCTTGTTATTATTTTCATTTGCTAATTGCCATGCAATTAAGTGGCATCTTTCGTATAAATGTTTACTGTTATTTTCGCCATATAAATATTGCATCCAACCACTAGGTTTATATGATAAACTTTCTCTTTCGGTTCCTTTGGGTGGCATTGTATATTTACAAATATTTGCATAAGCCACTCCCGCTCTATCTAGCTCATCAAGATTAGAGTAATTTTCAAAATCTTTTGTTGTCATTTCATTTTCTTCAAAATATGGTTTATTTTCATTTATATTTATTACTATCTGTCCAGAATATTCTGGGATATTGCTTATTTGGCTATTTATTACTGTATTTTCTACATTTTCATTTGAATTTTTGCTACTAACTTCATTTACTGGTGAAATATATCCAATTAAAATTAATATTAATGTTGTAATTAATGCTATTATTAATTGCTTCAAATCTTTTTTTATTTTATTACTTTTTTTCATTGCTCTCTCCTATTTTTATGAAAGAAATTTTATCACAAAAATTAATTTATTTCAATAGCAAATTATTGGCAAAATAAAATCTTGTATGATTCATTTATGATAATGTCTTAATAAATCATTTAGGAAAATGTCTTAATTAAAAAATTTATGATATAAGTATATCTAATAAAAATATTGGAGGTACTTATGAGAAAGGTAGAATTAAGAATGAATGAAGAATATAAATATAAAATAATAAAAAAATTAGTAGAAACAAAAGGTAACAAGCAACGAGCAGCTGTAAAATTAAAAAGATCCATTAGGCAAATTGATAGAATGATTGCTGGATACAAAGAATTTGGTAAAGAGTTTTTCGTTCACGGAAATCGTGGTAGAAAGCCTAAGAATGCTCTTACAGATGAATTAAAAACAGAAATAGAATTATTATACATAAATAAATATTTTGATTGTACTTATACTTTATTTAAAGAATTACTAGAAAGAAGAGAAAACATAAATCTATCTGTTGATGAAATTAGAGTTATTTTAAGAGATAGATATATATTCTCTCCTAGAACTCATAAAGCAACAAAAAGAAAATTTAGAAAAAAGCTTGAAAACGAAATCAAAACAGCCAAAAAGAAAGAACAAGAAAAACTAAAAGCTAAATTGGTACTTGCTGAAGAGGCACACCCAAGACAACCTAGGTGTCAATATTTTGGTGAAGAACTTCAAATGGATGCTTGTATACATCCTTGGTTCGGTGAAGAAAAAACTGCTCTACATGCAGCTATTGATGACGCTACTGGCCAAGTTGTTGGTTTATATTTTGATAAACAAGAAACTTTGAATGGTTACTACAATATAACCCATCAAATACTTTCTAAATATGGTATTCCATATCTAATTAAAACAGATAAAAGAACGGTATTTGAATACAAAAAGAAAGCATCCTCTAAAGTTGAAGAAGATACTTTCACTCAGTATGCCTATGCCTGTAAACAATTAGGCATACATATCGAAACAAGTTCTGTACCAGAATTTAAACCACGTGTGGAAAGACTATTTCAAACTCTACAACAAAGACTTCCACAAGAACTCAGAATAGCCCAAATTACTACCATAGACAAAGCTAACGAATTCTTAAAACAATTCATAATCCAATACAATAACAAGTTTGCTCTGTGTATTAATAATACCAAATCTGTCTTTGAAAAGCAACCCTCTGAGGAAAAAATAAATTTAACTTTAGCTGTATTGTGTCAAAGAGTTGTTGATAGTAGTCATTCGATAAAATATAATAATGAATATTATAGATTTATAAATAAAAATGGTAATCCTATTTATTTTAACAAAGGAAGCAAAAGTACAGTTATAAAAGCCTTAAATGGTCAATTATTTGCTACGGTAGATGAATCCATATTTGCATTAGAAAAAATATCAGAAATACAAGCAAAATCAGAAAATTTTGATGAAATTGAAGAAACAAAAGAAAGAAAAATCTATATTCCAAGAATGATACATCCCTGGAAAGGAAAATCATTTGAGGAATTTGTAAGAAAACAAGAACATAGGTTAGAAGATGTCTCATAAAAATATTAGCACTAAACTATAAAAATTTAGTGCTAATAAATAAAAATTTTTAAGACATTTTCAAAAATGATTGACA
>CAKPDO010000027.1 GCA_934148985.1 uncultured Clostridia bacterium
AAAAGATAAACAATATTTTTTAAAATTAAGACATTTTCTCAAATGATTTATTAAGACATTATCACAAATGAATTATAATTTAATTGGTAATATTAAAAAAATCACTTGACAACCCACCAATAAACCTGTATAATAAACTATGTAAAAAGCGGTCAAAAATACGCTTAAAACAATAAAAGGAGAAAAATATGTTATCTAAAATATGGAAAAAAGTATGTATTTTAATATTAATAGTAGCATGTCTGTTTAATATCGTATTGAAACTAGTAAATAGAGTATCATTCAACAAGGAAGCACTAACATCAGCAGAATACATGTTAAAACAATACGAATATGAAAAAGACAAAGAAAATGTAATAAAATAACACTTGAAAAAAACAAAAAAATATGATAACATAGGACATAACATCAAAAGAGTATGTCAAAGAACATACAAAACTTAAGGAAGATGAGGTGAAAGAAATGAATAAAAATATTCAACCAAATTATGAAGAAACAACAATTACATGTGCATGTGGAAATGTAATAACAGTAGGTTCAACAAAAAAAGATATGAAAGTTGATATATGCTCAAAATGTCATCCATATTGGACTGGAAACCTAACAAGACGTGATACAGCAGGAAGTAGAGCAGACAAATTCAAGAAAAAATACGGACTTGCCTAATAAAAGAATAGAAGTAGCTAAATCAAAAGCTGCTTTATTTTTTTGTCAAATCTATTGATAAAAACAGTCAAATTTGATATACTTTAAAAAATTAAAAACAAAAGGAAATGAAAAAATGGCAAAAAAAAGCATAATGAAAAATTATTTATATAACTTGAGTTACCAAATACTAACATTGTTGCTCCCTTTAGTTACAGCATCATATTTAGCAAGAGTATTAGGTGCAAGAGGAAATGGAATATATATATACACATATACAATAGTAAACTATTTCGTGTTATTTGGTTCTCTTGGAATATCAATGTATGGGCAAAGAGAAATAGCATATGTACAAAATAACAAAACAAAAAAGAAAAAAATATTTATAGAATTGGTGTTATTTAGATTTATAACGATTGGAATAGCATCAATTGTATATTATTTATCATTTATGAGGCAGGGAGAATATAGCCAATATTATAGAATATTATTTTTTGAATTAATTGCAGCAGCATTTGATATAAGCTGGTTTTTCCAAGGAATGGAAGACTTCAAAAAAACAGTATTAAGAAATATAGCAGTAAGACTAACAAGTGTAGCACTGATATTTTTAATAGTAAAACAAGCATCAGATTTAAATAAATATTTAGCAATATATGCATTTGCTGATTTAATAGGAAATTTATCATTATGGTTATATTTGCCAAAATATTTTAGAGGTGTAAAAGTAAAAAATATAAACATAAAAAGGCAAATACCAGCAATAGTATTACTTTTTGTACCACAAGTATCAAACAAAATTTATAATATGCTTGATACTACAATGCTAGGAAAAATTATTGTAGACAAAGCAGAAACAGGCTATTATGAGCAAAGCCAAAAAATAATAAGGGTATTATTAACACTTGTTACATCACTTGGAACTGTAATGGTTCCTAGGATGGCAAATATGTTTGCAAATGGAGAAAAGAAGCAAATTAATGATTGTATGAAAAAGTCATTTAATTTTACATACCTTCTTAGTTTTCCAATAATGTTTGGATTAATTGCAATTTCAAGAGATTTTGTTCCATGGTTCTTTGGACCAGGATATGATAAAGTTGTAATATTAATGAACATAATAACTCCAATAATATTACTTATGGGAATTGCAAATATAATAGGAACACAGTATTTGCTTCCAACAAAAAGACAAAAGGAATTTACACTTTCTGTACTTGCTGGGGTTATAGTAAATTTTATTTTAAATTACATAATGATAAATTTATGGCAGTCAATAGGTGCTTGTATTGCAACTGTTGTTTCACAATTAGTTGTCGACATAATGCAACTTCATTATGTAAAAAAAGAAATAAATTTGAAATATATGCTAAGATTAAGCTATAAATATATATTTGCTGGTCTTATAATGTTTGCAGGATGTATGGCTGTAAGGCTTGTACTTTCTGGATTTATATGTATGATAGTTCAAATAATTGTTGGAATTGTTATATATTTTGGAATATTAATTTATTTTAAAGACAAATTTATATATATGTTAATAAATAAGGTAAGGGAAAAATTTTTAGGAAATATGGTAAGAAGATAAAAAGAAAGGACTTTTTAAAATGTATTTAATAGTAGGATTAGGAAATCCAGAACCAGAATATGCTGAAACTAGGCACAATATGGGATTTGACGTTATAAATGAACTGTCAAAAAAATATGATATTAAAACTGAAAAAAAAGAATTTGATGCTTTATATGGAACTGGCTTTATAGAAAATGAAAAGGTGATACTTTGTAAACCACAAACATATATGAATTTAAGCGGGGAGGCTATAATACAATTTGTAAATTATTATAAAATAGATATGCAAAATATTATTATAATTTATGATGATATAGATATAGAACCTGGAAAAGTCAAATTAAGAAAAAAAGGTGGAGCTGGCAGCCATAATGGAATGAAATCAGTTGTGGAAAATTTAAGATCAACAGATTTTATACATATTAGAATTGGAACAGGAAAGCCTTTAATAAAGTCAGATTTAATAAATTATGTTATAGGAAAAGTTTCTAAAGAAGACTATCAAATTTTGCTTAATGGAATTAACACAGGCAGAGAAGCAGTTGAAGAAATACTAAAAAATGGCATAGATAGAGCGATGAATTATATAAATAGCAAAAACTAAAGGAGTATGAGCAATGTTAGAATTAATCATTAATAAAAAAGAAGATTTGGAAAATATCATTTTATTGCAAAACGGTAAAATAGTAGAATATTACACAAGTACAGAGGAAGACGGGAAGAGAAGATTAGAAGGAAATATTTATATAGGCAGGGTAGGAGAAATAATAGATGGAATGCAGGCGGCATTTATAGATTTTGGTGGATGCAAAAAAGGTTTTATTCACTTAAAAGATGCAATGCCTCAAATTGATGAAAAAAAGGCAAAATTAGATACATCTACAGACATAAAAAAAGTGTTAAAAATTAATCAAAAAATATTAGTGCAAGTAAAAAAAGACAGTGATAATAAAAAAGGCGCAAGAGTTTCAACACATATAAGCTTGCCAGGAAAATTTGTTGTTATAATGCCAAATGTTGATTTTATTACAATTTCACAAAAAATAGATGATAGCAAGAAAAAAGAAGAATTAATGAAATTTATAAAAGAAACCTTGCCAGAAGGCTTTGGGGCAATTGTAAGAACTTCAGCAGAAAATGTTCCAAATGATTATATAAAAGAAGATATAAAAAATTTATTAGCTAAATGGAATAAAATTGAAAAAGAATACAATAACAGCTCAAATGAACCAAAATTAATTTGTGAAAGCGAAAATGTTGTTGAAAAAATGCTTATTGATTTAAGTCCAAATAAAATTGACAAAATTACTACAAATAGTAAGAAAGAATATGAAAATTTAAAAAACAGTGATTTTAATAATCAAAATATTGTTTTTGAAGATAAGCAAGACCTTATTCAAGAATATGCATTAACAGGTCAACTTGAAAAATTGGAAAATAGAAAGATTTGGCTTAATTGTGGTGGATTTATTACAATTGATAAAACAGAAGCATTAACCGCAATAGATGTAAATACTGGGAAGTTTACTGGAAATAAAGATTTGGAGTCTACTATATTTAAAGTTAATAAGGAAGCTACTGTTGAAATTGCAAAACAACTTAGACTAAGAGATATTGGCGGAATTATTATTGTTGATTATATTGATATGAGAGATAAAGAAAATAAAGAGAAAATCCAAAATCTTTTAAAGGAAGAATTAAAGGCAGACAGAGCTAAAACACAGGTTGAAGGATTTACTAAATTAAATTTGATGGAGCTTACTAGAAAGCATATTTGTAGCCATTTGAATGGGTAGAACCGACCCATTGGGACCCATTGGGACCGGTTCTTTTTGTTCCCGACCCATTGGGACCGGTTCTTTTTGGGCCATATTGGGCAATTTTTTATGAGCTGAGAATAGTAAATGTATTTCCCTTTTTTTCGATAAAACCTTCTTCTCTTAGATGGGAAAGTTCCCTCATCATAGCACTTCTATCAACACTCAAGTAATCGGCTAAGTCCGTTAAAGAAAATGGAAGTGTGAAAGTTTTGCTAAGCTTTCTGGTGGATAGTAAATTAAAATAAGTAAGAAGTTTATCTCTTATATTTTTTTTTGTTAGAAGCTCAATTCTTGTGTTTAATTTTATGGTATTGTTCATAATTAAAACAGGTAAATTTTTTTCTAATTCTTTATGAAATTTACATTTTGAATTACATTCTTTCATAATATTGTCATAAATAAAACTAAGAATTTCACAATTTTCTTTTGCTTCTACAAATAGTTCGTTGTTTGTATTTGTTGGGTAAAGAACTTCTCCAAAGATATCACCTTTGGTAAAGTGGAAGATTATTGTTTTATTTCCATTAAAATCGTATCTAATTAGATTTGCTGTTCCGAGATATCATTATACACATTTGATTTCTTTTTTCTATATATGTTGTTATTATTTCGCCTTTTTTGAAGGCTTTTTTTGTTACTTTGTTACAACTGTTGTTGAAGTCTTCAAAGAAACTAGAATAGTTGAAATCTATTATCATTTTTATCACCTTGGTAATTAATATATCATATATTTGTTGCAATTGCAACAAATATAATGTGATATAAATTTTATAATATAATTTAAGAAATAAAAAAGATTAAATGAAGGATAATAAATAAAAGCTTGATTGAAAAAAATTCAAAAACCCTTGCTATTTTCCTATTTTTTTAGTACAATATAAAATGCAAAAGCAAAAATAACTAAGCAGCCTAAAAAGCTATACCAACAAGCAAAGGAGGCTAAAATTGAAAGTAATAAAAAGAGATGGCAGAATAGTAGACTACGACAGAAGCAAAATAATAAAAGCAATAGAAAAAGCAAACAACGAAGTAATAGAAGAAAAAGAAAAAGCCAGCAAAGAAGACATAAAAACAATAACAAATTATATAGAAAAAATAGACAAAAAAAGAATACTAGTAGAAGACATGCAAGACATAATAGAGCAAAAATTAATGGAGATAGGAAAATACGAACTTGCAAAAAAATATATAGTATATAGATATACAAGGGCACTAGTAAGAAAAAGCAATACCACAGATGAAACAATATTAGGATTAATAAGAAATCAAAATAGAGCAAATAACTTAGAAAATAAAGAAAACCTAAAAGCATCAGAACAAAGAAATTATATAGCAGGGGAAGTATCAAAAGACTTAACAAAAAGACTACTCTTACCAGAAAAAATAACAAAAGCACATACTGATGGAATTATATATTTTCATGGCTCAGAATACTTTTTACAGCCAATCATAAACTCATGTGTAACAAATGTAAAAGATATGTTATATAATGGCACAATAATGAATGATGTCAAAATAAAAGAACCACAAGAATTTGAACTTGCATGTAACATTTTAACACAAATAATTGCGCATGTAGGGAGCAATGTATATGGAAAACAATATGTAGACTTAAGTTGTCTAGGAAGATTTTTAAGAAAAAGTAAAGAAAATTGTATAAAAGAATTAAAAGAAAATTTCAAGTCGAAATTAAGTGAAAAAGAAATAGAAGAATTATCAAATAAATACGCAAGTAAAAAATTAAGTAGTGGAATTGAAATAATAAAACATCAGCTAAATACGCTAAATACAACAAGAGGCAGAAAAGCGGAAGTTGTATTGTATTTGGATTTGAACCAAGAAAAAGAATATCTAGAAGAAAATCTAAAAATAAAAGAAGAACTAATAAATCAAATGCCAGAAGAAATAAGTGAAGAAAAATATAAGTTTGATGGAAAATTCAATCAAGCAATAGTAACAATTAACTTACCACAAATAGCAATAATTGCGGATGAAAATATAGAAGAATTTTATAAAATATTAGATGAAAGATTAGAATTATTAAAAGAAGCACTAATGTGTAGTCATTATCATTTATTAGGAACGATTTCAGATGTAAGCCCAATTTTATGGCAAAATGGAGGAATTGCAAGGTTAAACTCTGGTGAAAAAATTGATAAATTATTATACAATAAATATTCAAATTTATCACTAGGATATATTGGGACAAATGAAATGGCAGAATTAATGATAAAAAATGGAACAATTGAGGAAAAAAATAAGTTTATTATAAATGTTATAAAAAACTTAAAAGAAACCATAGAAAAATGGAAAAAGGAAACAAATATTGGATTTGTTTTAGATGGTCACCCACCAGAAAATATTGGAGCTATATTTGCTCAAAATGACAAAGAAAGGTATGGAACCATTGAAAAAGTAACCGATAAAGGTTATTATACAAATTAAATACATGAAAAAATGTATAAGGAAGGATGGATAAAAATGATTAAAAAAGTAGGAATATTAATTAATGGTGGAGATGCACCAGGATTAAATGCTGTTATTCGCGCAATAACAAGAACAGCTGAAAAAAATAAAATTGAATGTTATGGATTTTTAGATGGATTTAATGGTTTGTTAAATAATAATTTTGTAAGATTGGACCATCAACCAATAACGTCAGGAATTTTACATAAAGGTGGAGCAATAATAGGTTCATCTCTAAATTCAAATGTATTTAATTATAAAATTGTAGAAAATGGTGAAACTGTATATAAAGATTTATCTGAAGTATGTGTGCAGAATTTGAAAGATGATGAAATAGATTGTTTATTTACATTAGGTGGAGATAGTACACAAAAATCAGCAAGAGATTTTTCACTAAGAGGAATAAATGTAATAGGAGTTCCAAAAACAATAGATAATGATGTTGCTTGTACAGATGTGACATTTGGATTTAATACAGCCGTATCTGTTGCAACAGAGGCACTAGATAGACTTCATACAACAGCCGAAACACATAATAGAATAATGGTCTTAGAAGTAATGGGAAGATATGCAGGATGGATAACTCTAGAATCAGCAATAGCAGGAGGAGCCGATGTAGCTTTACTTCCTGAAATTCCATATGATATAGATAAAGTTGTTGAAAAAATAAAGGCAAGACAAAGTGCGGGTAAAAACTTTAGTGTAGTTGTAGTATCAGAAGGAGCTTTTCCAAAAGGAGGAAACATATCTGTAAAAGAAACTCGTGATGGAGGAAAAGGAGTTATAAATATTCAATTAGGAGGAGCAGGAGAAATTGTTGCAAAAGAGCTTGAAAAACGTACAGGATTAATATCTAGAAACACAACACTTGGATATATGCAAAGAGGTGGAACACCAACTTCAACAGACAGAATATTATCAACAAAATATGGTGCAAAAGCTATGGAACTAGCATTGGAAGGAAAATTTAATGTTTTAACAGTTCTAAAAGATGGAAAGTTAGACTATGTTTCATTAGAAGATGTAGTAGGAAATAATAAAGTTATAGGAGCAGCTGAAGGAGGAACAGAAGATAGCAACATGAAAACTGTCAAATTAGATGATGACCTAATAAAAACAGCAAGAGATATTGGAATTTGTTTAGGAGATTAGAAAAATTTAGAATGGATAGAGATAAGCAAATAGAAAGAACAATTATAACAACATACAGAAAACAAATATGGGCAAAATTTGTAAAAGCAATAACACAGTATGATATGATTCAAGATGGAGACAAAATTGGAGTTTGCATATCAGGTGGAAAAGATTCTATGTTACTTGCAAAATGTTTCCAAGAGCTAAAAAGACATGGAAAAAATAATTTTGATTTAGAATTTATTGTTATGAACCCTGGATATAACGAAAAAAATAAAAACAAAATAATTGAAAATAGCAAAATTTTAAATATTCCTATAACCATGTTCGAAACAGACATTTTCTCTCGTGTAGAAAAAATGGATGACCATGAATGTTATCTATGTGCTAGAATGAGAAGAGGCTATTTGTACAACAAGGCAAAAGAGCTTGGCTGTAATAAAATAGCCTTAGGCCATCATTTTGATGATGTGATAGAAACAGTTTTAATGGGAATGATTTTTGCAGGTAAAATGGGAACAATGATGCCTAAATTAAAGAGTACATCACATCCAGAAATGGAGCTGATTAGGCCATTTTATTTTGTAAGAGAAGATGACATAATTAGCTGGAAAAATTATAATAATTTAGAGTTTATTAAGTGTGCATGCAAGATAACTGAAAGACAGGAAAGACTTGGCCTAAATGAAAAAATATCAAAAAGAGCAGAAACAAAGCAGATTATAAAAATGCTAAAAGAAAAATTTGAAAATGCTGATGTGAATATTTTTAACAGCACACAAAATGTTAATTTGGATACAATTTTATCATATAAAAAAGATGGAAAAATTGTGAATTTTTTAGATGAGTATTAAAGAAAGGACGTATAAAAATGGAACATAAAATAGTACCAATAACAGTATTAACAGGATATTTAGGAGCAGGAAAAACAACACTTCTAAATTATGTATTAAACAATCAAGAGGGCTACAAAGTAGCAGTTATAGTAAATGACATCGGAGAAGTAAATATTGATGAAAAATTAATAAAAGATGGCGGATTTATAAAAGAAGAAGACAAAGGAAATGTAGTACCTTTATCAAATGGATGTATATGTTGTACATTAAAGCAAGATTTAATGAATCAAATAATGGACATACTAAAAACCAAAAAATTTGATTATATTTTAATAGAAGCAAGCGGAATTTGCGAACCAATGCCAATAGCTCAAACAATTATGGCATTAGAAGATTCTACAGTTCAATATGGGCTTCCAAAACTATGTAGACTAGATAATGTAGTAACAGTTGTAGATGTGCTAAGATTAGCTACAGAATTTGGATGTGGAGATTATTTAGTAAAAGATGACATTGAAGAAGAAGATATTGAAAATCTATTAATTCAACAAATAGAATTTTGCAACACTATCATCTTAAATAAAGTAGATGAAATAGAACCAGACCAATTAAAAAGAGTTAAGGCTATAATAAAAGAACTTCAGCCAACAGCTAAAATAATTGAAACAAACTTTGGAAAAGTAGATGTAAAGGAGATTTTAGATACAAAAAGTTTTGATTTTGAAAAAGTTGCAAGTTCAGCTGGATGGATAAAAGAACTTGAAAAAGATGATAATGAAGACATGGATGAACATGAGGAAGAAGAACATCATCACCATGAAGAGCATGAACATGAACACGAGCATGAACATGAACACGAGCATGAGCACGAACATGAGCATCATCACGAACATCACCATCATGAACATAATGATGAGGGAGAAGCAGAAGAATATGGAATATCAACATTTGTATATACATCAAGAAAACCATTAAGAGAGAATAAGTTCGACGAATTTGCAAAAAATTTGCCAAGAAATGTAATAAGATGTAAAGGACTAGTATGGTTTTCTGGTGATGATGAAATGTCATATTTGTTTGAACAAGCGGGAAAACAACTTTCACTTTCAGAAGCTGGATATTGGCTAGCAACAGCACCAAAGGAAGAATTAGAACAAATGGTTAAACAAAATCCAGATATTATGAGCGATTGGGATGAAGAAGTTGGAGATAGAATTACAAAACTTGTTTTCATTGGACAAAATATGGACAAAGAAAAAATCAAAAAAGATTTGAAAGAGTGTGAATAGTTTTTACATTTGGATTGTATCTTTTTGCCAAAGATTGTTTTTCTCTAAATAAAAGATACGGTCTAAACCTAGAAAAAAGTCTTGAAAATAAAAAAATATATGTTATAATGTAACAAAAAATGAAAGGAAGAAAAGAAAAATGGATGAAATATTTATATTTGGACATAAAAATCCAGATACAGACACAATTTTATCAGCTTTAATATTAGAAGCTATAGAAAAAACAATGGGAATTAATAAGGCAAAGGCATACAGATTAGGAGAAATAAATAAAGAAACCAAATATGCATTAGATTATTTTGGAGTAAAAGCTCCAGAACTATTAGAAGAAGTTGAAGAAGGTAGACAAGTTATGCTTGTTGACCACAACGAATTTAGCCAAAGTGTAAAAGGAATTGAAAAGGCTAAAATTGTAAGAGTTGTAGACCATCATAAAATTGCTAATTTTGAAACACATGAGCCTTTATTTTATTTAGCAATGCCTGTTGGATGCACAGCAACAATTTTAAGAGATATGTGCAAAGTAAGTGGAATTAAATTAGATAGAATAACAGCTGGGCTTATGTTAAGTGCAATAATATCAGATACATTATTATTAAAATCACCAACATGTACTGAAAAAGACAAAGAAACAGCTGAAGAACTTGCTAAAATTGCAAATGTTGACTTATATGCATATGGAATGGATATGTTAAAAGCTGGAACTGATTTAAGTGATTTTACAGCTGAACAATTAATAAATATAGATTCTAAACCATTTGAAACCAAAGGAATAAAATATCAAGTAGCTCAAGTAAATACAGCTTCAATTGATGAAGTAATGAAAGAAAAAGAAAAAATTGAAGAAGCAATGGCAAAATTTATGAATGAAAATGGAGAAGAATTATTTGTATTCTTAATAACAGATATAATTGGAAATAATTCACAAGTTATAGCCCTTGGAAAGCAAAATGTTGTTGAAAAAGCATTTGATGTAAAACTTGAAAATAATACAGCATTTTTATCTGGAGTTGTTTCAAGAAAGAAACAAGTTATACCTAGAATAGATTGTTTTATAGGATAAAATGGAGGTATGACATTGGAAGAAGAAAAGGTAAGTAAATTTAAAGATGCTATTGAGTGGGTAATTTGTATTTTTATAGCTTTAGTAATTGCAATACTATTTAGATATTATGTTGGAACTCCAACAATAGTAAAACAACCGTCAATGTATCCAACTTTAAAAGAAGACCAAAGGCTATGGCTAAATAGAATAGATAGAACTATGAAGAAATTACCTGAAAGAGGAGATATAATAACTTTTGAAGCACCTTCAACTACATCTCTTTCATTAGCTGAAAGGGAAGAAAGTGTTATAGCCAGATATGAAAAAGAACCTAAAAGTTTATGGGGAAAATTTTCATATCATGTGTTGGAACTTAAAAAAATGAGTTATATAAAAAGAGTAATAGGATTGCCAGGAGATCACATTTTAATTGAAAATGGAAAAGTTTATATAAATGGTGAAATTTTTGAGGAAAGCTATTTACAACCAGGGGTTGTAACAGATAATGGCAAGGGTTATTGTACAGACCTTACTGTTCCAGAAAACACAGTTTTTGCGATGGGAGATAATAGAACTCAAAGTACAGATTGTAGAAGTTTTGGATGTATTCCATTGGAAAGAATAGAAAGTAAAGTATGGATAAGGATATGGCCATTAAATGTATTTGGAAAGATAGATAAATAGGTGAAAAAATTTGTTTGAAAATATTTTAGGAAATGATAAAATAAAAAAAGAATTAATAGGTTCTATAAATAATAAAAAATATTCTCATAGTTATTTGTTTTTAGGGATATCTGGAATTGGAAAAAAAATGATTGCAAAAGAATTCGCTAAAATGATACTATGTGATGGCGAAGAAAAATATTGTAATAAATGTAAATCTTGCATAGAATTTGACTCTGGAAATAACCCGGATTTTGCTGAAATTAATCCTGATGGGAATAATGTTAAAATTGAGCAAATAAGAGAATTACAAAGAAAAATTGTAGAACCACCTATTATATCTAACAAAAAAGTTTATATAATAGATGAAGCAGATTCTATGACAAAAGAGGCTCAAAACTGTTTACTAAAAACACTTGAAGAGCCTCCAGAATTTGCAGTTATTATACTTATAGGTTCAAATGAATCAAATTTTTTGAGCACTATAAAATCAAGATGCACAATAATAAAGTTTAATTCTATTCCAAGTGAGCAGGTTAAAAATTATATAGAACAAAAATATGACATACATCCTATTTCAGAAAACATAATTTTAGCGTCAGAGGGAAGCATAGGAAAAGCAGAAATTCTAAAGGACAAACAGGAATTGTATAATGCAATTGATAATATATTAGCCAATATAGAAAAAATGGATTTAATAGATACATTAAAGAATGCGGATATAATTTATAAATCACAAGAAGATAAAATTGATATTTTAGAATATATAAATATTATTCTATTTAGAAAATCAAGACAAAATGCAAAATATCTTAATTGTATAAATATTATAGAAGATACTAAAAAAAGATTAAATGCAAATAGCAATTATAATATGACAATAGATAATATGATTATGACAATATGGGAGGAAATACATTGAAAAATATAGTAGGAGTAAGATTTAGAAGACTTGGAAAAATATATTTTTTCAATCCACAATATATTATGCTAAAAAAAGATGACATGGTAATAGTAGATACTGATGAGGGTGAAGAAATAGGAAAAGTTGCAATTCCAAGTAGGGCAATTGATGAAGAAAAAGTTCAAAAGGAATTAAAGAGAGTTATTAGAATTGCAAATGAAAGAGACCGAAAACGCTATCAAGAATGTCAAAAAAATGAAAAAGAAGCATTTATATATTGTAATAAAAAAATAAAAGAATATGGACTTAAAATGAATTTAACAGATGTTGAATTCAAATTTAATAATTCTAAAGTTTTATTTTATTTTACAGCTGATGGAAGAGTTGACTTCCGTGAGCTTGTAAAAGATCTAGCAGCAATGTATAGAACAAGAATAGAGTTAAGACAAATTGGCGTAAGGGACGAAATAAAACGTCTTGGAGGAAATGGAGTCTGTGGAAGACAGCTTTGTTGTTGTTCATTTTTAAGTGATTTTGAGGCTGTATCTATAAAAATGGCAAAAGACCAGAATTTATCATTAAATCCATCAAAGATTTCTGGAAACTGTGGTAGACTTATGTGTTGCCTAAAATATGAGGACGAAGTATATCAAGAAAAAATGGAAAGATTACCTCATATCGGTGCTATTGTTAAAACACCAGATGGAGTAGGAGAAGTGGAATCTGTTGAAACTTTAGCTGAAAGAATTAAGGTTAAATTTAAAAGCGGCGATGATTTTAGCAAGAAAAAATATGAATTAAAAGACATAAAAATTATTAAAGATACGCAAAAAGAAGCTATTGGTGAAGAGGAAAAAATTCATAGAAAAGAGCTTGAAGAATTAGAGCGTATGGAAAAAGAAGATAGAAAAGGAGGTGATAAATATGGCATATAGAATTGATAAAGATAAGTGTATAGGATGTGGAGCATGTGTTGATGCTTGCCCTATGGGATGTATAAAAATAGGAGATGACGGAAAAGCAGAAATAGATGAAGACATATGTATTACATGTGGAAATTGCCAAAGTACTTGTCCTGTTGAAGCACCAGAAGAAGTTTAAAAGTTAGAATTGTGAACGGTTCTTTTTGAGAATTTTCTCATTAATAGACCGTTTTTTCTTTATTTAGACTATATAGTTTCACAAAAAGAAATGGTCCAAATAAAGAAATTTTGCATAAAATAAGGATAAAATAATACAATTATATAAATAATAGTTAGTATTAGGAGGAAAAAAATGAAACGCAAATACTTAGTTCTAGGTGGAGACTTAAGAAATGTGAAATTAGCTAAAATGCTAGCAGATGATGGAAACAAGGTATATTCATTTGGTTTAGATAGGTCAGATGAGATTTTAGACGATGGGAGGATTGAAAATTGTACAAATTTAAAATCAGCGATTGAAAAAGCTCAAATCATAATTGCTCCAATTCCATTTTCAAGTAATGGCGAGAATATAAATGCACCATTTAGTCATGATAAAATAATGATAGAAGATTTGATAAAACAAAATAAAGGTAAAATTTTTATTACAGGAAGTATCAAAGATAACATAAAAAAAGAACTAGATGAAAAATATCTAGAAGTTATTGACATTATGAAAAGGGACGATTTAGCAATTTTAAACACAATAGCTACAGCTGAGGGAACAATAGAAGTTGCTATAAAAAATACTGATAAAATTTTGCAAGGTAGTAAAGTATTAATACTTGGGTTTGGTAGAGTAGGAAAAATTGTTGCAAATAAATTCAGTAAGCTTTCGGCAATTGTAACTTGTGCGGCACGTAAAGTGTCAGATTTAGCTTGGATTAAGGCATATGGATATAATAGTTTAAATATAAATGATATGTTATATGATTTAAAGGATTTTGATATAATTATAAATACTGTTCCACAAACTATATTAAAAGAAAAAGAATTGAAACATGTTAATTCAGAAGCACTTTTAATTGACTTGGCATCAGCTCCAGGAGGAATTGATGGAAAAGCAGCAGTAAATATGGGACTAAACTTTATTTGGGCATTGGCACTTCCAGGAAGAATTGCGCCTACTTCTTCGGCTAAATTTATTAAAGATACTGTTTATACAATATTAGATGAAATGTCGAAAAATGACGAATAATGCGATAAAAAACTGGAAAAAATTTCCAAAAAACTATAGACAAATTTGTTTAAAAGTTGTAGAATACAGAATGTAAAAGTTGCAACAAAAAAATAAAATTATAGGAGGCAAAAAAATAATGGAAGTTCTTAAAATTTCATCAAAATCTAATCCAAATTCAGTAGCAGGAGCTATTGCAGGATTGATAAAAGAATCACAAAAAGCAGAAATGCAAGCAATTGGAGCAGGAGCTCTAAATCAAGCAGTAAAGGCAGTAGCAATAGCAAGAGGATTTGTAGCACCAGCAGGAGTAGACCTTGTTTGTATACCAGCTTTTGCAGAGGTTGAAGTCGAGGGCGAAGATAGAACTGGCATCAAGCTTATTGTAGAATCAAGAAAATAAAGAAGTTAGAAATACGGAAAAAGTAATAAATATTTAAAATTTGAATATAAATAATACTAATTATATGGAAAGGACTGGTATTTTATGGAAATGTTTGAAAAAAATAATCCTGTAGTTAGTGTTTTAAAAGGAACTATTATATCTTTTCTTACAACGATAATTGCACTTACAATATTTGCTACATTTTTAACATATACAAATTTATCTGAAAATACAATAAAACCAGTTATAATAACTGTAACGGGAATTAGTATTTTAATAGGAAGTTCGATAGGAACAAGAAAACTTCGAAAAAATGGGCTAGTAACGGGTGCATTAATAGGGATGATTTATATTTTAATTATTTATCTTTTATCTAGTATTATTAATTCAAATTTTTCACTTAGTTGGATTTCAGCAATTATGATTATTACTGGAATAATTGGTGGAATTTTTGGAGGGATAATTGGAGTAAATACAAAATAAATGGGGCAAGAGGGACGATGTCTTTTTTGTCCTATTTTCTTTTGCATAAAGTTAAATAAAAATAGAAAAACTATTGACATTTTAATAACTATGTTATATAGTATTAAAAACTAGATGGAGGATAAAGATATGAAAAGAACAAAATTAGATGAAAGAATATTACCAAAATATACAAAAGGTGAAGAAATATTTAATATGACATCACATATAGTTGGTGCGGCTCTTGGAGTTGTGGCATTGGTATTGTGTATAATATTTTCGGGAATACACCATAATCCATATGGAGTGGTTTCAAGTGCAATATTTGGTGTAACAATGATTTTACTTTATACAATGTCAAGCATATATCATGGATTAAAACCAGACACAAAAGCCAAAAAAGTATTTCAAATCTTAGACCACTGTTCAATTTTCTTACTTATCGCAGGTTCATACACGCCATTTGCATTATGTACATTAAGGGAAATAGACACAGCTACAGGCTGGTGGATTTTTGGAATAATATGGGGAATGGCAATATTAGGAATAGTATTAAATTCTATAGATTTAAAACAATTTAAAGTATTTTCTATGATATGTTATCTTGCAATGGGATGGTGTATTATTGTCAAAATTAAATGGGTAATAGCTGGACTTGGCTGGACTGGATTTACTTTACTTGTTGCAGGTGGAATAATTTATACAATTGGAGCAGTGCTTTATGGTTTAGGTAAAAAGAAAAAGTATATGCATTCTATTTTTCATTTATGTATATTTGCAGGAAGCTTGCTTCATTTCCTTTGCATATTATTATATGTAGTATAAGTTTTGCATTGGAACCGTATCATTTCGCAAAAAGAAACGGTTCTAATGCAAATTTTTTTAAAAATAATACTTGAATACAATTAATCTTTGTGATATAGTATTAAAAACTAGATTAAGGAGTGGATAAATTTGAGGAAGAAAATCAACTATTTTAAAACCTATGAAATACAGGATTTAAAAGATATGCTTGAAAAAACAACAAATCAAAATAAAAATAAAACAGCATTTAAATTAAAAGATGCAAATGGAAAAATTATAAATAAAACATATATTGAATTTAAAAATGATGTACAAAATTTATCAACTAAGTTAATTAATATGGGACTAAAAGACAAAAGAATAGCAATTATGGGAAAAAATAGCTATTTTTGGGCAGTTTCATATTTAGCTGTAGCAATTGTGGGAATAGTTGTTCCAATTGATAAAGAAGCTTCAAATGAAAATGTAAAAGAGTTTTTAAATGTGTCAGATGCTAAAGCAATAATTGCAGATGATAAATATTTAAATGCAATATTTGGGTTTAAGTCTGAATTAAGAAACGAGATATCATTAATAGATATACAAAACACATCTAAATATATGAATTTGTCAGACTTAATTTCAAATGGAAAAAAGTTAATAGAAAATGGTGACAAGGAGTATGAAAATATTAAAATAAATCCAGATGAAATGAAAATATTGTTATTTACATCTGGAACTACAGGAAATTCGAAAGCAGTTATGTTGTCACACAAAAATATTTGTTCTAATATTATTTCAATTGCAAGTATAGTAAAAGTGGACAATTCGACAAGAGTATTATCAATACTTCCATTACATCATACTTATGAGTGCACAATAGGGTATTTACTAGTAGTGTATGGAGGAGGAACAATTTGCTATTGTGAGGGACTTAGATATATAACAAAAAACATTCAAGAATATAAACCTACATTTATATTATGTGTTCCTTTGTTATTGGAAAATGTATATAAAAAAGTTCTAAAAACATTAAAATCAAGCTTACCAGAAAAATATACTAAAGAAGAAAGCAAAATAATAGATAATTTACCATTTTACTTAAAAGGAATAGTAAAGAGAAAAGTAAAAAAATCGCTTGGCGGAAAAATAAAAACATTTATTGTAGGCGCAGCAGCAATCAAGCCAGATTTAGTAGAAGCATTTTTTAAACTTGGAATAAAAGTTTTACAAGGATATGGCTTAACAGAATGTTCACCACTTGTTGCGGGAAATAATGATTTTTATTATAAAGCCGCATCTTGTGGAATGCCAATACCAAATGTGGAATATAAAATTGATAATCCAAATGATGAAGGAATTGGAGAAATAATTGTAAAAGGTCCAAATGTAATGCTTGGATATTATGAAAATGAAGAAGCTACAAATAAAGTCTTAATTGACGGATGGTTTCATACAGGAGATTTGGGCTATACTGATGAGGATGAATTTTTGTACATTTCTGGAAGAAGCAAAAATATGATTCTTACAAAAAATGGCGAAAATATTTATCCAGAAGAAATTGAAAATATATTAAATGATGATGAGCTAATAGAAGAATCTTTAGTAATTGGAGCATCTAATGGAAAAGATGATGTTCAGGTTAAGGCTAAAATTTTTCCAAATATAGAAGCAATTAAAGAATATTTAGGAAATAAATTTCCTACAAAAGAAGACGTTAGAAAAATTTTAAATGAAGCCGTAAAAAAGGCAAATGAAAAACTTCCTAATTTTAAACATATTAAGTCTTTCAAAATTATGGATGAAGATTTTGAAAGAACTACTACAAATAAGGTTAAGAGATTTGGAAAAAATGTTGAAGATGAGGATAACAAAAAATAGACACATAGGGACCAGTTTTTTGGGGTTTTGGTTGCCACAAATGGACTGGTTCTTTTTTTGTCCTTTTTGTTCTTTTTGTTCATTTGGGACCGGGTCCTTTTTGAGCAAGAACAAAAAAGACCCGGTCCATTTATGACATTTTGTTACTTCAATAATTTTCTAATTTCTTCAAATAAAATAGGTTTAAATTCTTCAATTGGTAGAGGCCTATTATACAAAATCGAATTAAAAGAAGTAGAACTTGCAAGTTCTATAATCATAAATAAAGTAGCTTCAGGGCATTTAAGTTTTATATTGTTCTTTTGAATTCCATTCATAAAAATGCTAAAAATAGAACCATCGTCATAAGGCAAATCAGCAATTTTGTTTACAGCTTCATTGTAAATTCCAAGCGAAAGATTTTTAGAAATGAATTTAAGAAGCAAATGATTTTTAGTTAAAGCATCAATAATATGTTCAATAATAAAAATAATTTGGTCTTCAAAATCTATAATATCAGTTTTTTTCAAAGCTTTTACGGCATCAGCAAAAAGCTTTCCGAGATTTTCTTTCTATCAATTTATTTTGAATATCATATTTATCTTTAAAATATAAATAGAAAGTTCCTTTTCCAACTCCAGCATTTTCAGCGATATCTTGAATAGATGTTTCTTTAAATCCTTTATTAGTAAATAGGTTAAAAGCCGAACTAAGTAGTGTTTCTTCTTTAATTTTTTTATTTTCATCTGATTTTTTCATAAGCATATACCTCGATTCTTTTCATATATTATTTCTGTATTATGTAACTTATTATCCCACAAAAAGAAAAAATAGTCAATAATTTTAGAAAAAATATTGACTATTGGTCATAAAAGTGCTACAATGTGTAAGATAAAAAATGACTAATGGTCAAATGAAACAAAAAGACACAAAAAGAACCGGTCCCAATGGGAAATGGAACAAAAAGAACCGGTCCATTTGTGCCAAAAATATCAGAAAGGAAGAAAAAGTATGAAAAAATTTGGTGAATTCATATGTAAACACAAAATAGCAATACTAATATTAGCAGTATTACTATGTATACCATCAATATATGGAATGATGGCAACAAGAGTAAATTATGATATTTTATCATATTTACCAAGTGACATAGAAACAGTACAGGGAGAGAAAATTTTATCCGAAGATTTTAAAATGGGGTCATTCTCAATAGTTCTTGTAAAAGATATGCCACAAAAAAATCTAATCAATCTAGAAAACGAGTTTAGAGAGATTGATTCTGTAAAAGATGTAATGGGAATAACAGATGTAACAGGAAGTCAAATTCCGGTAGATATGTTACCAGATGATGTTTTAAAAGAAATCTATAAAGAAGATGGAACAACAGCTGTTTTAGTTACATTTGAAGATGGAATTGCAGAAGATAGAACTTTAGATGCAATTCAAACTTTAAGAGACATAACAGACGAAAACTGTAAAATCAGTGGAATGTCAGCAACAAACTTAGACATAAAAGATATATGTAATTCGGAAGTAATAATATATGTAATAATTGCAGTAGTGCTATGTGTAATAATTTTAGCGGTTGCATTAGACTCATATGCAATGCCACTTATATTATTAGGGAATATTGGAATTTCAGTATTATACAATATGGGTACAAATATTGTATTTCATGAGATTTCATATATAACAAAAGCAATAAGTGCAGTATTACAATTAGGTGTAACGATGGATTTTGGAATTTTCTTATACCATAGTTACAAACATCAAAAAGAAACAGAAAGTAATAATGATAAGGCAATGGCACTCGCAATAGCTGATACTTTAAAATCAGTTGTAGGTAGCTCACTTACTACAGTTGCAGGATTTTTAGCATTATGTACGATGAGCTTAACACTTGGAAAAGATATTGGATTAGTTATGGCAAAAGGTGTTGCACTTGGCGTAATTTGTACAGTAACAATACTTCCAAGTTTGATACTAGTATTTGATAAATTAATAGTAAAAACAGCACATAAAGATATTTTACCTAAATTTACAGGAGTAAAAAATTTTGTATTAAATCACTCAAAAGCAATTGCAGTAACATTTATTATAATTTTACCATTTGCAGTTTATGGCTATACTCATACAGAAAGTTATTATAACTTAATGAGCGGACTTCCAAAGACATTACCAAGCGTTCAAGCAAATGACACATTAGCAAATGATTTTGATATGGTTTCAACAGAACTTATTCTTGTAGATAAAAACTTGCCAGATAGTCAAGTAGCAGAAATGCTTGAAAAAATTGATAATTTAGATGGAATAAAAATGAGTTTAAGTTATTCAAAAATAACAGATAAGCTAAATATGCCAGCAGA
>CAKPDO010000028.1 GCA_934148985.1 uncultured Clostridia bacterium
TTTTGCTTTTAAATAGCTTTTAATCGGTAACTTTCTTTTACTTTTTCTAAATAGAATTTACTTTTTCAATTGACCATAATAAACCTTATATAGCAAAAATTTTCTTTTTGATTTTTAACTTATACTAGTTTATTTAAAATCAAAATCCAAAAAAACATATTTTGCCGTTTTATATTCAAGTGCCTCATTAATATCTCTACTTGCTTTCTTAGAAATATCATTTATTCTTTTATATCCGTTATCGAATTTAACCAAAGGATTAATATATCTCTTTTTTACTTTTTCTATATTAACAAAATATTTTCCCTCTGGAACTGTTTCACTTGTATTAACACTTTTGGCATTTTCCCATATTTTAAAACATTTTGCGATGTTATCCTCTTTACATTTTTTAATTCTATCAATCACATCTTTTTCGGATAAATTATACATTTCATTAATAGTAATTAAATTTTTGTCCACCATCTTTTTCATAATATCGGCAAGCATTTGCATAGTAAACAATGTTTTTTCTCTTATGTATAATCTTGATAGTATACTCATTGTATGCACAAACTTCTCGGCTAAAGCGATATCTTTAAATCCCAATTCATCAATTTCATTCTCATCTTTCTGAACTTCAATATTATCATATACTTCTTTTACTTCTTCTAATGTCCAAAGTTTTTCGGTTGCTCCTAGCCCATTTGAAAGCGTATATTCTAATCTATCGCTCGAAAGTCTTGGCGTATCGTTATCGGCTATTGGATAAATATGATAATCAGCTACTTCTTCTACTCTAATACCATCTCTATTTAATAAATACATTATTTCTTTGGAATTCTGTATTATTTTGGTTGTTAATTCTTCAGTAGATTCTTGTTTTTCGTAGTCTTTATTCATAAAATCTATTGAATGTTTAAACACTGGAGTTGCTATATCATGAAATAATCCTGATAAAGTTTGTTTCTTGTCTTTGGTAAAATTCCATATTATTAAACTAACCGCTATACTATGATCTAAGCTTGAATACCACATTTGATTATACATTTTCGAATATATAGCTCCACAGCTAACGCTTATTTTCGATTGTTTTAACATTGCTGGGGTATTGATGTATTCATTTAAAAATTCTGGAAAATCTTTTGAGAGTATTTTATAATATGATTTGATTGTTTCACTTAAAGTTTCTATGTAATTATTCATTTTTGATTTTTCTCCTTTTATAAAGTTTGGATATATATTACCACAAAATTGATTATATTTCTACGTAAATAAAAATATTGTTTTTATTTATTTGTTGCATTCTCTAATATCGAATCTCTTTATGAAAATCCACAATTATTTGCATGTTTTGGAACTAGACTTCCGAATAAAAGAAGACCTGAAATTAAAGAAATTTTAAACACCTATGGAATGAAAGAGTATGACAAATTCGAGTTATTAAAAAGAAGTGGTGCAAAGTTGCCTACAGATAATTATGCGTTTGTGGCATTCTAATTTTATTTGACTTTAGATTTTATATTATCCTTAATTGGGCATGGAAAAAGGGCCGTCAGTTGACGGCCCCATTTTTTACCACTTTAACAATATCCCAGGTCTTCCCTGGTAATTAATGTTTTCGGCAGTGTATCCCTGTTCTCGAAGGTCTGCCAGCGTTCTTGAAGAAAAAGTACAATCTTTCATTCGAATAAATCGAATTTTGCCTTCTTCCATAGAACTAATTAGCTCAAGAGCCTCCTCGTTTTCGAGAAGCTCAACTCTTACTGAATTGGCTTTCTTAAATGGATTTCCTTCGATTTTTCTAACTATTGTTGCCAAAAAATTCATATCTGCCCTCCTTGCCCGTGTACACACAGGCCCTTTTCTGTAATTTTATACTATATATTATACCACAAATATCAACAAATATCAACAAAAATCAACACATTTTTCCAAATAATGTAAAACAAGTTTCCATAACATTTTGTTTTTTTGCCTAATTTTCACAAATTCTATCCATTTACCAAATCATCCATATTATAAAACCCATTTTTCTTTCCAACAATAAATTCTGCCGCCTTAATCGCACCTTCTGCGAAAACATTTCTAGAATATGAAGTATGTTTAATCTCAAAAGTTTCTGAATCTCCAAAAAACATAACAGTATGTTCCCCAACAATATTACCGCCACGAATTGAAGTCATTCCAATTTCATTTTTGGCTCTTTTTTCATGTTTACTGTGTCTATCATATTCACAAACATAACCACCACCTAGAGCTTCATTTATGGTATCGGCAAGCATTTGAGCTGTACCGCTTGGGCTGTCAATCTTTCTGTTGTGATGTGTTTCAATTATCTCAATATCGCAATCTTTTAATTTAGGAGCAACTTCCTTAAGCAAATGTTGAAACATATTTATACTATATGACATATTTGCTGATTTAAATACTGGTATATAGTTTGAATATTCAGTAATTCTCTTTTCTTCCTCTCCTGTAAAACCTGTTGTTGCAATAACTACAGGCACATTGTTTTTCTTTGCATACTCTAATACTCCAAAAGTTGCAGTAGGTACAGAAAAATCTATTATTACATCAGGTTTTTCTGTTATTTGATTTAAATTTGTGTATACAGGATATGGCAAATAACCAGTGTCAACCATGTCGGCTCCACATTTCAATACCATATTTTCGTTTTTATCTACTAATTCACTTACTATTTGTCCCATTTTTCCATTGCATCCATTTACCATTACTTCTATCATTTTATAACCTTCTCCCTTACTTGTTTAATTTTATCATTTTGATTTTTTACCTTTATAAAGCCCTCAGCTATTGCAAAATATTTGTCTACAAGTGTTACTATAAAAGTTTCTCTATATTTTGGAAGTGCTGGAGTTACTGGCCACATATGTTTTACTATTATATCTTTTTCTTTTTCATTTAATTTTACAAAAGTAGACGCTTGCTCATATGCTGTTCTACCATGTGTAAAAGCATGCAAACCTTTTCTTCCATTTTCACGTTTTCTCCAGTCATATAGAAATAAATCATGTAACAGTCCAGCTCTTGCTGCTGATATATAATCCAAATGATGTTTTTTACAAATTAAATATGTATTATATGAAACAAATAGACAATGTTCGAAACAATTTATATTATAATGTTGTCTATAAAGTTTCATTTCTTGTACTTTTTCTTGCTTTAGCAAATCTGATATTATCATCATATAATCTTCATCTTTTTGTATTTTTTCAATATCTCTTACCAACTTTTTTCTCCTTGTATTATAATTCTTTTTCATTATAACATTTTTGTAATTATAATACAATGGAAAAGAGCACTAACTCTTTTCCATTTTTTTACTTTATTTTAATTCTTCTAAACATTTTTTTAATGTTTTCGCATTTTTTTCGCTTATTGGTATTAAAGGAAGTCTTGGCTCTCCGAAATTATATCCACATATATTTAAAGCCTCTTTTACAGGAATTGGATTTACCTCAGAAAATAATGCATTTATTAGAGGGATTGCATCAAGTTGCATTTTTTTTGCTTTTTCCACTTCTCCATTAAAATAATTATAGCACATTTCATGTGTATATTTTGGTCTAACATTAGAAAGTACTGAAATTACGCCGATTCCTCCTATTGATAAAATTGGAATTATTTGGTCATCATTTCCTGAATATATATTCAAATTATCTCCGCATAAACTTGCTGTTTTCGCAATTTGTGATAAATCACCACTAGCTTCTTTTATAGCAACTATATTATCTATTTTTGATAATTCTAATGCTGTTTCCGACTTAATATTAACTCCTGTTCTACTTGGTACATTATATAAAATAATTGGTAATGTTGTATTTTTTGCAATTTCACTATAATGTCTTATTAATCCATCTTGTGTTGTTTTGTTGTAATATGGAGTTACTATTAATACTCCATCAACTCCTATTTTTTCTACTTTTTTATTCATTTCAATTACATTTTTTGTGTTATTTGAACCTGTTCCAGCAATAATAGGTACTCTACCATTTGCTACTTTAACTGCACATTCTATTGTTTTAAGCCTTTCTTCTTCTGTCATTGTAGCTGATTCTCCCGTTGTACCACATACAATTAAGCTGTCAACTCCTTCTTCAATTTGTTTTTCTACTAGTTTTGAAAATTCTTCTAAATTTACTCCATCTTTAGTAAATGGTGTTGCAATTGCTGTTCCACAGCCTTTAAATATTATTTTTTTCATAGCGTCCACACGCTCCTTTTTTATTTATTTAGTATTAATTATATTTATAAAACATACTAAAAATGAATTTTTGTATTCTAATAGAAGATATCACAAAAACGAATAATATGCAAGCTACACTTAACACATTATTCGTTTTATTTTTAATTTGTAGTATTATATTCATACCATAACCCTTTTTTCCTTAATGTTGCTATCATTTCTTGATGTTCTTCATAGGTCTTTGTAAAATATATATCTCCATTTTTATCTGCAACAAAATATAAAAAGTCTCCTTGTGATGGATTTAATGCTGCAACTATTGATTCTTCAGAAACACTTGCAATTGGTCCTACAGGTAATTTTCCTTCCATATTTGGTCCTCTTGTATTATACGCATTATAAGTATTTATTTCTTTTGCATATAAATCTCTTTCTCCCATATCTACTCTTATTGCATAATATGTTGTTACATCACTTCCAAGCGACATATTTTGGTCTAATCTGTTATATATAACTCTTGCAATTTTTGCTCTATTTTCTGCATTATTTCCCTCTAATTCAACAATTGACGCAACTGTCAATATATCATGTACAGAATATTTTCCTTGAGAATTTTCACTTCTATATTTTCCTAATATTTTCTCCATTTTATCTAACATTTTTTCGAAAATTGTTTTTACAGAAACATCTTTATTTTCAAAATTATATGTATCTGGATATAAATATCCCTCTAATGGATAATATATACTTTTATCTTGTATATTGGCGGTTAAAAACCAATATTTATCTATAAGTGATGATATATATTCATTATCTTCTAATAATTTATATACATCATTTGTTGTATTATTTGTTTTTTCTGCTATTTTTGAGGCTATATACCTCATATTTTTTCCTTCTAAAAATGTAATCGTTACAGTTTCATCCATTACCTTTCCAGATGATATTGTTTCTATTACTTCTGGCAAACTTTCATTTCCTGTAAATAGATATTTTCCAGCTTGTAATTTTTTTACTTCATTTAAGGTAATGTAGACTTTTGTTGCTAATTTATTTCTTATTACACCTTTATTTTTTAATATATTTAGTATTTCATTTGTGCTTGTCCCTGATTTTATTTCCACAATTGCTTGTAAATCATCTGTATCATTCTTATTTGGCTTTTTTAAAGATACATTATACCAAATAATTGTCCCAATTATTGCAATTAAAATCACTAAAAAAATTATTCCTAATATTATAAATCCTTTTTTCTTCATAGTATTTCCTCTTTCTTTAAAATTTGATTTTTACTCCACATTCACTTAAAATCGGAGTTGCTTCAATTTTAAATCTATTATATTTGTCTTCTTCTGCATTGTTATTTAAAATTTTCACACATATCTTATCATTTTTTATTGCTTCTTGCAATATTAAATTTATAATATTTTTTCTTTTTTCAAATGTACTTATATCTTTTTTTGAAATGTCATACTCCAAAGTTTTATCGTCTGCTAGATTATCCTCATTGCTGCTTTGATTAAAGTCTTCTCGTTCTGTTACAAAATTAGTTAAATTTTTATTTTTTGTATATCCTATTATTCCATTTTGTGTCCTGACTTTTGCAAATCCATTTTCTTCTTCTATAAAAATTAACCAATTTCCTTTTTCTACTTTATCCACTGCTCTTGATATCACATTTTTATCTTGTTTTATGTTTATTTTTTTCTTAGCATATGCTTTTACTATTTTTTTATTTAAATTATCTATTGTAGCTATATTTACTGAATCTATATAATGAAAGTCATAATCATAAACATTTTCAAGAGTTGAAATCGCTATATATTCCTTGTCATCTCTTTTTATTACAACATCTTTTTCTTCTTGTATAGAACCATTTATATTAATATTTTCTTCTCCATATTTAAATGTTGCTAATTTTTTAGGACTGGTTGTTATTATCAAGCCTGTTTCTTTTTCTTCATATAATGTTTCATCTATAAATTTTTGTACATCATCAAAACTCATGTATATTTTTTCATTTTCTCGTATTATTTCTTCTTGTAAGTCTTCGGTTATGTTACTATTATTTAATATAATTTGTGTATCATGATTTTGATTTTGTTCTTTTGATTTTTTTACATTTAATATAACAATTATTATTAATATAATTACAAAAGCTATTTTCTTATAGCTTTTTTTATGTTTAGAACTTTTCTTCGACATTAATTTCTCCTTTTTTATAGCTGTTATTACATCTTTCTAAACACACCTATAACTTTTCCTAATATCTTGCAATCTGGCACTATTATAGGGTCCATTGTAGGGTTCTCTGGTTGTAAACGAATATGGTCTTTTTCTTTGTAAAATGTTTTTACTGTTGCTTCATCTTCTATTAGTGCTACTACTATTTGTCCATTTATCGCATCTGATTGCTTTCTAACTAGTATGTAATCTCCGTCTAAAATTCCGGCATTTATCATACTTTCTCCTCTTACTGTAAGCATAAAGCATTCTGAATTTCCCACAAAATCAATTGGTATAGGAAATGTGTCTGTTACATTTTCTACAGCAAGTATTGGCATTCCAGCTGTTATTTTTCCCACTAATGGTATATCTATTAATTCTTTTTCTGCATAATAATTTTTTTGAGCTGGTTCGTTTTGAATTTTTTCTCCATCTCCACCCTTTAATAATTTTAGAGTTCTTCCTTTTTTATCTTCTTTCTTTATGTAGCCTTTTTCTCTTAATTTAGCTAAATATCCATGAACTGTAGCTGTTGAACTTAGTCCTACTGCTTTTCCTATTTCTCTTACTGATGGTGGATATCCATCTTCTTTTATTTTTTTTTCGATAAATTTTAGTATTGCTTTTTCTCTTTTATTTAATTCTTGCGCTTTTCTTGGCATATCTATCACTCTCCAAAACAATTTTGAAAATATAATACCATACAAATGCAATTTTGTCAAACAAAATTTTGCATAAATATTATGAATTTTTTTACTTTTTATGCGCTTAAATTGATAAAGTTTTGTAAGTTGAACATTAATTATTATTTTCCTTGTATGAAACTACTTTAAACTCATTTTTATTATCAAATTTTATCATTATCACTTTTGTATAATTTTCTTTTGATGGTTTTCCAATTTCATTTATTATTAGACTGCCCTTACATTTTCTTAACGTATCAAATGTATTCATAAATCCCATGCCTGTTCCGCCTTCGTCTTTATGTGTTGTACTTGGCTTCTTTCCTAAATTTTCAAGTGTTTCTTTTTCAAATTCTATTCCAGAATCGTATATATACAATCCGTAACAATCTTCTATTTTTCCAAGCCTTACAAGTATACTTTTATTTACATTGTCTGTATGTTTTATTGCTATAATTGCATCTTTTATATGGTCTGCTAGCAAAATTTCAAGTTCTTCTTCTGTGATTATATTGTTTATTATATGGTAAATATTTCCTGATAGTTGTAAATTGAAGTCTATATTATTTTTTATACATTCTGATTGCATAAAGTTTAACATATCATCAATTTGTGTTATTCCTGTTTTGTCTAATTCTATTCTTGGCTTGCTATATAATTCTTTAGATACTTTTTGTATTTGTTCTTTTAAATCTTTTTCATCTGCTATTTCTGTTGTTAATAGTAATTGATTTAGCTTGTATTCGAGTGATTTTTGTTTATGTGCTAATGAATGGCTCTTTTTACTGAAGTTTAAGTTTTCTTGTTCTAACTTTTGCACTTCTTCTGTTTTGTTTTTTAGGTCTTTTTTGGTTTCGTTTAGCTCTTGGATTAGTAGCTTTTGTTTGTAGTAGACTTGGAAGGATTTTTGGATGGTTAGGAACATTATTATTGATAAAGCTACCATTCCCATTGATATTTGTGTCGTTTTAATTAAATCAATATTGTCCAATATTATTATAAAAAACAGCATCATAGCCCCTAAATTTAATATTATCATATTAAAAAATTCATCTTTTAACTGTTTATTTAAAAAAGTAAAACCGTTTTTTAATTTCCTAGCATTCATTGTAAAATATAACAAGCAAAAATATATAATTATTATGGTAATTGCCGTAACATAATCGTTTGATATTCTTAATAAAACATTGGGAATTCCATTTAGTGTTACAGCAATAAAAAATATAACATAACTTATTCCTAAAGATATTATTGTCATATTCTCAGTATACTTCTCTTTTCTTTCAAATATTTTCAATGTTATTGTTATAAGTATACTTGTTATAATTATTCCTATAAAAAGATTCATCTTTAGTATAATGTATGTTTCTCCAATTGTTATTAAAATTAAAAATAATATGATTTTAATAATTTTATTTGCTTCTATTTTTTCATTAATTATTCTTTTTTCTATATAATACGCTCCAAAATTTATAACAAGCATTTTTATAAAATATAAAACATTTCCAATCTCTTCAGCACTAACTGCATATTTCATCTTATCATCCTCCTTGAATTATCGAGCTTTATTATATAAAAAAACAAAGAGATAATCAATATCTCATATTGATTATCTCTTTTTACTTTTAGACCATCCAACGTCTTACCCATAACCATAATGCATCAAAAAAGCCCATTTTCGCCACCACCTTTCTCCCTCATATTTTTGAATCTGTAATATAAAAATACCATCAAAAGCCCGAAAATTAGCGGTATTTCCTGATGAAGAAAAATGGCAAAAAATAGAAAAAAATGGTAAAAAAATAACATACATAAAAAATGTATGCATCTTAATGACAAAAAAAAAAGCCGTGAAAAATTTCTAAAATTTTTCACAGCTTTTTATTACTAAAAAATCATATTTCTTTCTTAATCTTACTAACATAATAATATATAAATTCCATAGGAGTTGGTATACCAGTTTCGTAATTAACTCTAGCGGTATAATATTTCTCCAAATCATCCACAGGAGTAACTCTCCAAGCATGAATAATTGCATTTTGAATGCCATTTGTTATTGTCGTTGCTGACTTTTTGTACTTATTTACTAAATATTGAATAACATTTATCCTATTGCTATCATCTTGAACTAAATATAAAATTGCATCATGCACATATTCTCTACCTTTAAGCTTAGATGTAACGCCAATAAGTTCTAATTGTTCATTAATTAAATTTGATATTTTATTTTCATCATCTTCAAATATTTCATCAATTGACTTCTGTTCACAATGATTATCCGTCTTTCTTAAACTTATAAAATTATTTAGTACGTGCTCACTTGAATATTTTGGGTTATCTTTATAAAGAATTAAATCTACGCCATTTCTATGTAATATATCGTATGTTCTTTTCGAATTTACATGTGTTGTAACAATCACTATCGGTTCGTAGTTTAGATGTATTTTCTTCAAATTATCTAAAAAATCTAATGAATCTATACTTCCTGTTTCACTATTATTTAGTTCTAAATCTAAAACTATTCCCTCTGGTCTTTTTAATTTAACTAGTTTCAAACCCTCTAAATCAGAATCTGTCATTGCAACAATTTCAATATCATCTCTGTTTTTGACACATTCTTTAAATGAATTGCAATCTTTAATATCATCTTCAATAATTAAAATTTTCATAGGTTTAAATTCCATAAAACCTCCCCTTTCCTATTTTTTTATTTATATACCATAAAATCTCAGAAAATTCTATATGTCCATATCATTTTTTACCATTATTTTGTATGTATTATGTTTTAAAATAGAATTGAGGTGATTATAATGAGTAAAAATTTTGATACAACTGTCGAAAAAGAAGAACAATTAATTCGTGGCAAGAGAATTAAAAATATCAGAGAAAATGAACTTAGACTTAACAAATCTGACTTAGCCAGAAAAATCGGCGTTTCTAGTCAGTTCCTCGGCTTAGTTGAAGAAGGTAAAGGCAATCTAACTTACAGAAGCATCAAGCTTTTGAGAGATATCTCTGGTCATTCAGCCGATTACATTTTATTTGGACTTGATGATGATATTCTAAGAACCACAAAGATATTTCTTCAAAGATATGATGAAAAAGAATTAATGGGTGCTCTTGATATGATAAAGGAAATTGCTTTTGTTTTACGTACAAGATAGAAATATCACAAATCGGCAATATAGTATTGCCATAAAACACTAAATTTTGTTATAAAATAGCACTAAAAAAGTAGGAGAATTTTTATGAGTGGTAGCAGAAAATTAAATAACAAATCGAATGTAATTTCTGAAAATTTTAAAAAATTCCGCAAAGAAAGTGGATATTCCCAACGAAGTCTTTGTGAAAAATTAGAACTAATGGGCTTACAATTATACAAAGCCGATATTTATTCTATAGAACATAATAAACGCTCTGTAAAAGATTTCGAACTTTTGGCTTTTTCCATAATATTCGATAAGCCAATTGAAGATTTTTTTAAAAATGTTACAGATTTTGATTAATAAGTGTATTTATTTTTTATCATTAAATACACTTGTTTTTTATTCCATCTATTAAACCAATTTTATATGCATAATATGTTTCGTTTTTACATATTTCACACATTAATTTTTTTAATTCATCAAGTTTATTTTTATCTTCCCCTTGTAATTTATTTTCTATATATTCACTTATATTTTCTATTTTGCTGTAAATTTTTTTATCTTTATAAAATTCTTTTCCTCTTTTTATTTTTTCATCTATTGTTTTATTGTCTATTTTTATATTACTTATATTCATAGTTTCATCTCCCATTTTAGAACCGTCCCCAAAAGGGGATTTTTTAAAATTTTAACATTTTTTATCGCAAAAGGCAAGACTTTCTTGTCGATTTATGTTATAATGGTGAAAAATTTTAGGAGGTACTAATGAATTCACAAAACAAATCCAATCTTGTTATTTATCAAAAATACATGAATCTAATTGATTATACAAACAATATTGTTAGGAAATATCCAAAATCTGAAACATTTGCACTTGTAAAAGAAATCAAAGGAACTTTATACAGTGGTCTTAAGCTTGTTTTATATGCAATAAAAACATATAAAACACAAGATAAACTTAAATATTTAAACGAATTTGATGTAACTTTATCTTTGCTAAAAATCCATATACGATTATCATATAAGTACAAATATATTTCAACTCAAAATTACAATACATGGTGCAATTCTATTACAGAAATATGCAATATGCTTGGAGGATGGATTAATTCATGTGCAAAAAAATAAGAAATGTATTTTTTAAAAATTTAACATTTGAAAAGTTGCTTGCTGCACATTATAGAGCGAAAAAAAATAAAGCATATAAAAAAGATGTTATAACTTTTGAAATGAATTTAGAAAATAATATTATAAATTTATTAAATTCTATAAAAAATAATAGATACAAAATGGGCAAATATTATGATTTTAAAGTTTTTGAGCCTAAAGAAAGAACTATACATTCTTTACCTTATAGAGATAGGGTTGTTCATCAATGGTATGTGGAAGAATTTATAAAACCTTATATTTTACCTAAATTCATCAGTTCAAGTTTTGCGTGTATTACTGGTAAAGGTACACATAAGGCAAATGATTATATTCAGCATCAAATGCAAATCTTTAAAAGAAATTATGGTGATTTTTGGGTATTAAAATGTGATATTAAAAAATTTTTTTATAATATTGACCCATATATTTTGTATCATATTTTATGCAAATATATTGAAGACCCATATTTAAAAAACTTTACTAAACAGCTTATTTTCGATGGTAGGGACATTATAGGAACTGTTGGTATTCCTATCGGAAATTATACTAGCCAATTTTTTGCAAATATATATTTGAATGAGCTTGACCAATATGTTAAACGAATTTTGAAAGTTAAATATTATCGGAAGATATATGGATGACTTTATTTTAATTTTGAAGTCTAAAGAAGAATGCATTCAAAGAAAAGAACAAATTGAAATTTTTTTAGATGAAGAATTACATTTAGATTTAAATGCTAAATCCAGATATTATCCTGATAAAATGGGTATTAATTTTTGCGGTTATAGAACTTTTACAACTCACAGGCTTTTACGTACAAATAGTAAAAAGAAAATAAAACGCAAGGTTAAAGAATGGAATTATTTATATCATCATAAAAAACTTAATTTTAATAAAACTTTAATGAGTTTAAATGCTTGGAAAGGACATGCTTCACATTGTAATTCATATAATTTACAACAAAAAATTTATTCAAATTGCGACTTTATTTATAAACCTAATTCAGAAATTTTTTAAAGGTGTACAGAATAACTTTTTAGTTATTTTGTACACCTTTCATAAATTCGGATTTTCACATTTTGCTACTAAAACAAATTTACTGTTTATGTGTTTATGACATATTTCTATGCCAAAGGAATTAAACTTCTTTGATACAAATCTAGTTGTTTTTTCCTTTGTAGTTTTTACTCTCGGCATACTCCTTGAAGCATACCCATCTGAGATAGAAACCTTTATGTTTCTTCGTGTATCAGAGTGCTACTGGGCAACCAGCACCGAGCGGAAACCGTTTGTTGTTGTTGCCATTGCCATTATCGTCGTCAAAAGCGAACACGCCGGCTTCTGACGAATTATTCCAATTGGCGCCACGAGTCGTGAACGGACCAAAAGAATTTTTTCAGTTTAATCCCTGCACCAAGCTTGACAAACTCTATTAATTTTTAAGCCAAGTGCTTATTTGGGTTAAATTAAAGGGCACAAGGCTCAAGGAAAGATTCAAAGTGCTACTGGGCAACCAGCACCGAGCGGAAACCGTTTGCTGTTGTAACCACCGCCATAAGCGTCGTCAAAAGCGAACACGCCGGCTTCTGACGAATAATTCCAATTGGCGCCACGAGTCGTGAACGGACCACTTGCGTCATCATTTATCCAATCACCAAACCAATGCCATGTTTCTAAATAGCCATCTCCATATCTTCCGGTTTTACTTAATTCAGTTTTTAGCCCTCCTTTTGTGTATTCTGGATATTCCATAACATATTTAGTATTTCCAACAAATTGAGTTTTTGTGCTATCTGTAAATACAAAAGCATATCCATAGTCTTTTAGATATTTTAACAAAGTATCACTATTTTCCATTTTTATATAACTTGCTGTATATTCTGAAAGTCCTCCGCTCATATCATAAATTCCATATATATTCCCTGTCGTACTTGCATTTGTACCTTTAAATGTATACCAAGCATAAGATGTTCCAGATGAACCACTTACACTATCTTTTAGTTCTGTTTTTGTTAAAATATTTTGTCCAGAACCTGCTGCACTTCCAGAATATCCCGTTATCGCATATGAACCATTTCCTCTAATCGAGTTTACCGTGCTTGTAGCACTATATTCTGAATAGCTTACATTGTTAATATAAACTTCATTATCAGCATTATATACTCCGCCTGTTTTTCCAAAAATACTATATGACAAATATGCTGCTGCTCCCCATTCACTATTTTTTATTAAATGGCTGTCTGTGTCAGATGTTAACCCATACGGATTATTTGCTTCTGTCAATGTTTTTGACAACAAATAGCACATAGATGCATTTATATAATTATAAGATGTTTTTTGACCCTGAAATACAGGATAATAACTATTGGTCATATTTACAGAAGTTGTCTTTGGAGCTGTACTTTCATCTGGAAGCCCTGCTTCAAATTTTGCTATCCATATTCCTCTAAGCTCTGAATCCCATTCTCCATTTTTAAAATTATTACTTTTTCCATTTTGAAAACATGGATGAACTTTGTATCCATCTGGTAAATCTTCAATTTTTTTAGAACTTGTATTATAACATTTATTTGATGTTCCAACCAAAAACAATATGTCCATTTTGTCATTACTATCTATATTATATGCAAACCTTGGTATCCATACCCACATACTTCCATCTTTAGTCATAGTATTTGCCCATTTTTTCTGACTATAGTCATACCAATTTTCGCTCCAACCATTTTCTCCATCTTTTATTGTTTTTCCATTTTTTAGGTTATTTCCAGCATTATCTGATGTTGGTTCTTCAAACATTATTCTAGTCATTCCATTTCGAAGTTCTGGTCTATTTACTCCTTTTTCTTTATCAAATCCATCATCTTGATTTTGTAACATTTCACTTTCAAGTTTGCTTAATGCTGACAATTCTTCTGATTGTGAATTTTGTATCTTTTCCTTTGCCTCAGCTGCTCTTGATAAAATTCCATTTTCACCTGCTAGCATAGAAATTGAAGTTCCTGCTAATATTAATAGTAAAATCAGTGTTACTACAAGTGCTATTAGCGTTATACCTTTGCTTTTTTTTAATGAATTTTTCATCTGTTTCTTTCCTCCTTATTTTTGTGTATTGACAATACACATTGTTCGTATAAAAAAATCCAAATCTTTGTCATTTGGTTTCGTGTGTATTAACAATACACATTGTATCATAAAAATTATTGTAAAATCAATAGGTATTTTAAATTTTTTATTTTTTGGAGGTTTTATGAAAAGATTTAATGATTGTCGCAATATAATCGGTGCTACTTTGAAAAAATATCGTGAATTAAGACATTTTTCTAAAGCTCAATTATCTAGTAAATTAGAGCTTCTAGGTATTGAACTTGATAGATTTGAACTTTATAAAATTGAAACCGGAAAAACTTCTGTTAAGGATTTTGAATTAATCGGTTTGTGTATTGTTTTAGATATTGATTTTGAAGAGTTGAAAAATATTGTTAAAAATTATGAATAAACTACCAAATATAAATTTATTTTATACTTGGTAGTTCTTAATATATATTAATTTTTTTCTACATTCTATCAAAAAATATATTCTTTTGCAATATTTTCTGCCACTTTAATTCCATCCATAGCTGCTGACATAATTCCCCCAGCATATCCGGCACCCTCTCCGGCGGGATAAATTCCAGCAACAGTGCTCTTACCATTATCATCTCTAACAATTCTAATAGGAGAAGAAGTTCTAGTTTCAATAGCTGCAAGGATAGCATCTTTATCTCCAAAGCCATTTATTTTTTTGTCAAAATCAACAAAAGCTTCTTTAAGAGCAATCTTCACAAAATCTGGTAATATTTCATTTAAATTAGCAAATTCAAAACTTCCTTTAAAAATTGGTTCAGTTTCACCCAACTGTACTGTCTTTTTATTTTCATGAAAATCGCCTAATTTTTGAATTGGAATTTTTCCTTTTCCAAGCTCATATGCCTTTTTCTCAAGTTCTTCTTGAAACTCTAATCCGCCAAAAAGTTCTCCGTTAAAATCGCTATTTGTCACTGTTACAACAATTGCTGAGTTTGCATTTTTAGTGTCTCTTGAATGATTACTCATTCCATTTATTGCAAGTCTTTTTTCTTCTGATGAAGCATTTACTACATATCCACCTGGACACATACAAAAAGAATATACTCCTCTTCCATTAGATGCATGATATGTCAATTTATATGGTGCTGGCGGAAGTTCATTTTTAAATTTTCCATACTGAGCAAAATTTATTTTATCTTGTGGATGTTGTACTCTAACCCCAATTGCAAAAGGTTTAGGCTCCATCGGAATATTATTTCTATTTAACATTCTAAAAGTATCTCTTGCACTATGGCCTATTGCTAAAACTAATATATCAACCCTTAGTTTTTCATTTCCATTTATTTCTATTTCTTTAACTTTAGAGCTTTCTATAAAAATATTAGTTAAACAAGAATTGTATCTTATAGTTCCGCCCATTTCGATTATTTTATTTCTTAAATTAATTATTACATTTCTCAATAAATCTGTTCCAATATGAGGTTTGTTCAAATATAAAATTTCCCTTGGAGCACCCATTTCTACAAATATTTCCAAAACTTTTTTATTTCTAAAATCTTTATCTTTTACAAGAGTATTTAATTTTCCATCTGAAAAAGTTCCAGCTCCTCCTTCTCCAAATTGTACATTTGAATTTTGATTTAATATTCCCTCATTCCAAAACTTTCCCACACTTTTTACTCTATCTTCAATTTTTTCTCCTCTTTCAAGAATAATTGGCTTATAACCATGTTTTGCAAGCATATACGCGCAAAATAATCCTGCTGGCCCAGAACCAATAATTACAGGTCTATTTGCTATTTTTTTGTTTCCTGTTACATTAAATTTGTAATTTTCAGTTGGGGCTTTTAATACGTCTTTCGACCTATTTTTCTTTAAAATTTCGGCCTCATTTTGCACATTAACATCTATTTCATAGATAAAGCAAATATTTTCTTTTTCTCTTGCATCTATTGATTTTTTTACAATTTTATAACTTTTTATATTTTCTTTATTTGTTCTTAATTTTTTTGCACATTTTTTAATTATTTCTTCTTCATTTCCACCTATTTTTACATCTACTTGCCTTATTCTAATCATTGAATACTTCTCCTTTTTTCTAAACACTGCGTCCTGCAATCATTCCGCTAATCCATGCCCATTCTAAGTTATAGCCTCCGCAATCTCCATCAACATCTATAATTTCTCCAGTTATATATAATCCACTTGTTTTCATAGATTGCATAGAAGTTGTATCTATTTCTTCAATCGGTACCCCTCCAGTACAAACTTGGGCTTTGTCAAATGAATTTGTTCCTGTGATATTTATACTAAAATCCGTAATATTTTTTGCAATCAAATTTCTTTTTTGGTCATTCAAATCATTCCAAAGTTCATTTTCTTTTATTTTTGATACATTAAGTAAAACTTTCACAAGTTTATAATTTAAAATTCCTTCTAAACATTCTAACATATCTCTATTTTTCAAAATTTTATTTCTCTTGTCCATCCACTTAATAAAATCTATTTCATTTTTTATTTTTAATCCATCTAAAAAATTTATTTTAACAATTTCTTTTTTCTTATTTTCTAACCCCTTAGATACTCTGCCACTTAAGTTAAATACACAAATCCCGCTAATTCCATAATTTGTGAGCTGGATTTCTCCACTTTCTCTTGCAATTTCTTTTCCATCTTCACATAATTTTACCAAAACGTCTGCTCTTATTCCATCCCAATCTTTTAAATATTTTTCTGATGCTTTTAATTGCACTAATGCCGGCATAGGTGGATTTATAGTATGTTTAAATTTTTTACAAATTTCATATCCAAATCCGTCTGAGCCTGTCTTTGGTGCCGCTTTCGAGCCAGTAGCTAAAATTATTTTATCTGATATAACCGTGTTATTATTATTGATTTTTATTATAAATTTATTTTCTTTTTTCTCAATTTCAGTTACTTCTGAATTTGTTAATATTTTTACATTTTGCTTTTTAGCTTCTAGTAAAAGTGCTCTTTGAAAACTTATTGCTTGATTGGAAAATGGATAGTAATAGCCATTTTTTATTTTAGGTTCAATTCCTATCTCATAAAAAAAATCTAATATTTCTTCTTCGTTTTCCTCTTTTAAAATTTCTTTTAATTTTTCTAAATTTGAACTTCTATAATGCTCTATTGATTGGTCTTCATTCCAGAAATTACATCTTCCATTTCCGGTTGCTAAAATTTTCTTACCACATATTTCGTTTTTTTCTATTAATGTAACATCATTTCCATTCTTTTTTGCATATATTGCTGCAACAAGACCAGATGCACCGGCTCCAATTACTACTATCTTTTTCAATTTTTCTCTCCTTATAACATTCTTTTTTAATAAATTTCTTTTTTTGGCTCAAACTACATTAATAAATAGGTGCAATTTGTGCCTGTAAGTATGTTTAAATAGACTATTTTTGACATTTTTCTTGTTATACTTCTTTTTATAAATCAAAATAATTGAGGTGATTATAAATGACTTTATCAGATGCTGTTCGTAAACGTATAAGATATTATTTAGATAAAAACAATATGTCTATATGGGCATTATTCAAGGCTTCGGGAATTCCACGCTCTACACTTTGTTCATTTATGAATGGTACTACCGAGCTCATAAAATTAGACACACTTCTTCATGTCTGTGAGGGCTTTAATATAACTTTAATAGAATTTTTTAGTGACCCTACTTTTAATGACGTAGAACAAGATTAGCTCTAAAAATAAATATCTTTTCGAAAATTTTAAATTTCGAAAAGATATTTTTTACATTGCTTCTGCTTGAACTATAATTCTTTGCTGACTATCATCTGTACAAGTAATTAATGTTACTATTTTTTTACCATTTGTTATTTGACTTGTACATCTTGTATCACTTGGGTCTACTGTATATTTATCATATACGGCATATTTTAAAGTATTTTTGTCTAAATCTGTTATTTCTATAATATCTCCTACATTTAAGTTCTTAACTTTACTAAAAAACCTTTTATTTCTATAATTATGTCCTGCTATGCATAAATTTCCAATTTCATTTGGATACCCTCCCCAAAATCTGCATACTGAAACTTTTAATAAATCATCAGTAGTTTCAGATAATATTGGATAATTTACATTTATAGATGGAATATTAATAGAGCCTATTTTTTCATATTTTTTGCCATTTGCTGCTGTATACACTGCTGTTTTTGATTTTGTAAGTACACTTTCTTGAGTCTGTTCTACCTTATTTTCGTTTTTATTTTCTGTTGTATTTGTTGTATTTGATATTGTTACATTTTCTTTCTTTTCTGACTCATCTGTTCCATCTAGTGCTATTACCCAAACTTTATCATCACTTTTCATTGTTGTATCATCTACTTCATCTACTGCTCCAAGTAGTATTTCTTGTGAGATATCAGCTGTTTTATTTCTATCATATTCGGCATAAGCATAGAAAGAAAATAATGTTACTATTAAAATTATTGATATTATAAAATTAAATTTATATATTTTCTTTTTTCTTTTTAATTCTGGAGTTATATATAGCTTTTCCGTAACTAAAATTTGATTCATTCACATTTCCTCCTTTTCGTCACTAATTTATTATAACATGTTTTTATGTTATTTTAAAGCCTATTTTGTCTTTTTACCTAAATTTGCACAAAAATAATTGCTTAATCTTGCAAAATCTTCAATTGTTAGCTTTTCTGCTCTTATGTCTTCTTTTAATCCTAATTTTTTTAGGACCTCTAATCCCTCTTCTTTAGATAAAAATACTCCCGAATTTAGTAAACTATTCAATAGAGTTTTTCTTCTTTGCATAAATGCACTTTTTATTATATTAAAAAATACTTTTTTATTTTCAATTTCAACTGCTGGCTCTTTTCTTAATTTTAAATTAATTACTTCAGATGTAACTTCTGGCATTGGAATAAAACAAGTATTTTCTACTTCTCTTATTTTTTCGCATTCACAATAATAGTATACTGTATAAGTAATCGCTCCAGTGTTTTTGCCGCTTGGAACTTCTATTAATCTATCTGCTACTTCTTTTTGTATCATTACTGTTATACTTTGGATATCTAAATTTTCTTCCAATAATTTCATTATTATTGGTGTAGTTATATAATAAGGCAAATTTGCAACTATTTTAACTTCTTTTATTTCATTTTGCTCTTTTTCTTGTTTTATTAATTTGTTTAAATCTAATTTCAATACATCTTCATTTATTAATTCAATATTATTATACGCAATAAATCTATCATTTAAAATTTTAATCATTTTTTTATCAAGTTCTACACATATAACTTTTTTTGCCTTTTCTACCAAAAGTGCTGTCATGCTTCCAAGTCCAGGTCCTATTTCAATTACTAAATCATCTTTTTTAATATCTGCTCCATTTACTATATCTTCTATAACTGTGTCATCTATCAAAAAATTTTGACCTAAATTTTTATTAGCCTTTATTTTGTATTTCTTCATTAAAAATTTTGTTTCTTCTAATACACTCATTTTCTTACCTCTGTTAGATATTTTACTATATTTTTGCTATTAAATCAATAATTTATGTCAACATTTTTTATATG
>CAKPDO010000029.1 GCA_934148985.1 uncultured Clostridia bacterium
TATTTTCTCTTTCACAGCTTTATCCTCCTAAATATAAATTAAATTGTAAAAATTTTACAATTTGTATTATATTATAGCGTGACAAAAAAAGCAATAGTTTTTGGTAATTTTTTCCATTTTTTTATTTTTATTACAGACAAAATGCTTCATATTTTCGCAATATCAAGCTTATATAGTTTATTTATGGTAAATTTTTACATATTTAGATTTACCAATCTCTACTTTTTTTATATTAATAATCCTATTTTTTACATCTGCTAAAAATTTATCTTTCGTCAAAATGTTCATTTCTGTTAAACACTCTATATCATTTTCATATTTTGAATTTAAAATTTTTATATTATTTTTTCCAAAGTAATATTGAACGCTTTGGAAATCAGTATAATCTAATGTAACTATCATTTCTACGCCTGGCTCAATTTCGAAAAAATCACTGTTTTCCATGGCACCAATACAAGCACCAGAATAACACCTAACTAAACCTCCTGTTCCAAGTAAAATGCCTCCAAAATATCTTGTAACAATTACAAGTACATTACACAAATTATTTTTTTGTAAAATATTTAACATCGGTGCACCAGCTGTTCCAGATGGCTCTCCATCATCACTTGATTTTTCATAAACCGCTTCTTTTTCTAATACCCTATATGCATAGCAATTATGTCTTGCATCAAAATATTTCTTTTTATATTCTTTTATTTTATATTCTGCATCTTCCTTATTTTGTATATAAACAAGATTTGCTATAAATTTAGACTTTTTTTCCGTAAGTTCATAAATTGTACTTTGATTTATCGTTTTATACATTTTTACCAACATTCCTTTCTTTCAAGGCACAAAATTTGATTAAAAATACTGTATTTGCATTTTTTTCAAACTTTCATCTCACACGTATTTGATTATAACATACAAAATTCCTTTTATAAAGCTTTTTGACTTTTTCAATATTTTTTTATATAATCTAAAAAAATTAGTTGAAAGGACAAAAAATGGAAACAATTGAAAGATATAAGCACTTAAATACATACCTAAAAAATAAATTTGGAGAAAGAACACTAAAAATTTGTATAGATGGAAATTTTACATGTCCCAATCGAGATGGAAAAACTGGAACATCTGGATGTATATTTTGTAGTGAACGCGGGTCTGGAGAACATATCTTGTGTAACCATATAGATGATGATGTTTTGTCAATAAAGCAACAAGTAAAATCCTATTTTTCAAGCTATAAAGCCACTCGTGCAAATAAATTTATTGCATACTTTCAAAATTTCACCAATACTTATGACACAATTTCTAACTTAAAAGCTAAATATGATGCCGCTTTAATTGATGACCGTATTGTCGGACTTGAAATTGCAACTAGACCTGATTGCATTAGCGAAGATATTGTAAAATTAATCAAAAGTTACTCACAAAAATATTATGTATGTGTTGAATTAGGTTTGCAAACATCTAATAACGAAACTGGTAAATTAATTTGTCGTGGCTACAATTCTTCCGATTTTACAAATGCTGTTTTGCTTTTAAATAAATATAATATTGATGTAGTAGCCCATATTATGATTGGACTTCCTAGTGAAAATTTTGAAAGTATAAAAGATACAGTAAATTTTTTAAATAATCATAATATTCAGGGTCTAAAAATCCATTCTACATATGTTGTAAAAAATACAATTTTAGCTAATTGGTACTATTGTGGAAAATATCAGCCTATTTCCCTAGAGTATTATTTAGAATGTCTTACATATATAATTACACATATTTCTCCCGATATTGTAATTCACAGAATTTCTGGTGATGCACCTAAAAATCTTTTAGTTGCTCCTAGTTGGAATTTACATAAAAAATGGGTTTTAAATGGGTTTGATAAACTAATGAATGCTAAAAACTTGTTTCAAGGAATGTATTTTGAATAAAAATTCTGCCGTAAATTACAGCAGAATTTTTTTATTTCTATAAAATTTTTATTAATTCCAAAAAAGCTTTTTCACGATGAGTATTCCCAATCTCTTCTGGTTTCATCTCATTCATAACTTTATTTGACCCCTCTGGAATAAATACAGGTCCATAAGTAAGTTTGCCCATTTCACCAGGCTTTTCAGCAATTTTGCCTAAACATTCTCCTCTAACTTGTTTGAATTCTCCATTTGGAAGAGCAGCTGTTAATACACATACAAATTTTGCATTTCTGTTTGTGCTTCCTGTTTTTTTCATATTTTCAAGTAATTTATTTATATTAGCTTCTTGTGAAGCATCATGTATCATATCATTGCTTGCATATCTTCCGCTATAAATTCCAGGCTCTCCATTTAAACATTCTACACATAATCCAGTATCATCTGTTACAATAATTTCTTTAATCTCTTTTTTATCGCAAAATTCTTTTATTGCTTTTGCTTTTATCATTGAATTTTCTTCAAATGTTTTGCCATCTTCTATTATTTCATCAGCAAATCCTATATCTTTAAGTGATAAAAATTCAATATCATTTACTCCTGTTGCCTCAAAAAATTCCTTTACTTGGTTCACTTTTCCATTGTTTGTTGTTCCATAAATTATTTTCATAAACTTTTCCCTCCTCATTATAAATCTTTATTATTTTACCATAATTATATAAAAAATCAATATCAGCATTTCGCCAATATTGATTTTTATCTTATTTAGAAATCAATTCACATATAATATTACTAAACTCTGTAGGATTTTCTATATTTAATCCTTCAATTAATCTGGCACCATCATATAAAATTTTGCTATATTTTTTTAATTCTTCTTTATCTTTTAAATACAAATCCTTTAATTTCTGTGCAATTGGATGGCTTTCATTAATTTCTAATATCATTTTAGCTTTAACATTTTGATTATTAGGCATAGAATTTAGAACTTTTTCCATTTCTGTTGAAATCTCTCCTTCACTGCTCAAACATACTGGATGATTTTTTAATTTATGTGTAAATCTAACTTCTTGTACATCCTTAATTTCTTCTTTCATTAAAGTAAACATATCTTTATTTTCTTCATTTATTTTCTTTAATTCTTCCTTTTCTTCATCACTTTCCAAATCAAGGCCATCTGAAGATACATTTGCAAACTGCTTTTTATCATATTCCATTAAAACTTTCAAAACAAATTCATCTATATTTTCTGTTAAATATAATATTTCATATCCTTTTTCTTTAACACTTTGAACCTGTGGCAACATATCAATTTTATCAACTGTTTCACCTGCTGCGTAGAATATTTTTTCTTGTCCATCTTTCATTCTCTCTACATATTCTTTTAGAGTTGTAAGGTTTTTAGTTGTTGATGAATAGAACAAAATTAAATCTTTTAAATTGTCTTTGTTCATTCCAAAATCATTGTAACATCCAAATTTTAACTGTGTTCCAAAGTTTTTGAATATCTTTTCATAAGCTTCTCTATCATTTTTAAGCATATTCTCTAATTCTTGTCTTATTTTCTTTTCAATATTTTTTGCAATTGTTTTTAATTGTCTATCTTGTTGCAATAATTCTCTTGATATATTTAAAGATAAATCTGGACTATCAATTAATCCTTTTACAAATCCAAAATAATCAGGCAATAAATCTGCACACTTGTCCATTATTAGTACACCATTTGAATATAATTGCAAACCTTTTTCATATTCTTTTGTATAATAATCATAAGGCAAATGTGATGGAATATATAGAAGCATGCTATAGTTTATTCCACCCTCTATTGTGCTATGGATTACATTTGCTGGAGCTTCATAATCTGCGAATTTATCTATATAAAATGAATTATATTCTTCATCTGTTATATCTTGTTTTTTCTTTTTCCATAATGGTATCATACTATTTAATGTTTCTATTTCTTTTTTATCAATGTATTCATCTTTTGAACCCTCTTTTAGTTCTTTTCTTGTTACTTCCATTTTGATAGGATAACGGATATAATCTGAATACTTTTTAACAATTTCTTGAATTCTATAGTCTTCCAAAAATTCATCATAATTCTCTTCATCTGTATTGTCTTTAATGTATAATGTTATTTTTGTTCCTACATTTTCTTTTGATGTTTCTTCTATAGTATATCCATCAGCACCAAATGATGTCCATTTATATGCTTTTTCTTCTCCTACCTTTTTACTTTCAACTTCTATTCTTTTTGCTACCATAAATGCTGAATAAAATCCTACTCCAAATTGACCAATTATATCTATGTCTTCCTTTTTTTCGTTATTATTTTTAAATGCATATGAACCACTTTGAGCTATTGTTCCTAAATTGTTTTCTAGCTCTTGTTTGTTCATTCCACATCCATTATCTTCTATTGTTAGTGTTCTTTTTTCTTTGTTTATTGATAATTTTATTTCTAGGTCATTTCTAAATATGTTTAGATTGTTGTCTGTAAGTGATTGATAATATAGCTTGTCTATTGCATCACTTGCATTTGAGATTAGTTCTCTCAAAAATATTTCTTTATTTGTGTATATTGAGTTTATCATTAGGTCTAATAGCCTTTTCGATTCTGCTTTGAATTGTTTTGTTTCCATTTGTATTACTTCCTTTCTTTTGCCCAGTTGGGACCATTGCCCATTGGGACCGGTTCTTTTTGGGTATTTTTTCTTTGGTGGTATTATATATCTATTTTTTAGCAATGTCAACAATTGTTTGCTAAATTCATTCTGTATCGTATGTATTTTCTGCTTTTGAATTTAATTTCAATTGTACATTTTTATCTAAAGAAACTATTGGCCTAATTCCCAATCCTAGAGTGCCCATATTTCCAAAAGAGTCGTAAAGACAATATATCCGCTTTTATAAACATACTGTATTCCCCAATTAATATAGCCAGAATTAGTATTAACATAAGAAGTATTAATCCAATATCTACTTTTTTCATCTATTTCTTTCTCCTCACTGGTTATAATCAATATGAAATTCGGAAAAAATGATATTCCAACAAAAGTCTTAATTGAACTAGCTAATTTTTATAATACAAGCGTAGATTATTTATTAGGACTTACCAATGAACTTAAACCTTATCCAAGAACCAAAAATAAAGCTGAATTTTAATGTTCAGCTTTGTTTTTGACTCCTAAAATTTGCCCATAGTCAAACAACATTTCCTTTAATATATGGCCTTTTTATATTGTTTTTCTTATTAGCATTATCAATATTGTCGTATAAAAAATCATATTAATAATTCATTATAATCATTTAAAATTTTAATATTCTTTATGTTTATTTTTTCCAATTCATCACGTGTCAAATCATCCATATGTGTTGTGCAAAAAATACATGAAGGATAATTCAACGCTAATTCCTTTATATTATCAATTCCCATATGATGGTTGTTTCCTATTAAAGAGTTGCAATCACATATCAAATAATCGCATTCTTTTGCCATTTTTTTGACATTTTCACATAAAGTTGTATCTCCAGTAAATCCTATATTTCTATTTTCTTGGTAAAAAATATATCCATGATTACTTATGCCTTCTTCATGTTCTAATATAACTTTTTTTATACTATATTTGTTAATTTCAAATTTCATATCATTTATATAATTGCAATTTTTCTCTTGTTTATTTGGAAATGCCATTTTCATAAGAGCATTTATTTGTTTTTTTCCAATGCTATCACAATATATATTAATATCCCCAGAGTTTCTTTTCATCTTTTCTAATATAAAAAATGGCATGTCAAAAAAATGGTCTCCATGAAAATGTGTTATTAGTACATCTTCTATTTGATTTATGTCAATATTAGTTTTTTTCAAAGCCTTACATGTTCCATTTGGTATATCCACTAAAATTTTACCATCTATTAAATAACTTGCACTATTATATTTAGAATATATATTCCCTGAACCTATAATTGTTAATTTCATTATTTTATCCTCGCTTTTTTATTATATTTTCTAAAGGACTTCTAATACTCCCCCATAATCAACAACATCTAATCCCTTAAAATCAATTACATCTAATCCTCTATTTCGAATAAACTCTCTAATACAACCATTGCAATCAATTTTATCTAAATCTCCAAAAACAAAAATACTATCTTCAATTCTTGAAATTGCACCACCAATAAATCCATTCTTCTTGCTATATTTCCCATCAGCATTAAATAACTTAATATTAGGAATATAATCCAAAAACAAAATATCTAAACCACTATTTTTCAAAATATTATATAGCCCTCTGTCGCTCAAAATAACGCTATTTTCATCAATAACAGCAATAGAGCAATTGCTATATCCCTGTTTTACATTAATCAATTCAAAATTTTGTTTTTGAAGCTCGTTTATAATTTTATTGTCGGTATACTTAAAATTATGTATTGCTTTATTTCCAACAATGCAAACGTTATATCCAATATCATTTGGATAATCTCCTTGAACCTGAGCATTTCCTTGTATAGCAATATTATTTTTAAAAGTATTTTTTAAAACTTCATAAATGTGCTTCTCTGCTATAATTTTATTATTTATTTTGCATGTAAAAATATCAACATGAGATGAAATTTCAGGATATACATTATTATTTTTATTTATTTCAATGAGTTCATATCCAAAATTTCTTAAAGTATTTTTTTCAATATCTCTCATTCTTTCATCAATTATTAAATATTTCAAAATTTCACCTCATTTATATAATTAAATTTCTTCAATTACTAATTCATCTTTAATTACAACAACAGAATAAGCTCCCAATTTTGATTTTTAACCTTATTCCACACTTTTTAAACTCTCAATCATATCAATTTTCTTAAGAGCAAAATATGTCGCAACATTTACAATCAAAGTAAATATAATAGTAATTAAACTTGCATAAACATAACTAATTGGCTTAATAATCTTGCTAAATCTAAGCATATTGATTTCACAAGTACCCATCAGGTAATAGTTCAAGAAATATCCTCCGAACTAAGCCTAAACCAATTCCTATAATTGTTAAAATAACAGTTTCTCTTGCAACATAATCATAAACTTCCTTGTCATAAAATCCTAAAACCTTAATAGTTGCAAGTTCTCGTATTCTTTCGCTTATATTTACATTTGCTAAATTATACAATACCACAAAAGCAAGCAATCCAGCTGCAACAATCAAAACAATTACAACATAGTTAAGCAAATTCATCATATCATCAATAGATTTCATGGTTGATGTCATATTAACAATTCCAGAAACTTCATTCAAATCCATAATTTCTTTTGCTAAAACATCTTGCTCTTCATCAGTTAAATCTATATTTTGTATAAAAATAACATTTGCTTCAAAGTCTTTACCATATATATTTTGGTATGTTTCTTTTGTCATATAAATATAATGTGAAACATAATTTTCAACTATATTTGATATTTTTATATTTACCTCTTTTTCATCTGCATCTCTTAATGTCAAATTATCTCCTGCCTTAACACCTAAAAGCTGAGCTGCTTTATCTGTTAAACATATTTCATTTTCTGATAATTTTATAGTTTGTTTTTTGTTTTTGATGTCTTTAATATTAATTATTCCATCTAATTCATCTTGATTTTCTGGAACAATAATTTGAACATCTTCTGACACATCTCCATTTGCTGCTGTTTGTGATGTCATATATATAGATATTGCTTTTTTCACCTTTTCATTTTGTTCTAGTATGTTTTTAAAATCTTGTCTTTCTTGTTGGCTTAAAGTTTCTTTTAAACTTATTTGCATATCATATTTAAATACATTTTCAAATTGATTTGGTATTATTTGTTTTACAGAATCTTTGACGCCAAATCCTGTTAAAATTAAAGCTGTGCATCCTAAAATTCCAATTATTGTCATAAAAAATCTTTTCTTATATCTAAAGATATTTCTTACTGTAACTTTATGGCTAAAATCTAGTCTTTTCCAAATAAATGGTATTTTTTCTAGTATGACTCTATTACCACCTTTTGGAGCCTTTGGCCTCATAAGAACAGATGGTGTGCTTATAAGTTCTTTTAAAGATGTATAAATTGTTGCGCCAATTATACATATACTTATTAATATTAATCCAATTCCACCATATTTCCAGTTAAAACTTATCAGAATTTTATCTGTCATTTGATACATCATTCCATACATCTTCCAAATTATTTCTGGTAAAATTACAAAACCTACACACATTCCTAAAATAGAACCTACAACAGTTGCAATTCCTGCATATATTATATATTTCATCATTATTTGCAATTTATTATATCCAAGAGCCTTTAAAGTTCCTATTTGACCTCTTTGCTCTTCTACCATCCTTGTCATTGATGTTAGGGAAATAAGTGTTGCAACAATAAAAAATACAACTGGAAACACTTTGCTTATATTTTCAATGCTTTTTGTGTCTTGAATAAAGCTGACATATCCTGCATTTGAATTTCTGTCTAAAATATACCATTTAGGATTTTCAATTTCAGATATCTTTTCTTTAGCATCATTTAATTCTTTTTCTGCATCTTTTATTTGATTTTCAAATTCTTGTTTATTTTTACTTAATTCTTCTTCTCCATCTTGTAATTCTTGTTTTTTGCTTTCTATTTCCTTTTCCGCTTTTTCTATTTGATTGTATGTTGTTTTCTTCTTTGAATTTAATGTTTCTTCCTGTTTGGTTAATTCATTTTTGGCATTTTCTATTTGCTTTTTAGCATTTTGTAATTCATTTTTTCCCTCTGAAATTGCCTCATCAATTTGTTTTATTCCATTTTGTATTAAATTATATTGTTCTTGCCCTCCTGCTGCTCCTTGGTCTATTTTGCTTAAATTTTCTTCTAATTGTTTCTTTTGTTCTTGTAATTTTTGAATTTGAATATTTACTTCTTGCTCTTTTTCGTTTAATGTTTTTTCATTCTCTTCAATTTCTTTTTTGCCATCTGCTATTTTATTTTCAGCATCTTTAAATTGGCTATCTGCTTTGGCTTTATTTTGTTTTATTTTTACTTCAGCTTCTTCTATTTGTTTTTTTCCATCTTCTAGTTCTTTTGATGCCTCATCAATTTTTTCTTGGCCTTCTTGTTTTTTAGAATTATATTCATTTTCTGCATCATTTAATTTGTTTTGAGCAATAGTTACCAAGCTGTCATGTCTTTCTTTTTCTTGTTTTTCCTTTATTTCTTCAATGTTTGTCTTTACTTGTTCAATATAATCTTCATACTCTTTTGATGATGTTTCATAATTTTTGGCATCTTTAACTGTTACATAAATATTTGTGTATACATCACTTGCATTTATATTTTCTTCTGATATGTAAATATAATAATTTATTTTTCCAGAACCTAGTTTACTTGTTCCCCTATCTCTGGCAATAAAAAGTGGACTTTTTACTGTTCCTACGATTTTTAGTTCATTACTTTTTAAATATTTGATTTTTTCTCCGTCATCATTTGACGTATCTTCAATATCTACTTCTAAAATATCTCCTATTTTTTTATTATTTGCTGTCAAAAAAGACTCTTCAACTAAACATTCATCTTGATTTTGTGGCATTTTTCCATTCAAAAGAACTGGTTTATTTAAATCTCCTATTGTTATAAATTTGGTTATAATTTCTTTGTTTTCAATGTTGATTTTTCCATCTATTTCATAACTTTTACTTACTTTATCAACATTTTCGATTTTGGATATTTCTTCTATGTCTTTTGATGTAAGACCTAATGTTGATACTATTTGTATATCATATACATTTTGTTCTTTATAGTAGTTGTCTATTGTTTTTAGCATATCTGGAGATGTTGCCCTTAGCCCCGCAAAAAATCCCACTCCTAAAAATGCCATTAGAAGTATTGATATAAACCTTTTATAGGTGTTTTTAATCTCTTTTACACTATCTTTTAATAATGCTTTTTTCATTTCTTTCACTCCTTAAAAATATCTACCATTCAATGTTTTCAATAGGCATAGGATTTTCATTAATTTCAATGCTTTCTGCTGTACCATTTTTAAAATGAATTACTTTATCAGCCATAGGTGCTATTGCTGTATTATGTGTTATTATGATTACAGTCATTTTTTCTTTCCTACAAGTATTTTCGAGTAATTTCAAAATCTGTTTTCCAGTTTTATAATCTAAAGCTCCTGTTGGTTCATCACAAAGTAAAAGCTTAGGATTTTTTGCAATAGCCCTAGCAATAGCAACTCTTTGCTGTTCTCCTCCTGATAATTGTGATGGAAAGTTATTTTTTCTATTACTAAGTCCTACTTTTTCTATTACATTATCAACATTTAAAGAATCTTTACATATTTGTGTTGCAAGTTCAACATTTTCCTTTGCTGTTAAATTTTGAACTAGATTGTAAAACTGAAATACAAACCCTATATCATCTCTCCTATATTTTATCAATTCTTTTCCTTTTAATTTTGTAATATCTTTTCCATCAACTAAAACTTCTCCAGATGTTGCCATATCCATTCCACCGAAGTATATTTAATGTTGTGGTTTTTCCTGCTCCTGATGGGCCTACGATTACAACAAGTTCGCCTTTTTCTATTTGAAAATTTGTATTGTCTAGGGCTTTTATTGTAATTTCTCCCATTTTATAATTTTTATTTACATTTTTAAATTCTATATAAGACATTTTATCTAAGCCTCCCTTACGTTTATCTTAAACACTCATAAAATTAAAATCCTATTTTTTTATTATCTTCACCTTTAAAAACTAATTTTTCAAAATTTATGTCATCCTCAGTTATTAAGAAAACATCTATTAAAAATAAATTATCATCTGAGTTATTTTTATCCATATTTTTAGCATGTTCTATTAATATTTTTTGGAATATATTACGAATAAATCTACCATTTCCAAAATTTTTATTTTTAGATGACACTTCTATTACTTTTTTCAATTTCTTTAATGCAGACTCAGTTATATCCATATTACTGTTTTTAAGCATATTTAAAAATATTTGAAGCAATTCATCAATAGAATAATCAGGAAATTCTATTGTATAACCTATTCTAGATATTAATCCTGGATTCGAATCCAAAAATTGTTTCATTTCATCTTTATATCCAGCAAAAATCACAATTATTCTATCTCTATAGTCTTCCATTAGTTTTAATAGAGTTGCTATACACTCATTTCCGAATTGGTTTCCTTTGTTTGTTGTATTGGTTATAGAGTAAGCCTCATCAATAAATAATACTCCACCTAATGCTGAATTAACGACATTAAATGTTTTAGGTGATGTTTGTCCAAGATATTCTCCAATTAAATCCTTAGCGGTAACTTCTGTTAATTTATTTTGCTTGATATAACCAAGATTATATAATATTTCTGTTATTATTCTTGCGACAGTTGTCTTTCCTGTTCCCGAGCTTCCCATAAAACACATATGGAAGCAAAAGTCTTTGATATCAATATTAGTTTGCTTATTGAATTTTAATAATGAAACTAAATCATTAATTTGTTCCTTTATGTTTTCCAACCCTACTAGATTATTAAGATCTTTCATTATAGTTGGTAAATCCTTGATATTATAAACATCTGGTATATTTTCAATTTTTAGTTTTGTTTTTTCATTTTCTGAAAACTTACTGTTCATATTTAAAACTATTTCACTATATAATTTGTTCACATAATCCATATTATTAAATTCGCTTTGAGTATATGTTGCTTTGATATAATTATATATTTTTTTCGCAGCGTCTTCTGGTACTGACATATTTCTTTTTAATTTTTCAATTGTCAATTCATAAATTTTTTCAATGCCCAAATCATCTATTTCTAGTTCTAAATTTATAAGCAATCTTGATAGCTTTTTTTGACTATCTAATACTTGTTTTAATTTTGTTCTTTCTCCATATATAATGGTACATACCCTTCTATTATTCTTTTCTATTTCATCCGTCAATATATTTAAAATAACACTTTGAAATTTATTATCCATATATAATAGATTTTCAATATCATGTATAACTAGAATTCCACTTTTATTCTTTACGTTGTCTTTTTCATATTCATAATATATTTTTTTTATTTTATATTTATCTAAAATAACATCACTCATGTGTTCATTATAATACTTCATGTTTTCGCCTAAATATCCAAAATACCACATAAATTCTCCAATAATCTGAGATATGTTTCCTACTCCCTCTTTATCGTTTGAATAGATTAGTATGTTTATTGGAATATATGGAATTGAGCTTCGATATTTGTAGTTTAAAATGTAATTCAATATATTGTATATTTTTTCTTTCGTTTTATTGGAATACGGTAGTTCTTCCACTTTTTTAAAATAACATTTGATAAAATATCTCGACCTTATTTGAATTCCATTTACTACATTTGTGGTTTTGACAACTTTTCGTAAAGATTGTATAATATCAGTTTTTTCATATTCAATTAAGTATTTATAATATGATGCAATTTTGTATCTCCTTAAGGTATTTTCTTTTTCATTAAAAATCTCATCTTTTCTTGACAAATCTAATACAAGCTGATTTTTATTTTTTTCATCCTTATAAAATTCCTTCAATATATTTATATAGTAAATGTCGCTTTCTTTTTGCGTCATATCTAAATAATTAAATTCTACAATGTTTTCATGCATACTTTTGATATTTACTAAATCCATTTCTAGTATTGCTTGTACATATAACAAATCCATAACATTTGTATTTTTATAAAATGAGTAATCTGGTATAGAGTTAAATTCAGGCGTTGTTATATTTAAAATATAATCAATAACTTCTATGCAATTTATTTGTTTTTTGTTCTCTTCATTATATTTTCTAACTTCTTCAAAAAACAATATTATATTTTTTTCTACACATTCTTTTAAATTGCAATATAAACATTTATTCGAATTTTTCATTCTATCTATGCTATTTAGTGCTGATACTTTTCCTAAATCTATTCTACATTTATATGCTACCATATATTCTAGACAATCATAATTATGTGTACCACAAATCAAAACATTTCTAAAATTATTTTCTTTTGTATCATAAAAATCTATTAAGCCATAGTTAATCATATTTCTCATAACTCTTAATTCTTCCTTAGAGTATTTAAAAAATTCTTTTGTAACTTTATTTTTTTGTATTAAATCCTCTATTTCTTCTTTCATACCAATTCTCCTCTTAATTGTTTCTGTTATTTATTTTTTATTTAAAATCACATAAGTGGTGCAAACAACCTAAGTATTGCCTGCCACACTCCTTTAAAAAACTTTGGTGTAGCCTCTTTTTTACTTACTAAATGTGATTTATCTATTGTGTCAACCAAGTCCTTTTTAACATCTCTAATCACATCTACATCTTGCATAAAAACTCCACATTCAAAATGCAAATATAAACTTCTATAATCCAAATTAATGCTCCCCACAGTTGCAATATTATCATCAGATACAAAAACTTTACTATGCACAAATCCTGGCATATATTTATAAATTTTAACGCCATTTTTTATTAAAGTTTCAAAATATGAAATTGTCAAACTATATACTATTTTTTTATCAGGTATTCCTGGAACTACAATTCTTACATCCACACCTCTTTTGGCCGCTAAAATAAGAGAATTTATCATATCTGTATCAATTATTAAATAAGGAGTAAAAATATAAACATATTTTCTTGCTTGATTTATAATATTTAAATACACATTTTCTCCTACAATCTCACTATCTAGAGGCGTTTCTCCATATGGGATAGTATAACCATTTTCTGGTATATTTTCATTAGTAAAGTCATACTTAAAAATTTTATAATCTTTATCATCTTTTCTATATGAATTCCACATATTTAAAAACATAACTGTAAAATTCCAGACAGCATCACCTGTTATTTTTATTCCATTATCTTTCCATTCTCCATATGGATGTTCTAGATTTATATATTCATCTGCTAAATTCATGCCACCAGAAAATACCGTTTTTCCATCAATAATCATCATTTTACGATGATCCCTATTATTCATTATTACACCTAAAAATGGATTTAATTTATTAAATGCTATGCATTTTATTTTCTTTTTCTCCATTTGTTTTGGATATGTTTCAGGTAAAAATGCAATACATCCCATATCATCATAAATAAGCCTAACCTCTAGTCCTTCATTTACTTTTTCTTCTAATATTTCAAGAATTTTGCTCCACATTTTTCCATTTTTTATTATGAAATATTCTAAAAATATAAATTTTTTTGCATTTTTTAGTTCTTTTATCATATCTATATATGCTGTATCTCCAATTGAATAATATTTTATATCATTATTTTTAGTCACTGGAAAATTCAAATAGTTCATTAAGTAGTTTATTTTTCCATTATTTTGCTGTTCAATTTCTTTTTTTATTTTTTCATCTTGAACAAAATATTTGCTTCCATTTTCTTCGCTTTGTTTTATTGCTTTTAATACTTTACTTTTATGTAAATTTCCACCTATTACTACATAAAGCAAAGCTCCTACTATTGGAAATAGCATTATAATTATTATCCATGGCAAGTCTTTGCTTAGGCTCTTACTCTCTTTTATTATTCCAAGTACAAGTAATACACTTAATATAGAATAAAAACTTTCTATAATTGCTATTTTTTGTCCGAAAAATATTAGAACTGATAGTGATAGTAATATTTGAATTATTACTCCTAAAGCTACTACTAACCCTCTTTTTATCGCTTTTCTCATTTTACTATCATTCCTTTCGTTAAAGGCATAAATTAAAATGAATTTTTACCTTTCTATTTTTATAGTGATATGATATCATATTTGAAATATATTTGCAAACTTTGAATAAAAAAACAGGCTCTCTACTTTTAAAGTTTAGAACCTGTTTAAATGCTTGTTAGTAATTATTAAATTTTTATTTAATCAATTTTATCTTCTACAATCTCGCTCTTGTATGCAATTCCATTAACCTTAGTATTCAAAAATAATTTTTTATTTAACATACTTTTGGTAATTGGAACACTAACGGAAAATCCATCTTTTTCATTAGTAGTTGCAAAACTATCAACTGCATAAGTATTTCCATCTTCATCACTTATATAAAACAATTCATTTCTTACATTTTTCCACTTATCGCTTTCCATATTCATTCCATTCATTACAATTTTATCTAAATCCATAATTGTGCCTTTTGCGGTCAAATTTGTTTCTGTAACAGTTATTTTTTCTAAATTAACTCCTGCAATTTCATCTTTCAATTTTAATTCAATATTAGTTCTTTCATAAAACTTTTCAGGAACATCAATTTCAAAAAGCCATTCCGTATTTGATAACTTAAAATCTTCAGTTGTCCCAATTTTTTTAACACCATTTTCTTCTTTTACTTGTATCATCGTATATCCCAAGTCAAAAAGTCTTATATAAATTTTTTTACTTTTTGGAAAACTTTTAGTTGTTTCTATATTAAAATTTGCAATAATATTTCTATCCTTTGCACTTATAACTCCAGAGTTTGTGCTTTCTCCTATTTTAGTATCATAAATATTCTTTTTATTATAATCTACTCCTATTTCTTTATATAAAAATGGTACATAGTAATCATATCTTTCGTTTGAGCCAATATGCATCCTAGTATAAACTTCATATATATTTTTATTTTCATCATATACCGCATATCCAAAAGAAAATCTCTGAGAATCCACTGTTATATTTTCATCAAATTTAAAATCCACAATAGCATTAAATTTGTCATCTGTTATAGCAATTGAATTAATTTTTGCACTAATTCCATCATGTGAAACATAATCCATATCAATATTTTCACTATATCCCTCGTCCCAATTTTCTTTTATTTCTCCAGTTTCCGTCACAAGTTCTCTATTTTCAAATTCTTTAAACTTGATATCCCATTGAATTTTAGCATAAATTTTTGAAGAAATTGTTCCAACAAAAATTAGCACAAGTACACAGGCTACTGAATTTAACATTACTTTCTTCATTTTAATCACATCCTTTTCTTTAAAAAATATTTTTTCATAATTTTTTTCTTTGCTATATTCTTCATTTAAGTAATTTTTTAGGCTATTATTTACCATTTCTTTCCCTCCTTTCATTCATATTTTTCATTTCCTTTAAAGTTCTATAAATTTTGTTTTTTACACTTGATTGACTAATTTGCATTTCTTCTGCTATCTCACTTATCTTTAGTGCCTCTGAAAAATGGAGATAAAAAATCTTAGCTGTTTCTAAATCTTTTTTCTTTAAATATTCCCATACCTCTTTTGCATCTTCTTTTGTCAAAACAACATCTTCTAAACAAAAATCATCTTGTATATTTTCCAAAATCTCGCCTTCATCTGCTATTTCCTGCGTTTTTTTCTTGCTTTGCTTATAATAATGTCTTTTTATTATATTGTTTGCAATTCCTATAATAAATTTATCTATATTTTCTATATCAAGATTTGTTTTCTTTTTCATTATTTTTAATAATTCAAAATATGTGTCTTGTATAATGTCATTTACATCATCTAAATTCTTGCATTTTATTATTACATATCTCAAAGTTTTACTATATGTTTCTTCATAAATTTCTCTAAATTTTTCTTTATTAAATATTATTTGCATTTGTTACATCCTCCTACTATATAGTCACTATTTTTTGTCAAAAAGTTTCATTATACAAATTTTGTATTAAAAATATATCCTTTCGTAAAAAAGTTCACTACAAAAAAGAACCAAAAAGACCTAGTCCTTTTGGTTCAATTAATCATTTTAAAATTCATTCTAACCTTAAATAAATCTCCATCTAAAACTAAATCGAACTTGCCACCCTGAAGTATAGTTAAATTTTGAGCAATTGAAATACCTAGGCCGCTTCCTTCAGTAGTTCTTGAGCTTTCTCCTCTAACAAATCTTTGCATCAGTTCATCAGCCGAAATATTTAATTTATCTTTTGATATATTTTTTATATCAATTCGTACATTATCCCCATTAATTTTAATATCAATATAAACCCTAGAATTTTCTAATGCATATTTTGAAATATTACTGAATAAATTTTCTATAATTCTATACATATACCTACTATCTGCCAAAATAAAAATCTCATTTTGTTTACAGTCAATAATTGTATTTAGTCCCTTTTGATTAAATTTATCTTCAAATTCTCCTGTTGCCTGTCTTATTAGTTCTACAACATTTATTCTCTCTTCTTTCAAAGAAACATTCCCTGTTTGTATTTTTGAGGCTTCTATTAAATCCTCTGTAAGCCTCTTTAATCTTTGTGATTTATTATATAATATATCTATATATTCATTTGCTTTTTCGTTATCAATTTTTTCATTTTTTAACAAATCTGAATAATTTATTATTGATGTTAGTGGTGTTTTTATATCATGTGAAACATTTGTTATTAATTCTGCTTTTAATCTTTCACTCTTCATTCTTTCTTGCACAGCTGTTTCTATTCCCTCTGAAATATTGTTTATAGATCCAGCTATATTCCTAAAAGATGGAGAAAATTCTTTTATATCAAGTGGAATTTGATTATTTCCATCTTTCATTTCTTCGATTTTTTTCTCTATTTTTGAACATTCTTTCAAAAATTTAATTATTCTATAAATTACATATCCATATAATGCAATCAGCAAAATAATACTAAAAACACCTCTAAAAAGAAATATTATCATTAATGTACAAATACCAACGGTGCAAAATGCAATTATTACTTTTGCTGTAATTCCAAGTGAATACGACAAATTTTTAAAAAATATATCTTTAAACCAATAAAAAATTTTACCCACTATTGTTGTTTTCCAAAAACTTTTTGCTTTTAATCTTCTTATAAATGTTACCATAAATAGACAAGTAATTATGTAGATTATTAAAGCTATTGTAACTATTATGCTCATCCCACCTATGTAGTCATTTTCTGTCCCATTGAAATATTCTGATAGAATTATAAACGGTATTACAGAAATTATAATTGATACAACCCCTACTATTTCTAGTGGTATTTTATCAAAATAGTTTAGCTTCTTTTCTTCGCCTATTGTAATTGCTAGATATATAATCATAAGCATTGTTAAAATAGAACCAACTGGAATTATAATATAGCAACCATCATTTATCACTGGTATTTTATCAAGTAAATTTGTAACAGCCTTTTCTTTAGAATTTTCACTAAAACCTGCTTCATATGCACTATAAATATCAAAATCGGCACATTTGGCTGTATGATACTCTTTCTCATTGCCTTCTTTTGTATAATATGTCTTAGTAAAGTTTCCTAAATATATGGAGCCAATTTTTTTAACAGTGTCATTGCTAGATTCTATTATACCATTTGAGATATTTACTTTTTCATATCCTTGAATATTTTTAATATAATCTTTTATTGCTTCAATAGTAGTTAAATCTTTTCCTGTATCAATATTTGTTAAAGCTTTATTTTTGTAAATTACAATATATTTGAAATTTTTAACATTACTATTATGTGATTGGTTGTTAGTAAAATATATTATATTTTCGCCATCATTTATACTATAATAGTTTTCATTTTCGTATATTAATTTATCGCAGGCATCAGATAAATCCATCATATATGCTGTTTCAAAAGAATGTGAAGCATAATATTTATCTTCATTGTAATCAGTTCCATTTTTTACATATGCTGCAAATAAGGATAAAACAACTGCAATTATGGAAATTGGTACACATGCAAAAGCTAATACTTTAAAAATTACATTTCTTTTCATATACATTCCACCTTATATCCTACACCCCAAATTACTTTTAAATATCTTGGTTCTTTCGGATTTATTTCTATTTTTTCTCTTATATGTCTTATGTGTACTGCAATTACATTATCTGATGCAAAATAATCATCTTTCCATACATTCTGATAAATATCTTCTATCGAATATACTTTGCCTTTATTTTCTGTTAAAAATTTTAAAATATTGTATTCTGTTGGAGTAAGTTTTATTTCTTTTCCATCAATTGTAACCTGTTTTAAATCATCATTTATTACTAATCCACCATTTTTTATCACATTTTTACTATTTATATCTTCAGTTTCAAAATTAGAATATCTTCTAAGCAATGCATTTACTCTTGCTATTAGCTCTTCTGGATTAAATGGCTTTGTTATATAATCATCAGCGCCTAAGTTTAAGCCATGTATTTTATCTATATCCTCTGATTTAGCGGATAATAAAATTACTGGAATATTTTTATTTTTTCTTATTTCAGTTAAAGTTTCTATTCCATCTTTATTTGGCATCATTATATCCAAAATTATTAGATTTATATCATGCTGTTTAACTTGCATTAAAGCTTCATTTCCATCATATGCTTTGAAAATTTGATATTTTTTTCTCTCTAGATATATTTCTATTGCTTTTACTATCTCTTTGTCATCATCTACTATCAATATATTTTGCATTTTTGCCTCCTATGTTCCATTGTCCTTTTGGGACCGGTTCTTTTATGAACATTTTTATTATAGCAAATATTTTATTAAGATAAAAGAGATTTTTTATTAAGATTTTGTTAATATTTTTTCAATCTCAAAGCATTAAAAATAACAGTTAAACTACTAAATACCATTGCTAAACTTGCAATCATAGGATTTATAGAAATACCCAATGGCTTAAAAAATCCAATAGCAACAGGAATCATCAAACAATT
>CAKPDO010000030.1 GCA_934148985.1 uncultured Clostridia bacterium
AGGGCTCGAACCTATGACCCCCTGCTTGTAAGGCAGATGCTCTCCCAGCTGAGCTAAACGACCATTTCCTTTTGACAAGGATTAGTATACTATCTTTTTGGCTGGTTGTCAATAGTTTTTTTCAAAAAAATCAATTATTTTTTCGAAAAAAACTAAATTAACCATTTTTTACCTACATTCCTTTCTTTCAAGACACAAAATTTGATTAAAAATACTGTATTTTCCATTTATTTTTCAAACTTTACCTACAAAATGCCATCTTTATTCCCAAAAATCTACCGTGTATTTAATCTTATAATAATCTTCTGGTGAATTTGCCTCAAAATATTTTTTTTCAGAATTAATTCCAGTGCACAAATTTATAAAAACAATATATATAACCAATATTTTTAATATCTTATCCAAAAGCATTTTAGCTTCTTCTGTTATATATAAGTTTCTCAATTCTACAAATGACATGATTCCTCCTATAATAAGTATCCAAGCATAATCAGCTAAATACCTTGGAAGACTTCCCGCCATCATTATACTTAATATACACATTATAATTCCTGTAATAATAAAAATAAGTGCTCCCCAAAAACTTTCTTTTCTCTTACTCTTTATATAAATTTTTCCTATAGTAAATATAAAAAAACATATTGGTACTAGAATAAATAGCCCGCCTAACATGCTTTCTCTATAATAATACCCATAAAAAGTAATTATGTCTTCATTATTTTGAACAAATGGAAAACTTGCTGTAAATTTAGGAATTCCAAATAAATTGCATATAATTCCAGTCCAAATTGTTGCTAACCTATTTTTTAAATGTGACATATCATTTACAGTTAATTGATATGAGGCTCCAAATTCAAAAATACTATTAAATCTTATATAATTGTAATACATCAGCAAGCCGCCAATTATCAAATATGGCATTCCAATAACGCAAAATGTTTTAAATATGTCTTTCCTCTTTTTTATACTATTTATTGCAATTTTAATAAAATATGGCATAGCAATAAATGATGTCAAAAGCATTGTTGGTCTACATGCAACTGATAAACTCAAAAATAAGCTTGAGCCAAACAAATACTTATACTTAATTTTCTCATCTTCAATGGCATTAAATAAAAACACTATTCCTGTTATTGCAAAAAATAATCCAGAAACTACAGCCAGTTCATAAAATTTAGGTCTTCCATTAATCACTAAAATTTGTGAACCAAATAATAAAATTATTAAAGAATATACCATTAAATTGAATGGCACATCTTTAAAATATCTTTTAAAAATGGATTTTATTAGTTCTTTCATTGATATTATTGTAAGAACTGAAAAAATCAAAATTGCTAAACTTGATAGCATATACTCTCCTGTTACCATATAATATGGTATTAATAGTATCAAAGCTGGCAAAATTCCAAAATAAATATAATATTTTCCATTATAAAATGCTGCATCCCATATATAATCCCTGCTCTTTTGTACATCATTTGCACTTCTTCCGTATTGTATCATATGGATTATCCAAATTTTTTAATTTTTCACTTGGTTCTGTTTCTAAACTTACTTTTCCATCAATTAATGATTTCACAAATGAAACAGTATAATTGTCATATTCCAAGTAATTTAAACAATGTAAATTTATGTATCCTGTTACTACTATAAAAGAAAATGTAATTAATGATAATATAATCTCTTGTGTCAAACTTTTTTTAGAATAAACTGATTTAAATATTTTACATTTTCTTGTAATATATACAAACCAAAATAAAATTAATATTATAAAAAATCTTGCAAAACTAAATCTAAAAGGTATTTTATCATTTAATACAATTTTATCTACATTTACATCATTAGAAAAAATTTTTACAGCTATTTTTTTACTCTTTCCTGATAAATATGTCGGTATATATTTACTTTTTTCAAAATTATTTATATATTGTTTTGATGGTAAGCTCCTAAATTCGCTAGATGTTTCATCTGTATAAAAGAATTGATATTCCAAATTGTTCCCATTAGTTAAACTTAAATGTAATGTTTTTACCTCCTCAAAAATATTATCTATAACAATATATGTTGAGTTATCATCTATTTCATAACTAGAAAAATCTCTTTTGTCAAACTCTTTCTTTTTATTTGATGATAAAACTCTATAAGATTGAAAGTTAAATATAAAAATCTCTAAAAATACAACCAAAATAAAAATTTTAAAAAGTCCTTTTTTCATATAATTTCCCCTTTTTAAGAAAAATTGAGGAGAATTTTTTCTCCTCAAAATAAAGTTTTAATTTAATAATTTTAATTCTACATTTTGTGCTTTATATTTATTTGTTTTAGGGTCAAGCTTAAACTCTGTCAATGTACTTTCTAATGATTCGCTGTTTTGTTTTAAATCTGTTGTATAATATAAATTTATTTTACTAAATTCTATGCTATTTGTTACAAGTTCCTTAAATACCTCAGCCATATGTCTATCATCTTCACACACAATTATTAACTGTGGTAATGATTTAAATCCAGAATCTAGTGGTACAAAATTATCATAGAAATCTTGATAAAATTTCATTTTATCAACAACTTTTTTCTGCCAATCATTTTCTCTTCTTACAACTTCAAATAAGAATTGAATAGATTTTCCAGATTTTGTAAGTGTTACTTCTCCACCACTTGGCTTAAATATTTTTCCCATTGTTTTCGCTGTTAGGGCTGGTTTTACTGTATATGAATCAAAAACTTTAACTTTTTTCAAATATGCTATTAAAATTTGATTTCCCGCTAACCTTTTCTTTATCATTGCAACAGGTTTTGTATTATCTGATGGTTGCCATTTGCATTCTACATCATCTCTAGTATCTAATAGATATTTTCCCATTTTTTCTAAGCAATATATTCTATATATTCCTTTTCCCTCATCAGATGTAAAATAATATCTAGTTAAAATTTTTGCTTTTACAAGTCCTTCAAGTTTATTATTTAATTTGTCTTGTGATTTTACGTCATAACCTTTGATTTCAAGCATTTGCATCAATTGTCTTGATGTAATAAATTCAAATTCATTAACTAAATATAAAATTGCAAAATGAATGTCTGTAATATGCCCTATATTTATTTTATGAACCACTTGATTCATTGATACATATCCATCTTGTCCATCAAATGTTTTTATTTCGCCTTTTCTAATAGCAAATGGCGATACTTGTGCTTTTATTTGGTTATCTTCTACCATTTCATAACTCCTCCTTTTTTAAGTTATGTGTATATTTTATCACTTTTTCCATAAAATGTCTATAGCAAAAAAAGAATAGTTCTAAACTACTCTTTCATCTCATTATTAAATTGAATATATAGCTCCTAAAATAATGCAAAGTACAACAAGTACAATACCCAAAATAACTGTCCACTTTTTCTGTTTTCCTTCTTTGGTATTTCCTTTATTTTTTTCAAAGAAGTTATTTGCTGATGTTCCAGTTATTGTAGATGATAAACCAGCATCTTCTTTTGATTGTACCATTGCAAGGATTACTAAAGCTAAACAAACTATAAAATAAATTCCTATAATTATACCTTTTACTATTTGCATTTATTTTTCCTCCCTGATGGAATATTATTCATTATTATCTTTTTTTACTACGATTTGCTTTCCATCATAGTATCCACAGTTTGAACATAATGTATGTGGTAATACTGGTTCACCACAATTTGGACATTTTGCAAATTTTGGTGATTCTAATTTCCATGTTGATCTCTTGCTATGTGTTCTAGCTTTTGACCATCTTCTTTTTGGTTGTGCCATCTCTATTCCCTCCTCTTGTTAATAGATATATATGTTTTATACCATATTTTGCTTTAAATTCGTACCATAAGATTATACCTTCTTTTTTAGTATTTGTCAACATTTGTAACTAATTTATTTTCACATTTTTTTGCCACACTTCATATACTTGTATTGAATAAATTTTTATTATATGGAAAGGATATTTAATATGTGTGGAATTGTTGGTTTTGTAAATTATAAAAAAGAGTTGCCAAACAAAAAAAATGTTATAAACACTATGACTCAAACTTTAAGTAACAGAGGTCCAGATGAAGAAGGACTTTACTTAAATAATAATGTTGCTCTTGGTCATAAAAGGCTTATTGTTATTGACCCACAAGGTGGAAAACAACCTATGGTTCAGCGTTTTAATCAAGGTGAATATATAATTGTTTATAATGGGCAAATTTACAATACAAAAGAATTAAGAAAAACTTTAACTGAAAATGGCTTTGCTTTCTATAGTCATAGTGACACAGAAGTGCTTTTAAAAAGCTACATACACTATGGAAAAGACGTTGTAAATCACTTAAATGGAATATTTGCTTTTGCCATTTGGAACACAAAGACTGAAGAATTATTTATAGCACGAGACCATTTCGGTGTTAAACCTTTATTTTATACTGAATTTGATGGCGGACTTATATTTGCCTCTGAATTAAAAGCAATTTTTAAATACCCTAATTTTGAAAAAATTATCGATTCACAGGGAATTTCAGAATTATTTGGAATTGGTCCTAGCCATACCCCAGGTTTTACAGTATATAAAAATATTTTTGAAATAAAACCTGCTCATTTTGCCGTATATAACAAATCTGGTCTCCACATTGAACAATATTGGAAATTAAAATCTAAACGTCATTTAGAAGATTTTGAAGAAACTTCTGCTCATTTAGAAAAACTTTTAAAAGATTCTATTTCAAGACAGCTAGTTTCTGATATGCCTATTTGTACATTTTTATCTGGTGGCCTAGATTCTAGTATAATTACCAAATTTACTTCTGACTATTTGCAAAAAGAAGACATGGCTCCATTAGATACCTATTCTGTAGATTATGTTGATAATGATAAAAACTTTGTAAAATCAGATTTTCAACCTAATTCAGATAATTACTATATAGAACTAATGAATAAAAATTGTTATTCCACTCACCATATTGTAATGCTTGATACGCCTGAACTTGCTGCTTCTTTAAAAGATGCTATGATTGCCAGAGATATGCCGGGAATGGCTGATGTAGATTCTTCTTTATATCTATTTTGTAAAGAAGTAAAAAAAGAAAAAACTGTTTCTTTGATGGGTGAATGTGCCGACGAAATTTTTGGTGGATATCCTTGGTTTTTCCGTGAAGATAGCCTAAATTCTGGAACTTTTCCATGGTCTATTGCCATAAATGAAAGAAATAATCTTTTAAATCCATCTATTTCAAGCAAAATAAATCTAAAAGATTATATTAATTTTAGATATAATCAAAGCCTATCTAATGTTGAAATTTTGGATTCAGATTCATATGATACAGCTGAAAAACGTAAAATTTCTTACCTTACAATCACATGGTTCATGCAAACTCTTTTAGAACGTGCCGATAGAATGAGCATGGCAAATGGTTTTGAAACTCGTGTTCCTTTCTGTGATTATAGGTTAGCTGAATATATGTATAACGTGCCTTGGGAAATGAAAGCTTACAAAGGTAGAGAAAAAGGGCTTTTACGCCATATTATGAAAGGATATTTACCAGATGAAATTGTGAATAGAAAAAAATCTCCTTATCCAAAGACTTTTAATCCTACTTATTTAGCTACTGTTAAAAATATGCTTACTGAAATTATGAAAGACCCTTCTAGACCTATCAATTCTTTGCTTAATCGTGATTTTATTTTGGATATTTTAAATACTGATGGTAAAGCTTTTTCTCGTCCTTGGTTTGGTCAGCTTATGACCGGTCCTCAATTAATTGCTTATTTATGTCAGGTAGATATGTGGCTTGAGGAGTATAGGCCTAAAATTGAAATTTAAGTTTAAAATAGAGGTCACTTCAGTTTGAATGGCCTCTATTTTACTTTTAAATTTTTTCTTGTTTAAATAAATTATTTTATATTTTCTATTTCAAAAGCCAATTGGCTAAATCATATATTTGAATACCTTCGTACTGATAATCATCATGTCTAGTTCTTGCAATTAATATCTTTGGATATGCATCTTTTATTTTAAGTAATGGTCTCACTTCTCTCTCAAAAGTTTTATCATCACTTATATTATCAGAAACTTGAACATATATTTTTTCATTCATCTTCATTGCAACAAAATCCACTTCAGCATTATAGAGTTCACCAACATAAATTTCATACCCTCTCCTTAATAATTCAATTGCAACTATATTTTCGTATATTCTTCCATAATTCATATTTTTAGTTCCAAGTTTTGCATATTTAAAAGTTTGATCTACCAAATAATATTTATCCACAGATGACAAATATCTTTTTCCTTGAATATCATACCTTCTTATTTTATAAAAAGCAAAAGCATCACACAAATAATTTATATAGTTTGCTATTGTTTTATCATTCGTATTTATACTTGCTTGATTTAAAATATTTGCAATTTTTCTATACGATGTTAAATTTGAAACATTATCCATCATAAATTCAGTTAAACTATCCATTAGTCCAATATTTTGAATATTATATTTTTGTTGTATATCTCTAACAATTAAAGCATTATACACTTCGTTTATATAATTATATTTTTTATTCACATCGTCATAAATATATGAGCCAGCCATTCCTCCTTCAAGAACATATTTTTCAAAAGCATCTTGTGCACTCTCATAATTAAAATATTTCATAAATTCTTTAAAAGAAAATGGGTATACTTGTATTTCATATGTTCTACCTGTAAATAATGTTGCTAAATCACTACTTAATAAAAAAGCATTTGAACCAGTTATATATATATCATATTTTTCTTCTGCATGTAAACTATTTATTGTTCTTTCAAATTCTTTACACATTTGAACTTCATCTATTAATATAAAATTATTTTTTCCTACTATATAATGTTTCTCTATATAATTATTTAAAGATATATAATCTCTTAAATCATCAAATTTGACTAAATTAAAATTAATATCAATTATATTATAATTCTTTATATTTTCTATAATGTAATTTTTAAACATTTCCAATAATTTTGACTTTCCACTACGTCTAACACCGGTTATAACCTTAATGTCTGGTGTTCCTATAACTTCTATTAATTCTTTTAAATATTCTCTCTTTATTAATTTCATAATAATTATTCACCTCAAATATATTATAACATTCATTTCGCAAAAAGTAAATATTTTTATTTTTTCGAAATGAATGTTATTATGGCTTAGAGATTCCATTTTGGAGCCTCTTATTTAAAATATTTTTCATCATATTTATCAATTTTCGATAATAAAGTATTGTCATATCTTTTATCAAATGATATATCTTCTCCCATCCATTCAGGTTTCTTAAAGTTTTCCGAATCATTCAAATTTTTAAATTCTACTTCTGAAAATATAAGTCCTTCTAGATTTCCGTGAAATACATCAACTTCGGCTACTAATTTATTTTCAATTGGTATTCTATATCTTGTCTTAATAATTATATTATTATCAACCTTTGAAAGCAAATGCTTATAATTTTCTTTCGTAAGTGGCATCTCATACTCTATATTTTGTATTGCTTTTTGTTCAACAATATTTTTATCTTTCCATTTGTAATTTAGTGTATATTTATCATTATTTTTTCTAATTCTAACCGTTGGTTTTATACATAAATATCCTTGTTCGATTTCTGTCTTTTCATATTTTTCAATATTATCTGGAAGTTTTATAACTTTAAATTTTCTTTCTATTTCCATTTTTTTATTCCTTTTCTATATCAATATTTTATATTTCATTGTATTTTACCAAATTTATTGCAGATTCTAAAGTTTTAGTACAACATAATTTTCCATGAGTATCCACATACAATAAATCTTTAATATTTGATTTTTTTCTTGCTTGATCAATATCCTCTATAACAATTTCTTTCTTAAATTCCGTTTTTTTGTCTATAATTCTAATATCATAGCATTCTCTTTTGGACTTAAAAATTAAATATTTAATATTTTTATTTTCTAAAAAATCAATTGCCTTTCTATATGGTAATTCTTTATCAAATGCAACATAGTCTTCTTTAGCTTCATTTGTTACTTGTATAATTATTTCTATTGCTTCAACTTCTGATATCGCATGTTTTAAATAAATATTCCAAAATTCATCTGCTAATTTTAAAGCATGAATAAATCCTTCATCTTCTGTTATATTTTCATTCCATTCAGGATTGCACAATTTAATAAAATCTGGTGATATTTTATTTTTCAAATATTCCATTTGCATATTGTCTGTTGCATCTATATGTTGTATTAATTCTTTGTCCATATATTTAAAAACTTTATCTACATTTTTTATTTTTAAATCTTTTAAATATTCTTTTCCAAACTTTTTCCATAATAGTCCTATTGATGAATAATAAATTCCATTTTCTCTCTGTCCATTTCTAGTTTTTTGATGGTGGTCAAATTCTCCGAAGTCCTATATCATAAACTATTTTATTTTCTAGATTCCATTTTTCATTTATATATGGCACTCTTACTAAAATGATATTCTCTTTAATTTTACTAAGAAATATTGTTGATATGACATCGTCTACATGAAACTTACCAGAATGTGTTATGCAATTTGCTTTCTCAATGTCTCCGTGTTAATTTTATATTTTTATAACTGTTTTGTTGCATTTTATTTTCCTCCAACATTATTATAATGTTTTACTAATAAATTTTCAACTTTTTAAAGACTCCATTTTTGTACATTATAGTTTTTACATCTTCTCCTACAGTGTCAACGGTTATCTGTTCGTGTTATTTGTTGACATCCAAGGACTGGTCCTCAATTAATTGCTTATTTATGCCAGGTTGATATGTGGCTTGAGGAGTATAGGCCTAAAATTGAAATTTAATTAAAGCAGAGGTTCTTTTTTAGAACCTCATTTTTTATTTTCCATATACTAACAATTCACTTATCACAATTCCATACATTTAGCCATATACAAACAAATACTTTTTGTACCATTCTTTAATATCTCTTCACTTTCTTCATGCAAATGTCCGTGAATATGTAATGGTATATGATTTTCATATAAATATTTAGTTATTCCTTTTAACCCATCATGTGCTGGATTATGTCTGTCTTCAGTAAATGCTTTATCATGTGTAATTAATATATCTGCACTCTTAATTTTGTTTGCAATTTCAATGCTTTCTTCATGAGTATATAATGCATAATCTTTAGAATCTTTATATTTAAATGCTCCGCTTATACCAGCTAATTTCATCCCATTTATTTCTACAACTTTGCCACCTATATCATAAATTCCATATATATTATATTTATCCCAGCTATCATGGTTTCCTAATACTCCATAAATCTTATTAACAGGAATTATATTTAAAATTTCTTCTAAATCATTTGCTGAATGGTCCCCTAATAAAATGCAACAGTCGTAATCTTTTTGCATTTTTATATATTTTAAATTTTCGTTATCATTCTTTAAACAGTTATGTGTATCTGCTATAAATAATATTTTTAAATTATATTTTTTTATTTTATTTGCATTGCCATATTTTTTTAATAGTTGTTCTTCATAGGATAAATTTCTGTTTAATAATTTTTTAATAATATTCATTTTTTTATTTTCCTCGTTTCATTTGGCCACTGTCCAAAGAAATCTATATGTTTATCATAATTTTCTTTTGGAGTAGACTTTACAATATCAATTATTTCTTCAGCAGTAATATTTTCTTGTTCAACTTTTATACCAAATATATATGTATGGCCATAATGGTCCATTTCTACTATATTTCTTAGTTGAATATTATTCTTTTCTAATACTTCGTTTGTAAAATTGTTAATTTTTTTCAATCTTTTTACAGCCTTTTCGAATCCTTCCTTCGATAAACTCATTTTTGCTCCTCCTTATTTAAAATTTCAATGATTATAAAACTCCATACTTGTTATTTTAGCATAGAATTTTTTCCAAGACAATAACTAAAAATAGCTAAGTCCTACAACCTAGCTATAATATATATATTGGGAATTATTATGTTAAACTAAATTAATTATTTGCCCATCTTAGCATTTTGATGTCCTTGTATTTTTCCAATACAGTATTATATTTTTCGTATTCGTCTTCCCATAATGCATTAGGCACTTTGTCAAAAGCGTTAAATATCTCTTCAGCTTCTTTTAAATATATCAATTGTTCTTGTACACTTAATTTTTCATAATGCTTTGAAAAAGCATATAATCTATCTAAAGTTTGGTTAGCTTCAATAAAGCTCCAAAAATCTTTTACATTCATTCCAAACATTTTAATCTGAAATACCGCATATGCAATTAATGCAAATATTATAAATATTAAAATATATATTAAAATTCCAATACCTTTCATCTTAATCACCTCTAATAAAATTTCCTTAGTACATATAAATTATACCACTTTTGTAAAAAAAATGCAACAGTTTTGTAATATTGTTGTAATATTGTTGTAATATTGTTGTAATTTTTTCTATTTTTCTTAACATTTTTATTTAATTATGATATACTAGATTTTATATTTCATAAAAATTTTATAAAAGGGATGATATTTAGATGGATGATAATCGTTTTAAACAAACAAAAAAAGTTGGCATTTTAGGTATTTTAGGTAACATATTTTTATTAATTATAAAAGGAACAATTGGATTTGCAACCAAAAGTCAAGCAATGATAGCTGATAGTATAAATTCAGCAGGTGATATATTTGCTTCACTTATGACATTTATTGGAAATAAAATATCAAGTGTGCCACAAGACTCTGACCATAATTTCGGACACGGAAAAGCTGAATATATCTTCTCAATGTTCATTGGATTATCAATGATTATGATAAGTTTCAAATTACTTTATGACTCTATAAAAACATTGATATTTGGAAGTGAACTAGAATTTTCTTGGTTACTTGTAGTAACTTGTTTTATAACAATAGGAACAAAACTTTTTTTATATCTATATACAAAAGCCTCGGCAAAAAAATTTGACAATATTTTACTAAATGCTAATATGAATGACCACAGAAATGACTGTATTGTAACAACTTTCACTCTAATTTCTGTTTTACTTACATTAAAAGGAATCTATTGGTTTGATAGTTTAACTGGTATTGGAATTTCTATATGGATTGGTTTTACTGGATTTACATTTTTTATTGAAAGCTATAATGTTTTAATGGATATTTCTGTTGATGATAAAACTAAAGATTTAATTTTAGATATTGTAAATTCTTATCAAGATATCAAGGAAGTTCAAAGCATTAGTTCTTCCCCTGTTGGATATAAATATGTAATTGTTATTGTTATTTGTGTTGATGGTAATATGTCTACATTTGACAGCCATTCTTTGGCAGATAGTGTTGAAAAAAGCGTTAGTGAACTTGATAATATTTATAAGACTATTGTGCATGTTGAGCCAGTTTGACCCAATTGGACCGGTTCTTTTTGTGCCAGTGACCCAATTGGGGCACTGGCACAAAAAGAACCGGTCCAATTGGGTCTTGTCCTTGTTGCTTACTTTATTACTATCTCATCTCCATCGCAATCAACACATGCCTCTTTACCTTTCTTAACAACGCCATCCAAAATAGCTTCAGCGATTTTATCTTCAACCAAATTTTGGATTGTTCTTTTAAGAGGTCTTGCACCAAAAGCCTTATCAATTCCCTTCTGGGCAATTAATTCTTTAACTTTAGGAGAAAATTCAATCTCGTATTTTTGAGCTTTCATTCTATTTTTCACTTCATTTAACATTAACTCTATAATCTTAGAAATCTCGTCATCATTCAACTTATGGAATACAATTATCTCATCAATACGATTTATAAATTCAGGTCTAAACTCACGTTTCAATTCTCCCATTACTTCTTTTTTGATATTTTCATACTCTTTTTGTTCATCTTTATTTTTTTCGTTATTTTTCGTTTCATTTGAAAAACCTAAAGTCTTTTTATCAGTAATAATTCTTGCGCCAATATTAGACGTCATTATAATTACAGTGTTTTTAAAATTAACCGTTCTACCATTTGAATCTGTAAGTCTACCATCATCAAGTATTTGAAGAAGCATGTTCATCACATCTGGATGAGCTTTTTCGATTTCATCAAATAAAATTACTGAATAAGGTTTTCTTCTAATTTTTTCAGTTAATTGACCCCCTTCTTCAAATCCTACATATCCTGGAGGAGAACCTATGAGTTTTGAAACAGAGTGAGCTTCCATATATTCAGACATATCAATTCTTATCATTGCTGATTCATCTCCAAATAAACTTTCAGCCAAAGCTTTGGATAATTCTGTTTTTCCAACACCAGTTGGTCCTAAAAATAAGAATGAACCTATTGGCCTATTTGGATCTTTCAAACCTACTCTTCCTCTCCTTATTGCTTTGCTTACCGCTTCTACTGCTTCATTTTGACCAATTACTCTTTCATGTAATGTTTTTTCTAGATTACGTAGTCTTTCATTTTCGTCTTCAGATATTTTTTTAGCTGGAATTCCAGTCCAAAGTGAAATTACATCAGCAATATTTTCTTCATTTATTGTAATAACTTTCTTAGTATTTTGATTTCTCCACTTCTTTTCTTCTTTTTCATATTTTTCCCTTAAATTTTTTTCCTCATCTCTTAGTGATGCCGCTTTTTCAAACTTTTGACAACGAACAGCCTCTTCCTTATCTTTAGAAATTCTATCTATTTCTTCTTGCATTTCCTTTAAATTGTCAGGCTCTGTATAAGTTTGAAGTCTTGCCTTTGACGAAGCTTCATCAATCAAATCAATTGCTTTATCTGGCAAAAATCTATCATTTATATACCTCTCAGATAAAGTAACAGCCGCTTCAATTGCCTCATCTGTAATTTTTACATTATGATGTGCTTCATATTTATCCCTTATTCCTTTTAAAATAGTAATAGTATCTTTTTCGCTCGGTTCATTTACAGTAACTGGGCTAAATCTACGTTCCAATGCTGTATCTTTTTCTATATATTTTCTATATTCGCTAATTGTAGTTGCTCCAACTAATTGGATCTCACCTCTTGCAAGCATTGGCTTTAAAATATTGGCGGCATCAATTGCTCCTTCGGCTGAACCAGCTCCAACTATTGTATGAATTTCATCAATGAATAATATTACATCTCCTGCTTTTTTTACTTCTCCCAATGCCTTTTTTATTCTTTCTTCAAAATCTCCCCTATATTTTGCACCAGCTACCATTCCAGAAATATCCATGCTTACAACTCTTTTATTTTTTAAGACTTCTGGGACATCTCCCAAATTAATTTTTTGTGCCAATCCCTCTACTATTGCTGTTTTACCAACGCCAGGTTCGCCTATCAAACAAGGGTTATTTTTTGTTCTTCTTGAAAGAATTTGAATAACTCTTTCGATTTCTTTACTTCTACCAACTACAGGGTCCAATTTTCCATCTTTAGCTTTCTTTGTTAAATCCTCCCCAAATTGATTTAATGTTGGTGTTGAATTAAAACTTCCATTTGTTTTATTGCTTACCTGACTTTCCTTAGATACATCTTCAGTGTCATTTATAACATTTGCAACATCATTATATAATTTAGGTAATTCCACATCTAAATCTAGCAAAATCCTAACAGCAATACTATCACCTTCTCTTAAAATTCCCATCAATAAGTGTTCTGTTCCTATATAATCATATCCTAATTTTCTTGCCTCAATAAAACTATTTTCTATAACTCTCTTTGTTCTTGGAGTAAAGCCCAAAGTATCAGTTCCTGTAATTACCTCTTTACCTATCATTTCAACAATTTTTGCCTCAACATCTTCTGCTTTTATTCCCTGATTTTGTAAAACTCTACTTGCAACTCCGGCTCCTTCTTTTATCAGTCCATATAAAATATGTTCTGTTCCTATATAATTATGTCCAAGAGATATAGCTTCATCTTGTGCCAATTCAATCGCCTTTTTGGCTCTCGATGTAAATTTATATATCATATTCATCACTTACCTTTCTTTATTCATGGCTATTTATGACATTTCTAATCATTTCACCACGTTTTATATCTCTATCATATCCGTCTAAGTTTTGATTAAAATATTTTTGAAGATTAGCAGGTTCCATATAAAAATAAATTTTAGCAATATCATCATCACTTAATTCTTTTATAATTCCCATATCTACTCCCATCTTCACTATTGACATAAGTTCAATTCCTTCTTTCCACTTTATCTTTCTTGCATTAATCAAAGTTCCAAATTCTCTATAAACCATGTCTTCCAATTCAATTTGATTTTTTCCCAAAATGCTTCTTGCTGCTCTTTCCTGTTCAATTATTTTATCAACAATTGCTTTTAAATTCTTAATAATATCATCTTCTGTAATTCCCAATGTTTGTTTATTTTGAATTTTATAAATATCTCCAATGTTTTCCGAACCATTAACAAATTTGCTTTCAAAAGTTGCTCCTAGGTTGTTCATAGCTCTTGCAACTTTTCTTATATTTCCAGTTATTGTAAGTCCTGGTAAATGTACTGTAACTTCAGCCGTCAAACCTGTTCCAACATTTAATGGAGATGATGTTAAATATCCATATTTCTTGCTTTTTGCTATATTAAAAATTTTATCAAATTTATTGTCCACTTCTCTTGCTAAATTAAATGTACTTTCAAGTTCCATTCCAGCATTGAAAATTTGAATTTCAATTTGATCTTGTGAATTAAGTAAAATACAAATATTTTCATCCTCATTTATTAGTATAGACATATTTTCATTTTGGGCTGCAATCTCATCAAATAAACCCTTTTCAATAAAAGACCTCTTTGTAAGTTCATCCAATTCTTTCATTTTAATAAATTTCAGGTTATATCCAATTCCAGCCAACTTTGATTTTACTTCATCCTCAATCTCTTTAATCTCTCCTAAATTATTTGTATTAAATCTGTGTCCGTTTAAATTTCTTGAAAACATAACCTTACAATCTACAACAACGTCACTATCTTTTCCTCTTTGTAAATACCAATTCATAACTACTCCTCCTGACCATCTTCTATGCTTTTAATTTCATCACGAAGTTTTGCCGCATCTTCGTATCTTTCATCTTTTATTGCTTGTTTTAAATCATCTTTTAATTTTTCTATTTTATTAAGTTCCTTTTTTTCAGTGTTTTCCTCATTTCTATCATCTAAATTAGTCTTAATATCATTTTGACTCTTTACTTCTCCAAGTCTTCCAACATGAGAAGTTGCTCCTTGTAAACTTCTCAAAATAGGATCAATTCTTCTCTCAAATTCATCATAACAACTTGGACATCCAAATGTTCCATTATGTAAAAAATCATCCCATGTAAGTCCACATTTGCTGCACTGTACCTTTGGATTTTCTCCGCTTATTGATGGTAAAAAGCTTCTTTCACTCATATCATCAAAAAAATCTTCCAAGAAACTATTAAAGTTTATTGGCATATTAAAATGTATGTCACTTATTCCCATTTTTTGACTACATTCCTCACATAAAAACATTTGCTTTTTTTCTCCATTAATTATTTGTGTATATTTTACATTTGCCTCATTCTTACCACAATTCTCACATTTCATAATAAATCATCCTTTCTCATATAATAATTTATACATTATATAAGATTTCCAATAAAATCTTACATATTTTTTTTTAATTTTCGCAATATTATTCAATATTTAATAACATATTTTTAAAAATATTTGCTCTTAACTTATCCCTGTATTCTTTTGGAACATCTAAAACATTATCACTTGTTGCCACTCTTAATAATTTTGCTTCTTTATTAGTTACTAAATTATATGTTAAAAAATCGCTTATTAAAATTTCTACTTCACTATTTTGCAAAGTTTCACCAATATTTTCTATTATATGCATTAAATAATCTGATTTTGTATTACTTATTTTTTTTATTGTTATATGCCCACCGCCACCGCGTCTGCTTTCTACATAATATCCTTGTGATGGTTTAAATCTTGTTGATATTACATAGTTTATTTGTGATGGCACACAATTGAATTTTTGAGCTAAATCGTTTCTTTGTATTTCAATTTCCTCTTCATCATTAAATAAATCCTTTATAAAATCCTCTATTATATCAGATACTCTCATAACCTGCCCTTCCCTATTTGATTGGAAATATTTCTTTTAAAGCCCATCCAATCATTAATTTTATTTGTGTTTGTTTTTGACTTTCTTTGACCTTTATTGCTATTATAGTTATATTTATTTATTTTTTCAACATTAAGTTATTATTGTTTTTCTTTATTTTGGGCTTTATTATATTCCTTAGTGCATTTTTCTTTTATTTTCTCATTTTTTATCTTTTTTTCTTCTATTTTTATTATTTGTTATATTTTCTAAATCATTTACTTTTTCTTTTTGAACTGATAAGGGTAACCATGCAAAATATGAAGTAATAAATTCTCCGTATCTGGTGGAATGTTCTTCATTTTCGTGGCTTTTACCTTGTCTTTCTAACATTTTAAGCACCTCCTATATTTTTAGTTTGTGCTTTTATTTGTTTTTTATACTAAGTGAGGTAGAAAATTTCTGCCTCACTTAATAACTTAATTTTACATTCCAGTTAACGGCAAAACTCTATAAATCTTAGTTTTCCAATTAGAATTTTTTTCCAAATTATATCCATTATAATTCGATTTTAAAGAAACTTTATTTTCAAAAACCTCTCCACTTTTAACATCTTGATTAACTTTCGCAAAAATTAATGTGTCATCTTCACTTTTAAATCCTACATCAACTGTTCCAAAATCAACTTTAATGTTTGTAATATATTCATTATCAGAAAGTTCTTTAGAAAAATCAATCTCATCTGATTTCTTAGTATCTATATCTTCTAGCATCAAAACATAATCTTCGCTAAAATTTGTTTTATAATATAAACTATACTTGCCATTATGGTTATATGTTCCAAGTTTTACTTTTGTTACTCTTATGAAATCAGTAGGAATTTCATCTTCCCATACAAAATTTTCTAACTTTACATTTCCCGAATTTTTCAAGCTTATATGATAATTTATTTCATCATTTACATATGCCTCATCTTGTCCCTTTTTTACAATTTCTTCATCAGGATTTACTGGCAAATTTTCTAAATTTAGATTAATTACTTGCTTATTATTTTTTATTTCAACTTCGTAAGTATTTTTATCTATTAAATACCAGTCATTAGTTTCAACTTCCTTAACATTATATTTGCCCTTTTCTAATTCCTTTGACATTGCAATTCCATCACTATTTGTTGTCAATTTTTGTACCAAATCTCCATTTAAATCATATATCTCAAATTTAACTCCCTCTAATGACTCTCCTTTTTGTACTCCTGTTATTTTGTTATTTTCTCCCGATGTTTTTCGAATTTCAATATATCCTTTTATTTTTTCATTCTCAATTTGTACATCTTTTACTTCGTTTTCCCCTAATGTAATTTCCTTTATTTCACTTTCAAGTTCATATTTTTCGTCTGTTTCAATTTCACGTAATCTCAAACTTTGGTAATCCCTTAATGGATATTTACTAGTTAATGCCTCACCATTTTCATCAGTTGTAATTTTCTCTAAAATATTCCCATTTACATCTTGAACCTCAAAAGTAACATTTGGAATTCTTATTTTCTTGTCTTCCTTATCAATTTTAATTATTCTTATTTGACCTTTTTTTAGCTCATCTTCTACAATAGTTTTTGTTGTTTCATCCCAATTTATTTGTAAATCCTGATTTTCTGCTAAATTGTACCATTTATTTGTACTTATTTCCTTTAATTTGTAATTTCCTATTCTTAAATCTTTTATTTCTATTTTACCATCCTCATCTGTAAAATAAGTCCCAATAAGAACATTTGAATCTTCATTATAAAGTTCAAATCCAACATTTGCTAATGTTATACTACTATTTTCTTTATCTACTTTCGTTATTTCTAAATTTCCTTTTTTATGCTCATTTTGTATATCTATAGTTGATGTTTGGTTATAATTTACATTTATTAAATATTCATTTTCACTATTTAATATATAGTTTTCGTTTGATTTTATTTCTTTCGCATAATATATACCTTGATATAAATCCTTAATTTCAATTTTACCATTTTCATCTGTTGTATATGTTCCAATGCTTTCTTTTTTTGAATTATATATTTCGAATACAGTATCTTCTATCCCTTTATTATTTTCATCATCTTTTTTATTTATAATTATTTTTCCTGTATTTAGCTTTAATTTTGTATTTATATTTGTTTTTAAATTTTGATATGAATCTGCTGTTAATAAATAATCTTGTGTACCAGAAATTCGTGTTTTTCCATAAAACATTGGATAACTTTTTAAACTTGATTCAATTTCTACACTTATATCTTTATCTAAATTTAAATTTGATTTTAATAATCTTATTTTAAATTTTTCATTTGGACTAAATTCCATTTTTATATTTCCATCAATATCTGTTAATATATCACCATTAGACAATCCTGAAACCGTTTTTATATTGTATTTTGATATTGTACTTCCTGCATTTACTTTATATGTTATAGAATAATAATCTCCATCTTCAACCAAATCCGTTTCTTTTAATATTTTCAATTCATCTGAAAATGTATCTGTTCCATTTGTACCTATTTCTACTAGGTCATGCAACGCTTTTAACATTGCTTGCCCTTCAACATCATCTTCATCTGCTGTATATAAATTTATATCTGCTTGCCCTTGCAAACAATATACCGCAAATTTTGTTACAGCAAATGCATCATAATCTGATTCTAATCCCATTTCTTTAGCTGTTTTATATGGATATCCATTTTTTACAACTCTCCATATTTTACTATTTTCTATTACGTTATCAACATCTACTGTATAACCTTTTTCATATTCTACTCCATGCATATCTCTATTTAAACAATATGCTGGATAAAATTTATCATTTTTATAGTATCCTACTATGCTACATATAACATATGTATACATTTTTTTGCTTTCATTGTAATATTTTAAATGATATGGTGCCTGTCCTATTTTTACTATATTGGCTTCTGTTATTTCATAAACTGCTTTTACTATATTTATTGAATATGAAATAAATATTATTGATATCAATAATATTACTGGTATTTTTTTTAATATCTTTGTCATTAATTCCTCCTTGATTTTATGGAGCTTTTGAATTAATTTTTATAAACATTTTAAATCGAACTAACTTTTTATATATTATAATATTTTTTGTTGTATGTCAAGGTTTTTACGTCTAAATAATTTAATTTTTTGTTTACTTGTATTCTTTAAATACAAGCGAACATACAAAAAAATAACAGATAATTAATTATCTGTTACTCTTCATGGCTCCTCGTGCTGGGCTCGAACCAGCGACCTATCGGTTAACAGCCGAGCGCTCTACCAACTGAGCTAACGAGGAATATATAAATCTAGCGACAACCTATCTTCCCAGCAGGGTATCCCACAAGTATTTTCGGCACATTTGAGCTTGACTTCTGTGTT
>CAKPDO010000031.1 GCA_934148985.1 uncultured Clostridia bacterium
TTTTTCCTATAAAAATAAAATAATATAATGTCATTGTGAGTATTATTTCGATTGCAATTATAGCTTTTAATTTTTCCTTTAGTTTAGACATTATGCATTTCTCCTTTCGAAACTTATTGTCTTATATATTCTTGCACCTTTTTAAAATTTTTTCAATATGCCTAATTTTTACTTAATTCAATTATTACAAAAATCGTCCTCTAATCCTTTACGGAAGCTATTTTGCTGAATTTTTTGATGCTCGTATTTTAAATTTATATTACATTTTTGTTACAAAAAAAATAAGAAACAAGAAAAAAACGATATTCCCTACGGAATACCGTTTTTTATTGTTTTGTATTACTTTTTTAATACTTTTTTCTTTATAAATACAATTCCTGCTGCCAATACTATTAGTCCAATAGCTCCTGCAATCCAGTAAGTTTGGCTCTTATCACTTCCTGTTGGAGGTGTAAGTGTTACAGTTGTTTCATCTTTGGCTCTTTCCCAATTAAAGTTGCTTTTTAATGTATTTAACTTATCAACTGATATTGATGTAACTTTTGCTTTATTCATATATGCTGTATTATTATCTGCTGACAATAAAGATGTTACAGTGTAATTTAAGCTTTCTGTTTCGCCTGATTCAAATTCTTTCCATCCGGTTATGCTTAATCTATTTGTCTTTTCAGTGCTTCCGTCAGAATTCTTCTTAACAATTGAAACTTCTTTTTGCTCTTCATTTCCGTCCGTCTTTTTTACTGTTGCAATTACTGATTCTTGTTTTGTATCGTAATTATATTTAGCATCCAATTCGTCTACAACTTCATTTACTACTACACTCTTTTGTTTAGTTGTTTCTGTTATTTCACCGTAATAATAGTAATGTCCGAAATTGTCTGAACCCTCATTTTCAATATAATCCTTTGTAGAACTATTTGTTAGTGTAATTTCATAAGTTGTAGCCAATTCAGAACCATAAATTAAACTCTTATCAATTTCAAGTTTTGCATATTTTGTTCCGCCAGTAATCTTATCTAATGCTGTTAAATATTGAGATGTTTGATCTGCTGGGTTTGCTGATACTAAAGTTGAGCCTGTTTGCGTAGTAAGTTTTACGTTTGTTATCTTCTTTTCTAATAATATTGTTGTATCAGGTTGTTCAATTAATCCGAAGTTAAATCCGTCATAATTTGATTTATGAGCATTTCCTTCATCAGTTGAAACATTTATGTCATTTTCTATTGAAATACTAACCATTGGTGTATATGCATTAATGTTTCTTGGTAAATCTGTTACCTCTTTTCCGTCTTTGTCATATACTTTTCCATCTTCGTATTTATATCCATCAATTTCTAGTCTTTGAGTTAAATTATCTGTTGCTGTTGAATATTTATTACCATTTAAGTATTTATACCATTCAACAATTCTCTTTTGACTGTCATTTTGATTTGTTGGTACGATTGCTCTAATAGCATCTACATCATTTGCCTTAGCTTCCATTGCATTTTTAATAATATCTCCAGCACCTGTTGTTTCTGTATTAATTATTGTTGATTTATAATCATTTGACTTAATTTGTGTTCCTGCTGGCATTATTTTTTGTGTTCCGTCACCATATGTAAATCTTACATAATAGTATCCAGGAACTACTCCATCAAAAGTATATGTTCCTCCAACTGCTGTTACAGTTTTTGCATCTGGTAATGAACCGTCTTGTTTGTAAACTATTTTTCCATTTGAATTTTGGTATAATTTTGAAACTGTTTTCTTGTCAGCATCTAATAATTCTACTATTACATCTTGTGCTCTATTTGTTTCATTATCATCCATAATACCATTTCCTAAGTTAGTATTATCTTTCTCACTTTGTGAAGTTCTTGTATCTTGGAACACTGTTCCTGATATCTTTCTTGAATCTCCTAAAGTTAAGATTAAGTATAAATCAGATGAAGAAATATTTTTACTTATTGTTTTGTGTACATAGTATTTTTTGCCAGCATCATTTTTTACTGGATAAATACTTGTTCCTTTTGCTCCTTCAAATGCTCTTACATTATCATTATGTTCCCAAGCATTATCTGTTCTTAAATATTCATGATATGCTCTTGCTGTTGCTACTGTTGGTGCTTTTTCGATATCTTCTTCTTTCAATGTTTTTGTAAGGATTTTTTCTAGTGCTTCTTCCTTTACTCTAAATTGAATGTAAGATCTCTTTGTTTCTTGTTTTGCTAATCCATTTCTGTATACGCTATTTGCATTGTTTACATCATAACTTGCCTTTCCATCTTGTGTCTTGGTCCATAATGCAAAATCTGCCTTATCATCGTTATTTTCGTTGTTGCATAATTCATATCTACTTGTATCATAAGTATTTACTAATGATTCTAAGTACAATCTTTGTTCTGTATATTTATTATCAACATACATTGTTTCTAGATTCTTAACATCTACACTATATACTACATATACTTTTAACTCATCTGTTTGATTTGCAACATTGTACGCTATATCTGTTGGATATATCGAACCTGTAAATGTTCTTCTTGAGTTTTGCTCATTAACAGTTGGAACATTTGTTGATGTTGTTGCTGCTGAATCTCCATATTTGTATGTATAAGTATATCCTTTCATTCTAATTTTAATATATGCTAAAGTCTCATCTACATCATACTTTGCATCATATTGTTCGAGTAATCCTAAGTTGATATTTGAAACTTTATATGTTGTATTGTCATAGTAACATGCAAGTGGGATATCTTTCAAGTCATCCTCTTTAGCATTGTTTTGTTTTATTTTATCTGATATTTCTTTATTTTTGCTTAGTAATTGATCGACATCTAACTTAATTACATTTTTATTTGTAATTGCTCTACCAGCATTTTCGCCTGTTGTTCCTGTTAAGTTATTATCATTTAATTTTGAAACTGTTACTGTTTCTTCTTGTGCTTTTGAATTTATTTTTGCATCATTTCCTACAAATGGGTCAACTGTTATAAATCCATATTCTTTTACTGTTCCATCGTTGTTGTATGTTGTTTTATTATTATATATAAATTCTACATAAGCATCTACTAAGTCCCAATAATAAATATTCTTGTCGGTTCCACTTGTTTTTTGAGTAAATTTATAATGTCCATTTGCATCTGTTGTAGTTGTTGCAATTTTATTGTTTTTTCCATCATATAAGTTTACTGTAATTCCAGCTTTTAGGTAATCTTTGCTTGCACTATTATACACGTTATCTGTTTTATTTGCTTTAGTGTCTGGCTCATCTACCCAAACATCTCCTTCTAATGCATCAACTATTTTCTTATTTTGTGCTTCAAACTTAAATACTCCATCATCTGGTGAATTTACATCTAATTTTTGTGTTCCTAAAAATGCCCAATCTCCTGTTAATCCACTAGAACCCTCTGCTGCTTTATGATATCCATCTTGTTTTGTTATATCATATCCTTCTGGTGTTTTTGTTTCATATATATAATATGTTCCGTATTTTAGTTTACTTATTTCTGTTGCTGAATCATATTCTGTAGCATTACTTCCGTATGTTTTTTTAGCTTTGATATCTCCTGATACCCAACCTTTTGTGCCATTATTTAATACTGCATATATTTTGAATTTTGCTCCTGAAAGCTCAAATCCTTTAGTCTGGTCTTTTTTAATTATCTTTAATGTCGCAAGAGCTTGGTTTTTAGCTCCGAATGTAATACTTGCTCCAGTATCTTTATCCAATACCTTTGAACCTAAATATACCCAATCTCCTTCAAGTGAATCTGAACCAGCTGCTTTTTGGTGATATCCTTTTTGCTCGCTTAGGTCATAATCTTCAGCGGCTTTTGTTTCATAAATATAGTATGTACCATATTTTAATTTTTTGATTTCTGTTTTTGCTTCATACTCTGTTGCTGCACTTCCATATGTTTTTGAACCTTGTGCACTTCCAGAAACCCAACCTTTTGTACCATTATTTAGCTCAGCATAAATTTTAAATCCTGTTCCTGTTATTTCATTATTTGTCTTTTCATCTGTTTTAGCTATTGTTAATGATAAAAGTGCTCTGTTTTTAGCATTAAATGTAATCTTATCTCCCGTACCTGTTTTTAATACTTGTGAACCTAGATATACCCAATCTCCTGATAATGAATCTGAGCCAGCTGCTTTTTGGTGATATCCTTTTTGTTCACTTAAGTCATAGTTGTCTGCTCCTTTTGTTTCATATACATAGTATGTTCCATATTTTAAGTTTTTAATTTCAGTTTTTGCTGCATATTCTGTTCCAGCATCTCCATATGTTTTTGAATCTTGCGCATTTCCAGAAACCCAACCCTTTGTACCATTATTTAATTCGGCATAAAGTTTAAATCCAGCTCCTGTTATTGCATTATTTGTTCTTTCATCTGTTTTTGATATTATAAGAGTTTTTAATGATCTTCTTTTTAGTGTCCAAGAAGCTTCTCCTTGTACTATATGTGGTGTGTTGTCATATAAGTACATTCCTGATTCTTGTAAGAAATTACCATCACATACAATTATTCTTGAATTATAGTATTGGAAGGCTTCTTGTTTAACATTTACATTATAGCTTCCATCTTCTGGTAATTTTGATGTTTCAACAGCCAAATAGAATTGTCTGCCGTTTAACTCATAATTAGCAGATGTAGCTTTATTAAATTCGCTTGACCAACTAGCATCTTGTGTTGCTGATGTTGCCCAATATATTTCATCTGTTTTTGATGCATTCCATGTAGCATTTCCAACTGTTATTTCTGTTATTGGTTTTCCTCTAAATGTCATTTGGAAAGGTCCCATTAATGTATATGCTTTTTGGTTAATTTGTATTTCCTCTTCTATCTCTTTAGCGTTTATATCTTGCCCTTTTATTTTTTGGTAATTATTATACATATTTACCTCATCTTGGCTCGCTGGGTTAGTTACACTTATCTTTTTATCTGGATTCTCCCATACCAATTCATTACATACCGTTGCTTCATTTACTACTGTTCCTTCTTTAATTGCTTTCACTAAAGCATGTTGAACTATTTTAGCATTATTTGACCTCGAACTTTGTGCTGCCAAATTACCAATTGAAGTATTTGAACCATTTGCATATGAGATCATCGGACTAACATTGTTTGTTCCATCATTAATTATAGACTCTACTTTTATAACACCTTTTTCTTCATCAAACCCAATGTCAAATACAGAGTGTATAGAAGTATTCATTCTATTTTGTAAACTACCTGATTTATGAGCAAAACAAGTTAATTTACCGGCATTCAAAAGTGTATTCCATAGCGTTCCTTCATACTTTAAGTCTTTTCCTAAAAGTGAAGATGCACTAGCTTGCATAAATTCGCTTTCCGTCGGATTATATTCAGAGTAAACATTGCCAATCGTTACAAATATTACTGCTACAAATATAATACTTGCTATTATACTTATAATACTATTTTTATGTTTTTTTATCATCTATTTCACCCCCACTTTATATCTTTTTGCTTAAATATTTTTTATTAACCAAGTATGCTAATCCTGCTAATACAATTAATGTAATTACTGTTGTTGAAACATAATTTACTAATGCTCCTGTGCTAACACTTATAATTACATTTGCTGATCCTTTTTCATTTGTTTCACCTTTTATTCCAAGTTCATTTGAACTTTCTGCAATTTCGGCTTTATTATTTACAAGTCCTGTATTTGAATCTGTCATTGTTTTTGTTAATACTAATGTTAATTCTTTTGTCTCACCAGGTTCAATTTTTGTATTTGCTAAACTTGTATTGTATAAGTTGTTTCCAGATATATACCAATCTGAGTTCATACTTGAATTAAAGCTTAAAGTTTGTGGCATATAATCAACTATATTTCTAGCATATCCTGCTACATCGCCTTTATTTGTAACTTTAATTTTGTATTCTATTACAACTAATGAACCACTTAAGTTTTTAGATTTTATTTCTGCTTTTGCAAGTGTTGTATTATCTTTTTGGTCATATGTTGTAGTTTTTGAATCATTTGTTACTGTTATTTTGCTTACATATTTTTGTAAATCTAATTTAAATGTACTCTTTGAAGTTAATCCTAAGTCAATATTAGAAATATTTTTATTTAATGAAATTGTATCTGTTGTTGCTGCTGTTATTTTATTTCCATTTATTGTGACTTCTCTTGATACAGCATCTGAATTCTCTGTGTCATTTGCACCTTTTACTTGGTATATTGTTGATGTATATAAATTAGTATCATATTTAAATACAATTATATATTTTCCTTTTGTTAATTCTAATTTATATGTTCCATCATATGCTGTTTTTGTTGTTGCAACTATTTCTCCATTTTCAGCATTTATAGCGCTTACTTCAATATCACCTTTTAGTTCTTCTTGACTATTTCGTCTTCCATCTTTGTCATTATCTAGCCATACAATTCCTGAAATTGTATATTTTTTGTCTTCATCGTCTGCTGAACTGTTTGAGTTATTTCCAGAATTGTTATTTGAGCCATTATTTTCTGAACCATTATTTCCTGTATTTCCGTTATCTCCTGAACTTCCATTATTTTCTTGGCTTCCATCGTTTCCTGAACTTCCATTATCTCCCGTATTTCCGTTGTTTCCACTGTTTCCATTATCACCTGTATTTCCATTGTTGCCCGTATTTCCATTATCTCCTGAATCTCCATTATCTTCATTTCCATCGTCTGGATTTACTGCTGGATTTTCTGTTTTATTAACTTTAATTGTTAATTCATTATTTGAAATTCTTGCTGTTTCAGTATCCATAACATTTAATTTATTTGTAACTGAATCTATATTTAATGTTTCAATTTTTCCTATAACACTCAATTTTATAGTTTCTCCAGCTGCTATTGTTTGTTCCTCTTCTTTTAAGTTGTTATAAGAGAACTCATTTGATATATCTTTTTCTTCAGAAGTTGTTTGAATTTTTGCACTTTGTATGTCAATCATTTTATCTAAATTATATTCTAGCTCAATTTTACGTGTCTCAGCTTCGTTATTTGTTATTGTCGCTGTAAATTCTATCTTGTCTCCGTCACTTAGTTTGTCTGTTTCAATATTTATTTTCTTTCCATTTTCAAAGTTTCCTGATTGCTCTAAATCATACTTAAGAGATACATTTTTTATTTTTCTTGTAAATTTATTTGAAACATAGCTATTTTGTTTTTCTGTTATTGCCTCTGAAAGTATCCATACATTATCACTTTCTTTTCCATCTAAATTATCATCGGTAGACGGAAACATTTCTATCGTTAGTGTTTCATTCGCATTGATTTCTTTTATGTTTAAAGTCATTATTGTCAATCCATTTTGTAATAATGAACTTGCTACATTTTCAATCTTGTTTTCTATTTTCTCAGTTATATTAACATCACCTTTTAAATTACTTGAAAAAGCTATTCTTAATTTAATATTTTTTAATGTATCAGATGTTAAATTTTTTATATTAACTTCTGACTTAACTGTTCCTCCACCTATTGGTTCATTTTCTTCAGTTGAACCACGATTTACTGTAACCTGTAATTCTGCATTTTTTATATTATTCTTAATTGTTGTTATTGTTTCATTTAATGTCTTGTCATCTGATATAGCTGTTATTGTTCCATAAGTTTGTGTTCCATCAATCTTGTCATTACTTAATAAATATGTAGCTGCTTCATATTCATATGTATAACTTTCTCCTGCTTTAAAGCTATCTAATTTTGCCAAAGTAACTTCATTTGAATCCGAAATTTTATAATAATGTTCTATATAATGCTTTTGCCCTTGTGTTTCGTCATCTGGGTTTGTTACATCTGTTTCAACAGCTCCCCACATATATCCATTTTTTTGATTAGCTTTAATAGTTACATTTGAATAATCTTTTCCAGTATTATTTGTTAATGTTACTTTATATCTTATTGTTTGACCTTCATATACATTATCATTTTCAGCTAAGCTGTCATTTCCTACATTTGCACTAATAGAACTTGTTATTCCTGTTTTTGTTTCTTCTGTTACAGGTCTTTCTTCAGAACTTTCTTGCATACCTGTTTTTGTTGCAAGAGTAATTACTGAATTATTTGTTTCTGTTTTACCATCATAAACTGCTGTTACTTCTGATTCGAAGTTTCCTTTTTTGTTATATTTTAAGTTTTCTTCTATTGCTACTGGCACATTTAATTGTACTATTTCTTCTTTTGCCATCTTATCAATAACAACTTTATATGATTTTGCATTTTCTGTGTAAGCTCCCCAGCTCTCGTCATCTTTTTCTGGATTTTCTACACTTGAGTAATATACTTTCGCACTTTCGTTGTTTGTTTCAATTTCACTTAATTTAGTGTTAAAGCTTTCTTCATTTTCTCCTGATGGTATTCTTCCTATTAAAGTTACATCTGTAACATCTCCACCAAAGTTATTTATTAAAGCTGTATTTAATTTTATTTCTTTCTTGTCAGAGTTTGTACTTAATTCACCATAAGCTACTTCTTTATCAACTGTTACAATATTATCACCATTATTATTGTAATTAGCTATTTGGTTATATATCATAACTCCATATTGTGATTCTAAATTCAAGTCAGCTGTAACAACCTTATTTATGTTTTTGTTCTCGTTTGTGTATGCCATTTCTATTTGGCTTGTTTTGCTTGGTGTTAATTTATTTACTGCAACTTCTAACTTTAAATAGATTTTTGTTCCACCTGTTACATCATATTTTGTTTGTTCTCCATTAAATTTTACAGAAATTTCTGTTTCTCCACTTGCTTTTTTATTTAATTTTACATTTTCTTTTTGAACTTCTAATCCATTTTTATATAATATTGCATAATGAGCTTCTTTAGCATTTACTGTTATTTCTTTTGGTAATTTGAAAGTTACAGTTGGATTTTTATATAAGTCTTTGCTTTCATCATTTGCTTCTAATGTCGCATTTATTTCTAATTCTTGTTTATCTGCTACAGTAGATAATTTTGCTGTTTCTACAACTAAATTTGCATTTGATTCTGTTTCTTTTAATGTTATTACCTTTTCAGCTACTTTTTGATTTACAACTGTTCTTTCTTTTATTCCTGTCAATTTTTCGATTTCTTTTCTTTCATATCCCGCACTTTGTATGCTTTTTGTATTTTCTATATTTAAAGTTCCTATATTTTCAGGTTTGCTTGTTTCTATTTTGATTTCTTTTTCTCCATTTGGATATGTTATTACTACTTTTCCTTCTTCATTTACTTCTGAATCTTTGTTTATATTTGCAATTGTAGATCCTGCACTATTTTTTATAACTATATATCCATTTTCTCCGAAGATTTTTTGAAATTCTTCTTTACTTATTCTTGTTTCTTTATATAAAATATTTGCTGCCTTTTCATTTTCACCTTCAACATATTTTGCTGCTTTTTGTTCTATTTCAATTTTTTCTTCTTGGTCTATATAATCAACATTTATCTTGTTTATCTCTGTGTAAGTTCTTTCTTCTCCTGAGTAAATCTTACCCTTATAGATTTCTTCTTCGCTTGTTTCTATTGTGCTTGATATTACTCCATCTATTTCTTCTTTAATATGAACTTTTTTTGCTTCGCTTATTTCTTTGTCATCATATAATGTTATTTTACTTTCTATATTTACATCTTCATCTAATGTTTCATTTGGTGCTAATATATATGTTACAACAATTAAGTCTTTTGCTGATTTTTCCCAGCTTATTTCTTCTTCGTTTCCATTTGCTAGGTTTATTTCTAATTTGTGTGTATCTTTATTGTAACTATAATTTTCTTCGCCAAATTCTATTTTGCTGTTTGTTCCTTTTGTTTCTCTTGCTATTACTCGTACATTCTCAACTTTTTCAGGAACATCTAATACAATTTTTGTATTTTTTATTGGATAGCTGTTATTTCCTACATTGCTACTTACTAATAATTGTACTAGTCTTTTATTTTCTCCATTTTCATCATATATAGAATTTGTAAGTACTTTTCCATCAAGTTCAGCTTTTGCATCTTCACTTGATTTCCAATTTACAGTTACTTCTGTTTCTCCTTTTATTTCTACATATTTTTGTTTTTCTACGTTTTTGCTGTTTATATACTGTCCACTTAAATCAACTTTTGTTTTTCCATTTAATGCTGCTTTGTTTACACTGTCTTCTTTTTTAGCTTCTATTTCTAACTTTATAGTAGCTGTGCTTCCAGCATTTATTTGATTTAGTTTTACAGTATTTCCTGATATTTCAGCAATTTCTTCACTTAGCTTGTTAGATGTTAGATTAAAGTTTCCATCTCCTAAGCTGATTGCTCCTTCGAAATATCCTTCATTTTTTACTGTTACATCAACATATAGATAGCTTTTTTTATCTATATTTTCCTCCATTTGGTCTACTTTTTCGCCATTTTCGTTTAGAAAATACGCAAAAAATTCGACATTTGCATTATTTGTCTTTACTACTTCTAATGCATAGCTTACAGCTGTTTTTCCTATAAGCAAGAAGTCTGATACAGTCAATGCAAATATCACTAAAATTGCACAAATTTTGTTAATTAAATTTGTTTTTGTACTGTTCATATTAATTCCTCCCTTTATTGTACACTTTATACTTATGTTATTATATATAAGTGCTGTTATTAAGTCAAGAACCTTTCTTTTCAAGCTTTTAAGAAATTTTTTTAATTTTCTTTTTCCTTTTACGGAAGCTTTTAAATGGTTTTTTATGACTTTTATATTAAATTTATATTACAATTATGTTACAAAATTTCTTTTAGGCACAATTGCACATCATACTTCTTATTATAAAGCCTTTCAGGCTTTTTTGCAATAGATTTTTTACATTTTTTGTAACTTTTTATGTAATTTTAGTGTTGTTTCTTATTTGGATTTTTATGTTTTTGGTATTTTAACTTTTTAGACACAAAAACATAATGAAACCTTTTTCTTTTTAATATGGTTTCATTATGTTTTTACAATAATTAATATATTTTATATTGCTAGTAGCTATTTTATATTCATTTGTCTTTTTGCAATTTTTCTAAAGTAGATAATTGCCTCAAATTGACTTCTTCTTTTACTTTTATTTCATCTATTTTCATATTTAGTAGGCCCTCTAAAAAATCGATTAAATATATTTCATTTCCCGGTTTTGAAAAAAATGCTTTAAATATTATATCGTCTTTTAGATTATATTTTTTGCCATTGTTTCTTTTTTGCTCCATTTATTCTCCTCTCTTATTATAGCACTTTTATAATTTTATTTGCAATGCTTTTTGATTTTTTTTAGTTTTTAAAATATTTGATTTAATATTTTGAACTTTTACAACTAATTTTGAATTTTTCGAAAAAATTTTATAAAATTATTATAGGCTCTAACTTGCATAATGTCAAGGAAAATCGTTTGACAAAATTCGACTACTTCAAAATTCATTTTTCATTCACACATAAATTCCTATCTCATATAATATAATTATAACGAGGTGAAAACTATGAACAATATGGATGTAACTTATTTAATGAATATGTTAAATAAAATGGACAAAAATCAATTGTCAAATGGGCTAAATCAACTCAATCAAATATTAAGTCCAGAGGAAAAAAACAAAATAATTCAAGCACTAAATTCAAACAAGAAAAATTAATTTTTTAGGAGGTGAGCAAAATGGCAGAAGATAATAATCTATCAAACATTATTAGTAATTTTAAGAACATGTTAAATAACAATAACAATGACTCTTCTAACACAACTAATAATAGTGAACCAACATCAAACTTGAACATAACTCCAGAAATGATTGGAAACTTAGCCAATATGCTAAAATCAAGTTCCGAAAACACTTCTTCTTCTGCTTCATCTTCTCCTGATTTTGAAGATACTTCTAATAATCAATCATCTTCAAATCAGTCATCTAATAACATAGATTTTGAAACTATTTTAAAAATAAAATCAATCATGGAAACTTTAAATAAAAAAGACGACCCTAGAAGTAAATTGCTTTACTCTTTAAAGCCATATTTAAGAGAAACTAAGCAAAAAAAATTAGACCAATATGTTAATTTGCTAAAAATTACAGAAGTTTCTAATTTATTTAAAAATGAAAAAGGAGCTAAAAACTAATGCCTATTTTTCGCTATCCTTTTTTTTATAATAATTACGGAAATTATTATAACAGGCCCATTCCATATGGACCAAATAATAATCTACATATTAATAATAATGAATATAGGCCAGAAAATTTTGAAAGTAAGCCACAAAAAAATCAAAATATGCCATTAGAAGAAAATAAATTAAATGATGATAATAAAAAAAATAATTCAAAAAAACAGGAAGATTCTAACTATTTTTTTGAATTATTTGGTTTAAAGCTTTACTTTGATGACATTCTTTTAATTTGTTTAATTTTCTTTTTATATCAAGAAGGTGTCAAAGATGACGAACTTTTTATTAGCCTCATTTTGCTACTTTTAAGTTAATTATTCTATTGTAATTTGGTTAGTTTCAGCATCTATTGATATATAAGCTTGCCTATGCATAGGTTCCTCATCTCTGTCAAATTCTTTTACAATATTTGCAATTCTTAGTTGTACAGAATCAAGTTTTCCTGCTGCGATTATTGCTTTTGTATTTCCTTTTGCCCCTGCATGAGCTAGTCCCCTAAGTGTTCCAAGTACAACTATGTTATCAGATGCAACAACTTCGGCTCCAGCATTTACATCTCCTATTATGACAATGCTACTGTCTTCTTCTATTTTTTGCCCAGACCTTAAAGAACCTTTATGAAATTTTGTTTCAGATACGGAAACTTCTTGTATAAATGTTCTTTTTATATTGTGCAAGCCAAGTTCTTTTGGCATGTCAAAGTCAACATCAACATTAAGTTTTTCCTTAATTATTTCTTCGATTTCGTCAATTTCCTTGTTTTTTAAAACCTTTCCTGTTACCATTATAGGTGTTTTTTCATCTTTATATATCTTTTGTAATTGCATTACTTTTTTCTTTATTTGTGGTATTATATCCTCTATTTTTGCCTCTGAATTGATTTTGATAACCACTAAATTGTTTTTTTGGCTTACATTTATACAGCTTCCCATGTTTTTCTCCTTTTACTCAATAATTTCTAAATAATTTGTAGCTTGATTATCCTCTTGTATTTCATTAGAATTTATGTTCATTCCAAAATATTCTGCAATAATTTCTCTTGCAACTTCTGCCGTGTAAAATCCATGTCCACCATTTTCAACCATTACAACAACTGCTATTTCTGGGTCATTAAATGGTGCAAAACCTGCAAACCATGCATTTACATTTTGCCCAGCTTCTGCTGAACCTGTTTTTCCTCCAACTTCTATGTTAAAGTTTTTGAAAACACTACTTGCTGTTCCTCCTTCTTCTGTAACAGAACGCATTCCCTCTAATACAGCATCAATGTTTTGTTTAGAAAAACTTAAATTTTCTGTGTCATCATCTTGGAGTCCTAATTTTTCTTTTACATACTGATTTATTTCACTTCTTGAACTTTCTGTACCATCTGCATTTAAAATTCTTTTTACAATTGTAGGGTTTATTTTGTTTCCACCATTTGCAACCATTCCTATGTATTTTACAAGTTGTATTGGTGAAAAATTATTATAACTCTGTCCAATTGCTGCTTGTAACGTTTGTCCAGCTGACCACACTTCATTTAATTTTTTAGCTGCCTCCGGAGATGCAAGTGTTCCTGTTGTTTCACTTGGTAGTTCTATTCCTGTTTTCTTTCCAAGTCCAAAATATTTTGCATACCTATCTAATGCTTCTATTCCCATTCTATTTCCTGTTTCATAGAAGAAAAAGTTACATGATTTTTCTATTGCTCCTGATACATTTAAATATCCATGTCCTCTATGATAATTATTATAATACCAACATCTTGGTTGATAATCTTTATATTTTGTATATATTCCCGTGTCATTTATTTTTTCTGTTGTAGATATTACACCTGTTTCAAGTCCTGCCAATGCTGTTACCATTTTAAATATTGAACCTGGTGCATATGAACCTGATATTGCTTTATTAAATAATGCATTATTTTCTTTTATCTTATTATAATCTGCAACACTTATTCCTCCAACCCATGAATTTGGGTCATAGTCTGGGTAGCTTGCCATTGCAAGTATTTCTCCAGAATGTACATCTATTACTGCAACACATCCACCTTTTGCATCATATCTACTAGAAAAACCACCATTTCTTATTTTCTCTATATTATTTTTTAATACATTTTCAGCAACTTCTTGCAATTTTGAATCTATTGTTAGCACTACTGTTGAGCCTTGTTCTGGCTGTTTTGTTACTGTTTCACCTGTTACTGTTCCATCAACAGACATTTCGATTTCTTCTTTTCCTTTTTTTCCTCTCAAGTAGTTTTCAAACATTGCTTCTATTCCTGTTCTTCCAACATAATCATCATTTTCGTATACATCTTGTGCCTCATTATATTCTTTTTCGTTAATTTTTCCTATATATCCTAATATGTGTGAAGCTAAACTTCCATAATTATATTTTCTTGAACTTTTTGTTGTTATCGTAACGCCAGGGAATTCTAGATTTCTCTCACTTATTTGAGCAACTATTTCTCTTGAAACATTTTCTGCTAAACTTAGTGGCTTTGTACTACTATATCCTTTAGTCGTCATTTCATATCTTATTGATATAATTTTTCTTGTTTCTTTTATATCCTTATTTTTTATTTCATATTTTTTGGCAAAATAACTTATTGTATCTTCCACACTCGTATTTTCTGCAAGTTTGTATTTAGCAAGCCATTTTTTTAATGTGTCACCCTCTTGCAAATATCCAGTACAATCGTCATTTACAGGAAAGTTGTTAGGATATTTTATTTGATTTTGTTCAAATAGATTTACTAGTTTTAAAATACTTTCATTTAATGCTTCATCATCTGATTTTGTTTTGTACATTTCTATATTGAACGAACTTGTTGTAGTTGCAAGAATATTTCCAGACCTGTCTAAAATCTCTCCTCTCGAAGCTTCCAGTATGCTTTCTCTCGAAAGTCTTGTATTGGATAGTTCCCTATATGAAGCTCCTTTTATAATTTGAAGTTCAAACAATTTCATTATCAATATTGTTCCAATAATGTACACTATTATTGTTAAAATATTAAATCTAAAATTTGTATGTTCTTTTTTTATTTTTCTTTTCAACGATTCACCTTCTTTTGCTTGATTTATTAATGTTTTTTAGAAATATTTTGTTAAAATTTTATTTCCTTTATATTCTTCTTCTATTTCATATCCAAATTTTTGTAATAGCGGATATAATATTATTGTAACTATAATATTGTACATTGCCTCTATCAACAATATTTTTATAAAGCTTACAATTTGTACATCATAACCAAATATAAAACATCCTATTATGTAAGACCCTATTTCGTATATAAATGTACTTACTACTACCATTATAATTATAGTAATTCTACTTTCTTTTGAGAAATTTTTATCAAATATTCCACCTATTAGCCCTACTATTCCTAGCATTATTGCTGTTATTCCAACTTTTCTCCCAATAAATAAGTCTAACATTATTCCACATGCGATGCCATATAACATCCCTGCTGTTTTACTATAAAAAAGACCTATGAAAAGTATAAACATTATAAATAAATTTGGCATTACTCCGTGCTATTTTAAACCAAGAAAATAGGTTGACTTGAAGTAAATATGTAATTATAAATGCTATTATTAAAAATATATTTATTAATGCTTTTTTCATATGCCTTTTTCTCCTTTTTACTAATTTGTTATTACTAAAACTGTTTCTAATTTATTAAAATTTACTGCTGTTTCAATAAGAGCATACCTATCGTTTAAATTACTTGTATTTACAACTTTTGAAACTTTTCCTATATATATTCCTTTTGGGTATATTCCTCCAAGTCCTGAAGTTTCAACAGTATCTCCTTGTGCAATTGTTGCATCTGTTGGAATATATACTCCTTTTAAAATGTTGTTATTTTCAAGCTGGCCTTTGCAAACAATACTATCTCTTGCTGAACTTAAAATACTGCTTGTATTACTTGATGAATCTATAATTGTTTGCACTTTTGATGTTGTATCTGTTGCTGATATTACATACCCAACTAATCCATCTGATGCAATTACAGTCATGTTCTCTTTTATTCCGCTTTTTGTTCCTATATTTATCACAATTGTTTTTGAGTAATTGCTTATATCTCTGCTTATTACATTTGCTGCAATTGTTGTATAATCTTTATATTTTTCTGTCAAATTCAAATATTCTTTTAAAGTTTGATTTTCAGCCTTTATTGTTTCAAATTCTCTTAATCTTTCTTCTAATTCATTATTTTTATTTTTCAAATTTTCGTTTTCATTTTTGATATCATTTATATTTGAAAAAAATGATGAATTTCCATTTACTTTGTTTTTTACATATGTAAGTCCATTTTGTATTGGATTTACAAGTTTATTTGCTATATTTTCTATATAAGATAAATTACTGTTTTCGGTATTTGTTAATACTACCAATAGTATTAAAATGAGTATTGTAACTATTATTCCTATTATTTCGCCTTTTTTATTTCTATACATAATAATTTATCCTTTCCTTTAATTATCTTCTTCTGCTATTTACAAGAACAGTTTTCAATTTTTCCAAATCTTCCAAAGTTTTACCTGTTCCATTTACAACACACTCCAGTGGAGAATTTGCGACATATACTGGCATATTTGTTTCGCTGCTTAAAAGTTTGTCTAAATTTTGAATCAACGCTCCTCCTCCTGCTAAGTATATTCCTTTTTCTACTAAATCAGCTGCAAGTTCTGGCGGCGTTTTTTCTAATGTCTGTTTTACAGTTTCTATAATTTTTGCAATTGATTCACTCATAGCTTCCATTATTTGCGATGACTTAATCATTATATTTCTTGGTAACCCAGATACTAAGTCTCTACCTCTTATTTCCATTTGCATATCTGTCATTAATGGTGTTGCACAACCTATTTGCATTTTTATTTGTTCTGCTGTTGTTTCTCCTATTGATAAATTTTCTACTCTTCTTATATAGTTTACTATGTCTTCATCTAGCTCATCTCCTGCAATTCTTAAAGAATTACTTACGACTATTCCTCCAAGTGATATTACAGCTACTTCTGTTGTTCCTCCACCAATATCAACTATCATGCTCCCACTTGGTTCTGTTATGTTTATTCCCGCACCTATTGCTGCTGCCATAGGTTCCTCTATGATGTAAACTTCTCTTGCTCCTGCTTGCATAACTGACTCTTCAACAGCTCTTTCCTCAACTTCAGTTATACCAGATGGTACACCAACCACTACTCTAGGTCTACCTATACTATATCTTGATGATACTTTTTTTATCATATTTTTAAGCATTAACCCTGTTGCTGTAAAATCTGCTATTACTCCATCTTTCATAGGCCTTACAGCTTTTATATCTTCAGGCGTTCTACCTAACATTTCTTTTGCCTCATATCCTGTTGCCTTTATTTCTCTTGTTTTTCTATCTATTGCTACAACTGCTGGCTCTTTTAAAACTATTCCTTTTCCCTTTAAAGTCATTAAGATATTTGCTGTTCCCAAGTCTATTCCTATGTCTTTTGAACCAAATGTAAAAAGTCTCATTTTATCTACTTCCTCTCTAATTTTGTTTTCCATTCTTCCATTGTTTTTATGCTTGTGTATTCTGATTTTCCTATTACAATATGGTCTATTAATTCAATTCCAAGTAATTTTGATGCCTTTTCTAATTTCTCTGTGGTTTCGATGTCTTTTAAGCTCGGCCTAGAATTTCCGCTTGGATGATTATGTACAAGTATTATTTTAGGTGCATTTATTTTTACTGCCTCTGATAATATTTCTTTCATTCCAATTGTTACGAAATTATTTCCGCCTATTGCTACATCTTTTATTTTTAATATTACATTTTTGTTATCTAATAATATTATTTTAGCAATTTCATTTTTCTCATATTGCATTTCATTCATTAGTATTTTTACAATATCATTTGGTTCTTTTATTTGTGTTTTTCTATAATTGGACGGTTTGCTTATTCTACAAGCTAATTCACACACTGCTTTAAGTTGGATTGCTTTTACTTTTCCCATTCCTTTTATTTTGGTTAATTCTTCTAAACTTAAGTCCATCAAAAAAGCTAAACTTGTATCCTCATATTTTTCGTTTAAATTTAGTATCTGCCTTGCAATATCTACACTTGTGTGTTCTTTTGTTCCTGTTTTTATTATTATTGCTAGTAATTCAGCATTACTAAGGCTTTTTTCTCCATACATTTCTAACTTTTCATATGGTCTTTCACTTTGCGGTAATTCTTTTATTGTCAAATTTTTTCCTTTCCGCCCCTATTTTTGTTATATTTTTCTATATATAAAAATTGCTATTGCCATTCCTATTATACTTGCTATATTTATTTTTATTGAAAATGCAAATGTTATACTTAATATACTTAGGTCTAACACAAATGGACTTTCTAATCCAAATTCTTGACCAAATGATAGCCACCATAATCCATTTACACTTGATGCTAAATCTCCTAGTAATCCACCAATTACTAGTCCACTTAATATAAATATTAATAATATCCAAAAACTTTTATCTCTCATAGCCATTTTCTTCCTCCTTTGTTTCCCTTACGGATTTTTGCGTTTTTATGACTTTTATATTATATCTTCATTTTATTTTTTTTTCAAGCAAAATGTAGATTTTTTTTATTTTTTATGTTACAAGTGAAATGAAAAAGTAAATTCTATTTAGAAAAATATAACTAGAAATTCGTATTACATTAACGGTTATTGTAAGACT
>CAKPDO010000032.1 GCA_934148985.1 uncultured Clostridia bacterium
TTGAAAGGAGTTTTTTGTCTACTCATCGCTGAAGCTTTCCCGAACCCCCAGACTATCTGGGGGTTTTCTAAAAACAATAAAGGACAATGATGTGTCCTTCTTTGATGAAATGGGGCAGTCGTCTGATGAAGACGAGATTTAAAAATGTTTAAAAAAGAAATGGGGGGAGTGTTAATCCCCCCATTGTCGTTGTGGTGCCAAGCATGGCGTTAATCTTATAAAAGACCAGTTAAAGTTTGACGGCTTACAGGTCTTTTTTTTGTTAATTATCTAATTAAGATTTGCTTTGCTAGCTAAAATTATAATAGCACATATTTTCTGAATGTTAAACTTAATAGCGCAAATTTTTTTTTAATATTGCATGATTTACTTTTTTATGGTACTATAATTTAGTAATTAAAGAAGAGGGTGATAAGATGACAGATATAGAAATAGCTAAAGAAGCAAATATTGAAAATATATCAATTATAGGAAAAAAAGCGGGATTAAAAGAAAACGAGATAGAGCAATATGGAAAATATAAAGCCAAAATAAATGAAGAAGCTTACCATAGATTAGCTGAAAAAGAAAATGGCAAACTAGTGCTAGTTACAGCGATGAATCCGACGCCATTAGGAGAGGGGAAAACGACAGTATCAATAGCAATTGCAGATGGTTTAAATAAAATAGGGGAAAAAGCAATTTTAACATTAAGAGAGCCATCACTTGGACCAGTGTTTGGAATGAAAGGTGGAGCAACAGGAGGAGGAAAAGCTCAAATTGCTCCTATGGAAGACATAAATCTTCATTTTACAGGCGATATACATGCAATAACTTCAGCAAACAATTTGCTATCAGCAATGATAGACAATCATATATATTGGGGAAATGAATTAAAAATAAAAAAAGTTACATGGAAAAGATGTCTAGATTTAAATGATAGACAATTAAGGAGTATAGAAACAGGTTTATCAGGAGAAAAGAAAATTGTACCAAGAAATGACGAGTTTTGTATAACAGTTGCTTCAGAAATAATGGCAATATTGTGTCTTGCGTCAGATATAAACGATTTGAGAAAAAGATTGGGTAATATAATAATTGGATATAATGAAGAAGAAAATCCAGTATATGCAAAAGATTTAAAAGCTGAGGGGGCAATGACAGCATTATTAAAAGATGCTATAAATCCAAATTTGGTGCAATCTTTAGAAGGAAGCCCTTGCATAATTCATGGAGGACCTTTTGCGAATATAGCTCATGGATGTAATTCTGTAAGAGCAACAAAATTAGCGTTAAAATTAGGGGATTATGTAATTACAGAAGCGGGCTTTGGCTCAGACCTTGGTGCTGAAAAGTTTTTAGACATAAAATGTAGAAAGGCGGATTTAAAACCAAGTGTAGCTGTAATTGTTGCTACAATAAAGGCTCTTAAATATCATGGAGGAGCAAGTAAGGATGAAATTTTACAAAGAAATGATGTAGCATTAAAAAATGGAATGAATAATTTATACAAACATATAAATAATATGAAAAATGAATTTGGAATTAATGTAATTGTAGCATTAAATAAATTTAGTACAGATTTAGATGAAGAACTTGAATTTGTAAAAAATGATTTAAATAAAAATGACATTCAAATGAGTATAGTAGAAGGATGGGCAAAAGGCGGAAATGGAGCCATAGATATTGCTGAAAAAATAGTTCAAATTTCAAAAAATGAAACAAATTTAAAATTTATTTATGAAGATAAAGATTCTATAAAAACGAAGATAGAAAAAGTAGCAAAAAAAATATATGGAGCAGAAAAAGTAATTTATACAGATATTGCAAATGAAAGTATAGAAAAAATTGAAAAATTAGGAAAATCAAATTTCCCAATTTGCATTGCAAAAACACAATATTCATTATCTGATGACGCAAAAAATTTGGAATGTAAGGAAAAATTTGACATAACAGTAAGAGATGTAGAATTAAAAAATGGTGCTGAATTTATTGTAGTATATTGTGGAAAAATTATGACAATGCCAGGACTTCCAAAGGTTCCAGCAGCAGAAGAAATTGATGTAGATGAAAATGGCGAGATTATAGGAATATTTTAAAAAATGAATAAAAAGTTCTCTAAAAAGCAAAAATAAGCTTTAAGGAGGACTTTTTTTATGTATAATTTTAGAACGGATTTAGCATTAGAAAGACGAGATATATTTAGAAAAAATAATAATTTAGAAGAAATAGATGGAGTCGAGATTGAAAACAAGGAAATTGACGAAAATTTAAAAGTAACAAAAGTAAATATTACAAATCAAAATGGTGAACAAGCAATAGGAAAGCCAATTGGGAGTTATATAACCATTGATATAAAAAAATTGAGATTGGCAGAGGAAGAAGAAATTCAAAAATCAGCAGAGATTTTAGCTGAAGAGCTTAAGGAAATTATAAATAAACATATTGCACCAAAAGATGATATATTAGTGGTTGGGCTTGGAAATATGTATGTAACACCAGATTCACTGGGACCAAAGGTTGTAAATGATATAGATGTTACGCGTCATATAATAAAATATTTACCTCAATATATTGATGAAAATTCAAGGCCAGTGAGTGCAATTTCTCCTGGGGTTTTAGGAACAACAGGAATAGAAACTTTAGAAATCTTAGAGGGAGTAGTAAAAGAAATAAATCCAAAATTATTGATTGTAATTGATGCTTTGGCTTCAAGAAGTATCGAAAGAATAAGTAGCACAATTCAGCTTTCAGATACTGGAATTGTCCCAGGTGCTGGCGTTGGAAATACTAGAAAGGAAATTTCTCAAAATACTTTAGGAATTCCTGTTATTGCAATTCGGAATTCCAACCGTTGTTGAGAGTGCGGTTCTGGTTAATGATTGTTTGGATTTGTTTATTGAAAAACTTCAAGAGGAAGCTAAATCTAATGACTATTTAAATAAGCTTAAGGAAAAGGATAATTATGAGGAAATCAAGGAGGCTCTTAATCCTAGTGATTATAATATGATTGTTACTCCTAAGGAAATTGATGAACTTATTGATAATATGACTTCTATTGTTGCAAGGGGAATTAATATGAGTTTGTAACCCAATTGGGACTGGGTCTTTTTAGTACAATGTTCGTTTGGGACCGGTTCTTTTGTGGACATGTTTTCAAAAGAAACGGTCCAAATAGTAATAAATGAGCAATGGATAGAAAAGACCCGGTCCAAATTGGTGCATATTTTTTTTAAAGTTGTACATAATAATATAGCAAGAAATTGCAAAATAGTTTTGGAGGTAATTGAAATGGATAACAAGCAAAAAATAAATTGTACAGTGCAAAGTTGCAAGTACAATAATGGTAAACAACAACTATGTGAATTAAATGCTATAATGGTAACACCAAAACAAAATGTTAATACTGGAAATCTGGATGAGTCAGAGTGTTCAAGCTACGAATGCGAGTAGTAATGAAAAGATGATTTAAAAGGAGGCACTAAAAAAGTTTGATGAGGATTTTTTAGTGCCTTTTGCTGTTATAGGGTACATAAAATGAATTTGTTACGAAAATGTTACATTAGTTTTACAATTGTATTACATTGCTAAAAGCAATTGAAAGCAATTATAAAATATGATATATTAAAAATAAAGTAGTATATAAATAAATACACTTATGGTTATATTTTAGGCTGACGTTTTAGAAAGGATGAAATGAACGATGATAGATTATAAAAATGAAGAAAAAGGAATAACTTTAATAGCTCTTGTAGTTACAGTGATTGTGATTTTAGTTTTGACTGGGATAAGTATAAGTATGCTATCTGGTGAGAATGGGATATTAAAAAGAGCTACTGAGGCAAAAAGAAATACACAAATTGAAAATGAAAAAGAAGCGGTTAACATGGCGGTATTAGAAGCGGTAACGATAGGAAATGGAGAAATAACGGCTGATAATTTAAATTCAAGTTTAAAGTCATATATAGGAAAGAAAACAGAATTTACTGGAAATGGTCCATGGATTTATGAGGGAGAGCAGGGTGTATATGTTATAAATGCCAATGGAAAAGTTTATAGGGGCTGGGCAAATAAGTATGATGAAAATGGAGCTGTTGATTCTGTAACGAATGGGGAAATTACTCTTAATGTTGGTGATTATATAAATTATGACCCGGGAACAGAGAAAACATATACATCTCCTAAGGGAACGGACCAATTAGAAGTATCAACGAAGTATTATGTTACAAAAGATGATGATACATGGACATGTGCAGAGGCGTCAGAATATCAAAGCCTATTGGATGCTGGAAAAATTGAAAAAGGAAATGGATATGGTAATCAAACTTATTCAACAAGTGACGCGAGTGATGTAAAATGGAAAGTGTTAGGAGCAGATGAGAAAACAGGGAAATTGCTTATTGTGGCAGCAGATGTATTAAAAAATGAAGATGGAACAAGTAAGCTAATGAGATTTAAAGGAATAACAGGATATTTATATGGAGTAGATGAATTAAATAAAATATGCAATATTTATGGAAATGGAAAAGGTGCGACAGGTGGAAGAAGTATAACATATGATGATATAGCAAAGGTTATAGGATTAAAAAAGAAACAAAACACAAATCAATATACTTATACTTGGACACCAGAATCAATAAATAATTATGCACCATCATATGATGGCGGAGTAAATTTTTTGAGTTACTATCATGTAAAGAGAGATGAAACAACAAAACAACCTGGAAGTATGGGTGTATTCAACTATTATAATAAAGAAAATGGAAAATGGGAGACAAGCACACAAGAATTAAAAGGATTAACTGAGACAAAGTTAATAGGAAAAGTAACTCCTGATTATATCGGATTTGAAAGTGTATCAGAGGTACAAAAAAATACAAAGGGATATAGTGTGGTTTTCAAAATTGATAGTAAAGATGAAATAGAACAAAATACAACGCAATTTAATAGATATTGGTTGGCTTCTTTGCATTGTTATGCTGACGTTAATGGTGTATCTTATGGAATATATTATGCATATGATAGTGGTTTTATTGATGGATATAGTGTATATAGTTCTTATGGTCGCGTACGTGACCCTATGTATGGCATACGTCCAGTGATTTCATTGAAGACAGATATTCAATTAACAGCAAGCACAACAAATGAAAAAACGTATGAAATTAATTGAAATGTTAGAAATTGAGAATTATTCAAAAAATAAGGATTTAGTAAAAATCAATTGGAATTTTGAGGAGGAAAAAATGAAGCTAAAAAGACTGAAGGAGAAACGAGGAATTACTTTGATAGCGCTTGTAGTTACAGTGATTGTGATTTTAGTTTTGGCTGGGATAAGTATAAGTATGCTATCTGGTGAGAATGGAATATTAAAAAGAGCTACTGAAGCAAAAAGAAGCACACAAATAGAAAATGAAAAAGAAGCAGTTAACATGGCGGTATTAGAAGCAGTAACAATAGGAAATGGAGAAATAACAGCTGATAATTTAAATTCAAGTTTGAAGTCATATATAGGAAAGAAAACAGAATTTACTGGAAATGGTCCATGGATTTATGAGGGAGAGCAGGGTGTATATGTTATAAATGCCAATGGAAAAGTTTATAGAGGCTGGGCAAATAAGTATGATGAGAATGGAGCTGTTGATTCTGTAACGAATGGGGAAATTACTCTTAATGTTGGTGATTATATAAATTATGACCCAGGAACAGAGAAAACATATACATCTCCTAAGGGAACGGACCAAACCACAGAAACAGAAGTTTATTATGTAACAGGTCCAGAAGAAGAAAGAAATCCTGTATGGCCATGTAATAAAGCATCGGAATATCAAGAATTATTAGATGCAGGAACTGTTGAGGAAGGAAATGGACACGAAGAACAAAATTATTCAACAAATGATGCCAAAAGTACTAAATGGAAAGTATTAGAAGCAGATCAAACAACGGGTGAATTATTAATTGTGGCAGCAGATGTGTTGAAGAATGAAGATGGAACAACAAAGAAAATGTATTTTAAAGGAATAACAGGATATTTATATGGAGTAAATGAATTGAACAGGGTATGCAGTGTATATGGAAATGGAAAAGGAGCAACTGGAGGAAGAAGTATAACATATGATGATATAACAAATGTAATAGGACTAAAAATAGAACCAAATACAAGTGTATATGAGTATACTTGGACACATGAATCAATAAATAATTGTGCACCATCATATGATGGTGGAAAAAATTTTTTAAGTTACTACCATGTAAAAAGAGATGAAACTACAAAACAGCCTGGAAGTATAGGAATATTTAATTATTATAATTCAGAAAATGGAAAATGGGAAACAAATATACAAGAGCTAAATGGACTAACTGAAACAAAGTTGATAGGAACAATAAAGCCAAATTATGTGGGATATGGAACTATATCAGATATACAGAAAGCTACAAAAGGTTATAGTGTGGTTTTTAAAACGGACAAAGGAGAAGAAATAAGAACAGAAGCAATAGATGATAATAAATATTGGCTTGGTTCATCATATTCTGGTGCCTTACAGGATTATGCACGTTATGGGATGTATTATGTGTATGCAAGTGGCTATGTCAGTGGCCATAATATGTATTACTCATTTGGATTTGCTTATGCACCTGGGTATGGTGTACGTCCAGTGGTTTCATTAAAGCCAGATATTCAATTAACAGCGAGTACAATAAACGAAAAAACGTATGAAATTAACTAGGAGATATTGGATAATGTCAATAATGTTAAATAAAAAAATGCCCAAAGGTGAAATATGCGTAATATTAACGCTCAAGAATATAACCCATAAGATAAAAATTAGTTTATCTTATGGGTTATTGAATTATATATTTACAAAAAAATAATAAAAGTTACAAGATTTTTTAAACGTTGAATTGAAAATTATAATAAAAACGTGAAAAAAATACACAGAAAAACATAAAAAAACGTGAAAAAATGCATTGAAAAATCTTCGAAAAACGTGAAAAAAATTTGACATAGCTAACAAGACACAGTAAAATAAAGGAACGAAGAAGCCATTAATGATTATAGGAGCTAGGAAAATTAAAAAACGTACATAATAACGAGTTTTTATTTATTTGGGAGATGTAGGAATTTTAAATAAAATGTTAAAAATTAATGTTTAATAATGTAGATATATCAGTTCAGTTGGATGCTACTTTTTTAATTAAATAACATTTCTTAATAAATTATATTAAAAAAATACAAAGTAATTGCAAAAAGAAATACAATATGATATTATAACTAAAAAAGGAGGAAAATTAAATGGCAAATCAAGAAGAAATATGGAGTAAATTAGGAGAAGAAAAAATTATAAATGATGAGGAAATAAAAAAAGCAATAACTAAGTATAGTAATTTATATGTTGATTCATATAAAAAGAAAGAAAATTTGGTTGGAACGACTCCCATTGGAACTGCTTATTATAGCAAAACGGTAACTGAAGATGGATTGAATTGGTATAAACGAAGTTATGGAGTATCAAATGGATATGAAGGTATATCGATAGTTACTAATCAAGAACTTACATCAAACATTGAAGGTAATGAGGTTTTTGATAATACTAATATTTTTGATAATGATAATCCAAATTTAAATTGTTTGAAAATTATAGATAGAACAGGGACTTTAGGAACTGGAAAAAAGGCTTTTTTTAAAATTGATGGATTTACTTTTATGGCAAGTGAAAAAGGATTTGAAGAATTAGGAAATAAATACAAATCAAATGCTTTAGAAATAAAGAACAAGGTTAAAATTTGCCTAGAATTATTAGGGATAGATAGTGAAAAATATATAAGTGAGTTTGAAAGTAAAGTCGAAAAGAAGATAGAAGAAGAAAAAAGTGCTACGTCAAAAGATATGGCAACAGAAGAATTAGAAAATGAAGAAAAAATAGTAGAAGAACCTGTAATCAAAGCAATAACTGAAGAAGATATTCAAACAGATATTGAAGAAGAAGGTCAAGAAATAAAAAAAGATGAACTAGGTAAAGGGAAAAAAATAGAGGAAACACAAGAAACACAAGAAGAACAACCACAAAATTTAGTAGAAGAGATAGTTGAAAAAGAAGATGAAAATCCTTTATCTAAACCAGTAGAAGAATTGCAGGCTGATAAAGAAAAGGAAGATATAGAAATAGAAAAAAAAGCTGAAGAAAGCATTTCAACAGAAATTGAAGAAAATAACCAAAACATTGCGCCAAATAAACAGATAGAAGAAGTACATAATGCGGAAAAAGAAATAATTCGTGGACAAATCAATAAAGAAGAACCTTTAAAGATGTATCAAGGATTATCAGAGAAAGAAGCTTCAAAAATATTGAGAGAATTTAATGCATATACGAATGTTCCAATGGCAACACCAGTAAAGAAAAAATGGAGAGAAATAATTGCAATAAAGATAAAAGAATTAGCTCAAAAAGGTAAAGAAACAATTGAAAATTGGCTTAATAGATGAGATTTAAACAAATAGGAGAGTTACTATGGATGAAAAGTATAAAAAATCGCTTTCAGAAGTCTATGAAATATTAAAATTGATGCCAGAGTCAATTTTAAATAAGATACCTCAAAAATTAAAGGACATTATCAGAAATGAAAGAGATAGGGAATATAAAATTATAGTTAAAGAGCCATTAAATATTGAAAATTTTCAATATGAAACGATAGTATTGTTGGGAATGATATATAGAGATTTTTTGTGCAATGATAATGAGAAAATAATATTGCAACAAAAGGAAACAGAACTAGCAAATCAGTATGATGAAGAGATAAAAAAAAGGTATAACATAGATGATGTATTCAACAGTAGAAAAACGATAAACAAAGAAAATAGTGAAAGTTTACCAATAAAAGCAGAGGAAGAGAAAAAATGGTTCAATAAAATATTTGACTTAGTTAAAGGTATATTCAAAAGTTAAAAAATTAACACAACCAGTAAAAATCAATATCTACACAATAAATTTCTTAATAAATTATAAATATTTCCCAAAAACATTGCAAAAATCAAATATCAATAGTATAATATAGCATGTAGTGAAATAAAATAAAAAAGAGAGGGAAAAATAAATGAAATATGTATATTTATTAAGGCAAGCGCTTGTATATTTAATAGTAATATTTTGGATATATGAATTTGCAGTAAGCTTGTGTGCACTAATAAAATTCAAAGAAAAACCACTACTAAAAAACAAAAAGCACAAATTCATGGCAATAATACCAGCACATAACGAAGAAAAAGTAATAGTAAATCTAATAGAAAGTCTAAAAAATCAAGACTATGACAAAAACTTATATGATATCTATGTAATAGCAGACAATTGCACAGACAATACAGCAAAATATGCAAAAGAAGCTGGAGCAATAGTATATAAAAGATTTGATGAAACAAAAAAGACAAAAGGATATGCACTAAATTGGTTCTTAAAGCAAAAAATAGAAGAAAAAGCAGACTACGATGCATTTTTAGTATTTGATGCAGATAACATAGTAGACAAAAACTTCATAAAAGTAATGAATAGAAAACTATGTCAAGGAGAAGAAGTAGTACAAGGATATAAAGATATCAAAAATCCAACAGAAAGCTGGGTATCAGCAGGATATGCGTTCTTTTACTGGACAATGCATAGATTTTACCATCTAGCAAGATACAATGTAGGACTATCACCATTATTAAATGGAACAGGATTTATGGTAAAATTTGATTTAATAAAAGAAACAGGATGGGATACAAAAACATTAACAGAAGACATAGAGTTTTCATTAAAACAAATAATAAAAGGAAAAAGATTAGGATGGGCAACAGATGCAATAGTATATGATGAACAACCAGAAAAATTCAAAGCATCATGGACACAAAGAACGAGGTGGACAGTAGGGCACATACAATGTATGAAAATATACACAAAAGACTTAGCAAAAGCCGTAAAAACAAACAAGACAATAATGAATTTTGATGGATTATTATATATAGTAGGAAGTATACCAATGTTTGTATTATCAATGGTTTTACTATTATCAAATTTCGTTATATATGCAGTAGATACGATGACAACAGCAGAACTAATAATAAATATAGTAAGATATATAGTACCAACATTTTTCTTCCCAATATTTACGGCCTTATTTACAATGTATTTAGATAAGAAACCAATAAAACCAATGTTAAAATGGGCATTATATTATCCATTATTTATGGGAACATGGCTATTAATAAACTTTAAATGTCTATTTAAACAAGACACAACTTGGGAGAAAATCGACCATGTACGTAGTGTAGATATAAAAGAAATAGCATAAATTAAAGGCTAGGTCTAAAATAGGAAGTTTTAGTCCTAGCTAATTTTTTTAGGAAGGAATGTGAATAAAAAATGAAGAAATCAAAAATAATACATTTAGCACTAATAGCTGTTGGAATAATATTTGTTTTGCTTCCAGCGTTTCATAGAGGCTTATGGTTTGATGAAAGCTATTCAGTAGCAATAGCAAATAAAGGATTTGGCCAAATTTGGCAAATAACAGGAAATGATGTACATCCGGCATTATATTATTGGTTGTTACACATTGTTAATATGATTTTTGGAGCAAATATTATAGCATACAGGCTTTTATCAGCACTTGCAATAATAATATTAGGAATACTTGGATATACACACATAAGAAAAGATTTTGGAGAAAAAACAGGAATTGCGTTTTCATTTTTCTCATACTTTTTACCAATTATGAATACATATGCTCAAGAAATTAGAATGTATTCATGGTCTTGTTTATTAGTTACATTAATGGCAATTTATGGATATAGATTTTACAAGGCAGTTTCAAATAATGACGAAAAAGCAAAATTAAAAAATCTATGTTTATTTGGATTTTTCAGCATTTGCTCATGTTACGTACACTATTATGCCTTAGTAACAGCATGTTTAATAAATTTAATGCTTTTAATTTATCTAATAAAAAATGTTAAAAATGATAAAAAATCACTAAGAAACTTCTTAATATTAGCAGTTGTACAAATTGCTTTATACATTCCATGGCTTATATATTTTGTAGGACAATTAAAACATGTTGGTGGTGGATTTTGGATAAAAGTAGGATTGGTAAACACAACAGTAGAAGTATTGGGATTTCAATTTAGAAGACAGCTTGATACAGATTTTACATTTAATATGCAAACAATCACATCCTTAATTGCATCAGTTTTAATGTATATTTATATAGGTGTAAAAATGTACAAAATGAAAAAAGAAAAACAAGATATAAAACCAGCAGTATTAAGCACAATAGGATATGTTGGTGTGATTGCAATAATTGGTCTTGCATCTATTATAACTCCAATTCTTTACTCAAGATATTTACTAGTAATGACTGGATTATACATATTCACATTTAGTTTTATTACATCAAAAGAGAAAAATAAAATTATTGTGGGTATTATATGCGGAGTTACTTTAGTTTTAGCAATAGCAAGTAATATTACAAATATGAAAATAAATTATGATAGTTCAAATAGTGAATTATATAATTACATAAATGAAGAAATTAAACCAGATGATATAATAATATATTCAAATATTGGAAATGGTGGAGTTGTTGCAGCATATTTTCCAGATAATAAACAATACTTTTTAAATTTTGCATACTGGGATGTAGAAGAAGCCTATAAAGCATATGGACCAGGAATGGAAACAGTAACAAATTGGGACTTCTTGAAAGATTATAAAGGAAGAATTTGGCTAATAGATTCAGAATATATGGGACTATATAATGATGAATTTCCAAAAGAAAATATAACAATATTAAAAGAAACAAAAAGAATTGATACAACATATCACAATTACATTTATAATGTAATGTTAGTAGAAAAAAATTAAAAGTTGTCAGCCTAAGATAGATAATATCAAAGGCTGATAATTGTAAGAAAGGAAAAAATATGTTTGAAAATATAAAAGTATATGCTTTCGTTGGCCCATCAGGTACTGGAAAAAGCTATAGAGCACAAATGGTGGCAGGAGAAAAAGACGTACATTTTATAATTGATGATGGACTTTTAATAAATGATAATAAGGTTATTGCTGGAGAATCAGCTAAAAAGGCTTCGACAAAAGTTGCAACAGTACAAAAAGCACTATTTTTACATGATGATGAAAAAGAAGTTATACAAAAGGCGTTAAAAAAATATAAAGTAAAGAAATTACTAATACTTGGGACATCAGATAGAATGGTTGCAAAAATTGCAGAAAATTTGGGACTACCAAATGTGTCTGATACAACATATATTACTGATGTTGCAACAGAAGAAGAAATGAAAACAGCAAGAAATATAAGGGTTACAGAAGGAAAACACGTAATTCCTGTTCCAACATTTGAAATAAAAAAAGATTTTTCGGGATATTTATTAGACCCACTTCAAATTTTCAAATCAAAAGGAAAAGGAAAAATGCCATATATTTCTGAAAAATCAATAATAAGGCCTACATTTAGCTATTTAGGAAATTTTACGATTTCAGATTCAGTTTTTAGACAAATTGCAGAATTTCAGGCAGAAAAAATGCCTGAAATTTATAAAGTTTTAAGAACACGCGTACAAAATTACGGTGCTGGACCTTTAATTGATATGGAAGTTAGTGTTGTATATGGATATAATGTAGCAGAGGGATTAACAGAATTTAAGAAAAGAATAACCAAGGAAATTGAAAATTTAACAGCAATGAATGTAATAAGTTTAAATGTAGTTGCCAAGAATATTGTAGTTTTAGAAAATGTTTAAAAATTCTTGACAAAAAAAATATTTTAATAGATAATATCTAAAGGAAAAAAGAAAGATACCAAGGAGGACGAAATAAATGTACATATTTAATAAAATAACTGTAAAACCACAGTTACCAAAAAGCATAAACAGATTAGACGAAATAGCAAACAACTTATGGTGGAGCTGGAATTCAGAATATTTAAGACTACTTAAGAAAATAGATAGAGATTTATGGGAAACAGTAGAAAAAAATCCTGTAAAATTCTTAAAGAGAGTATCACAGGAAAGACTAGAAATGGCAGCAAAAGATTCTAGCTTTGTGAAAGAATATGAAAAAGTATTAAAAAATTATGAAGACTATATGTCAAGCAAAGACACATGGTTTAATAAAAAATATCCAGACAATAAAAATGATTTAATAGCATATTTTTCAGCTGAATATGGATTAGATGAAACAATGCCAATATATTCTGGAGGACTTGGAATACTATCAGGCGACCATCTAAAATCAGCAAGTGACCTAGGAATTCCTTTAGTAGGGGTAGGTTTACTTTATAAAAATGGATATTTTCATCAAAAAATAGAAGGATATGGAATACAAAAATCAGAATATAAAAATATAGAATTAGATAATATGCCGATACATCCAGTAAAAAAAGAAGATGGAGAAGATTTACTTATAGAAACAAAATTCCAAAAAAGAACAGTATATTTGAAAGTATGGAAAATAAATGTAGGAAGAATATGCTTATATTTATTAGATTCAGATATAGACAAAAATAGTCCAGAAGATAGAGAAACAACTCTAAAATTATATGGTGGAGATCAAGATATGAGAATTCGCCAAGAAATAGTTTTGGGAATTGCGGGGGTAAAGCTTTTAAAAGAACTTGGACTAAATCCAACTATATATCATATGAATGAAGGACACTCAGCATTTTTGACATTAGAGCTAATAAGAAATACAATAGCCGAAAAACAAGTATCATTTGAAATAGCAAGGGATATAGTAACATCAAAAACAGTATTTACAACACACACTCCAGTTCCAGCAGGAAATGATATATTCCCAGTAGATTTAGTTGAAAGATATTTCAAAGAATTCTGGCCAAAAATGGGACTAGAAAGAGAAGAGTTCTTGAAACTAGGAATGAAACCATGCGACCAATTGGAACCTGGATTTAATATGGGAATATTAGCATTAAAAATAGCAGGTAAGAAAAATGGTGTAAGTAAACTACATGGAGAAGTATCAAGAGAATTATTTGGAGATGTATGGCCAAATATTGCAGCAAATGAATCTCCAATAACATATGTAACAAACGGTATACATACATGTTCATGGGTACCACAAAATTTAAAAGAACTATACAACAAATATTTAACATCACCAACGACTCCATATTGGCAAGACAAAATATATTTGGATGATACATGGAAAAGAATAAAAAATATTCCAGATAAAGAGCTATGGAATGCGCATTTAGATAGAAAAGAAAAATTGATACAAATAATAAAAGAAAACACAACTAATAGATTAAGAAGAGCGGGAGTGAGCTATGATGAAATAAAAGAAATGATATCTGGAATTTCGTCAAGTGACCTAATAATTGGATTTGCAAGAAGATTTGCAACATATAAAAGGGCAACATTAATATTTAATGATTTAGAAAGAATAACAGAAATATTGAATGATAGTGAACATCCTGTAAGATTAGTATTTGCCGGAAAAGCACATCCAGCAGATAAAGAAGGACAAGATTTAATAAAATTTATACATGAAATATCTATGAAACCACAATTTAGAGGCAAAGTATTTTTATTAGAAAACTATAATATAGCAATGTCAAGATATCTAATAAGTGGTGTAGATGTATGGTTAAACAATCCACGTAGGCCAATGGAAGCTTCTGGAACATCTGGCCAAAAAGCATCTGTAAATGGAGTTATAAACTTTAGCGTACTAGACGGATGGTGGGCAGAAGGATATGACCAAACTAATGGATGGACAATTGGTACAGACAAAGAATATCAATCTTATGCAGAGCAAGATATTGCAGATAGCCAAAGTATGTATAAAACATTAGAAACAAAAATTATTCCAACATTCTACAATAGGCCAAGTGAAAATGAGCCATCAGAAGAATGGATGAAAATAATGAAACAGTCAATAATAACAACAGGTGGAAAATACAGTACAGCAAGAATGCTTGTAGATTATACAAATAATTTATATATACCATTAATTAATTTATATGATGAACATTTTTCTAAATTAGATGAAGCGGCTAGCTTTACATCTTGGAAAAAACACGTAAAGGATAATTGGGATAATATTTTAATAGAACAAACAGATAATCCTGAAAACATAAAAATTGATGCTGGAGAATCTATAGAGGTTGGTTGTAAAGTTACACTTCCAAATCTTGAAAAAGAGGATATAAAAGTAGAAGTATATTGTGGTAAAATTTCAGACGATGGCCGTGTTGAAAATATAACAATAGTTCCTATGAAACTTGTTTCTGAAGAGAAAGAGTATAAAAGATATACTTATACTGCTAAAATTTCTTTGTCATCAGGTGGAAATTATGGATATACTTTTAGAGTTATGCCAACAAATGAAATGCTTTTGGATAGTGAAAATTTAGATTTAGTTAAGTGGATAACAAAATAATAATACAATCATTGGCATATTGGCACATTGGGACCGGTTCTTTTTGGGTAATTTGCCCCATTGGGACCGGTTCTTTTTGGGACCATTTGTCCCAGCAAAAAAAGGAGTTGATTAAATGCAAAAGGTAATTATTTATACAGATGGAGCATGTTCGGGAAATCCAGGACCTGGTGGATGGGCAGCTGTTTTGATGGCTGGTGAATTAAAAAAAGAAATTTCAGGTGGACAAAAAAATACGACGAATAATATCATGGAACTTACAGCTATTATTCAAGGATTAAAAGCTTTAAAACAGGAATGTGAAGTTGAAATTTTTAGCGACAGTAGCTATTGTGTTAATGCATTTAATCAAGGATGGATTTTTAACTGGATGAAAAAAGGATGGAAGACGGCTTCTGGAGATGATGTTAAAAATAAGGAGCTATGGCAAGAACTTTATAGTTTGACAAAGAAACATAATGTTAGTTTTAATAAGGTGAAAGGTCATAGTAATGTTGAGTTAAATAATAGATGTGATGAATTGGCAAGGGGTGCGATTCCTAAGAGGTAGAAAAAAATTCTATCTCTTTTTTAATTCAAAAAAATTTCCAAAATTTTTCTGTTTATTTTTTTCATTTCTGCACATTCTATATTTAGAAAAAAGAAAACTTTTTTCTACGAAATGAAACAGATTTAAAATATTTTTAATAATAAGAATATAAGTTTCATAGTTTATAATGTTAATATTAACAGGAGGTGAAGAAAATGGCAAACTCAAATAACAGTAACAAAAAATTAGTTCCAGAAGCTATGGATGCATTAGAAAAATTCAAATATGAAGTAGCTAGCGAAGTTGGTGTAACTTTAAAAGATGGATACAATGGTGATATTTCATCAAGAGACGCTGGAAGAATTGGCGGAAATATGGTTAAAAAGATGATACAACAAGTTGAAAATAATATGGCTAACAAATAAATTTGAAATGATTTTTTAGATTTAATTGCTAGAAAAGTTATTATGATACGATGTGTTTTTTAGCTAGAATTGGCAGAAGTATTATTCTTGGTTTTATAGTTCTATTTTGAGTGGTTTTATCCAAAAAAAGTAGATACATAAAGGCAGGAGTTGTGCTCCTGCCTTTTAATAATATATATGATTTATTTAAATAGCGATTGTAAAATTTTATAAAAAGCGTTATAATAAACAAAAAAGAAAGGAACTAGAGAAAAATGTATAAAATGATAGCAATAGACTTAGATGGAACGATGTTAAATAGTTATGGAGAAGTCACAGAAAATACCAAAAGAGTCATAAAACAAACAATACAAAATGGAACAGAGGTAATAATAGCTTCTCGGAAGAAGTATAGATTCAATAAAATCAGTAGCAAAAGAAATTGGAAGTACAAAATATATGATTGCTGGAAATGGAGCAGTAGTATATGACATACAAAATGATAAAATTATATATGAAAAATACATTCCAAAAAGTAAAGCAATTGAAATTATAAAAATTTGTGAACAAAATAGCATTTTTTATGACGTGTATACCAATAAATCAATAATTGCAAGTAGCTTAAGGTATAATGTTTTATATTACTACAAAGAAAATCTAAAAAAAGAAGATTCTAAAAAAACACATATAACTTTAGTTGAAAATGTATTAAAATATATAGAAGAAATGCGAGATGAGAAGGTAATGAAAATATATATATGTGATAGCACAAAATCAGTTTTCAATTCGATTTTAAGGAAATTAGATGGAGTAGAGGATGTAGAAATCTTAGAAGTATCTCACATGTCTAGAAAAATAATAAAACATGGAACTACAGATGTGCCAATTCAATATTTTTATACAGAAATTTCAATGAAAGATGTTGACAAATGGTATGCTATTGAATTTTTACTTAAAAAATTAAATATTAATAAAGACGAAGTAATCACAATTGGTGATAATACAAATGATAAAATGATGTTAGAAGAAGCGGGAGTTGGAGTTGTAATGAAAGGAAGCACACCAGTTGTTACTGAAATTGCGGATTTTATTACAGACGATAATAATAATGAGGGAGTAGCTAAAGCTATTGAAAAATTTGTATTAAAATAAAAAATGAAGATATTTTGTATCTTCATTTTTTATTCTTTAAAATCTTTACAAATTATATTTTTTCCATACATAATCCCAGCAAACAAAGTCATACCGATTGCAATATAAAAAGCATAAATAGTAACAATAGAAAAATTAGGTATGCCTTCAGATAACAAAGAAAGAACAATAGCTATAAAAAATAAAATTGTAGCACATTTACCGATACCACATACTATGAACAGTTACAACATTTCTCTTATAAAGAACAAAAGCAACAGAAATCATAATAAGTTCTTTTAAAGTTAAAATAGCTAAAATCCAAAATGGAATAATACCTTTAATAATAAGCGCCGAAATGGTACTAATTTGGGTTATCTTATCAGCTAAAGGGTCCATAAGTTTGCCCCAATCCGTGATTAAATTATATTTTCTTGCAATTCTACCATCTAGTACATCTGTGATATTTGCAATTAAGAAAAACGCAAATGCTGCCCAATAATATTCTAGAAGAATAAGTGCAAATATAATTGGTACAAGTATTAGTCTTAATATTGTTAAATAATTTGGTATATTTCTTTTTTCAAACTTTGGCATATGTTCCTCCTATTTTGAAATTGGTGGGGGACCATTAGGGTCGGTTCTTTTTGGTCCCATTTTGTTATTTTAAATTTTTGATATGATGTTTTATAAAAACGGGACCAAAAAGAACCGACCCCCGTGGTCCCGATGGTCCCTATTTCTCAAAAACTAATTTATCTCCATCTCTAGAAACCCTAATATTATCTCCATCAGAAATATCGCCTCTTAAAATTCTTTCAGAAATTTCATCTTCAACATATCTTTGAATAGCTCTACGAAGAGGTCTAGCACCAAA
>CAKPDO010000033.1 GCA_934148985.1 uncultured Clostridia bacterium
TGTCTTTTTTAGTATGCTAGTTAAAAAAAGTTTTCTACATATATTGCCTTTTTTATACTACCTTCCCTTTCTTCTTTTGTTTTGTGGTTTTTATTTTATTATAGATTGTCGAAAAATACAATATTTTTTTGGAAAAAAGAAAAAATATAGTGTGATATAATTTTCACACTATATTTAATATTCTATTTTAAAATATCCTTAAAATCCTGTATTTAATTAATCTTAATTAACCATTTTGTGGCATACCACTCATTTTACATAAAGTGTAGCACGTGAAGTATCGTAGGAGGTTGCAAGGTTCGGAGAAGTATTGTAATTATTACTTGGTGCATTAAAACCGCCCGAATAGCCTCCACGTTCAACTCGATAATCGGTCTTGTGAGCCTCTAATGTCCACTCATAATGACATCCATATAAATCATAAACATTATTTATAACATCTGTACTTTTGTTTCCTGTTTTTGTTGTATTATTGTAAATTAAGTCATCTGCTGTTCCAACCGTCTTATTATTTTTTGCCATCCAATTCATCATTGCATCATATTGGCTTCCCCAAATCATACTGCTTACAACTTTATCACTATCTGTTGTAAATGTTTTTATTTTTGTGTATAATCCATACCAAGTTTTTGTTTCAATATTACTTGCATCTGCTGTTGTAACATTATTTTCAACCACACTTGCATTTTTAAAAACAATATTGTTATTTACATCTAATCCAGCCTCATATCTTGCTACATAAAATCCTTTATATTTTAATACACTCTCTATCATTGCATTATATTCTGTAGTCAATTTTTTCATTGTTATTTTTCCTTCAACAGTATCCAAGTTTCCTTCATCATAACTACTTACAACATCTGGCTCCCTACGTTCTGCTGAACTTCCCTGATAATTTATATTACTTGGATACACTAAATATCCATTACTTCCAGAAAAATTATACAAAATTCCTTTATAATCATTTCCAACCTTTACAGCCATTGGTGTATATGTCTTTCCACCTGAAGTTCCAGCCTCTTCACTTTTAGGTAACTCATCTTCTCTACTTGTATCTAAAACCACATCATCAACTGGCACCCAAACAAATTCGCTTCCTTTTATTTCCACTACAACTCCAGTATCAACTGTTCCAGTTATATATGTTGCACCATCAGGCAAAGCAAAATATTTTCCAGCACCATCTGTTGTTGCTTGAGCATTTGGATTTTCTCCATAACTTGACGGATTTGTTATAGCTGTTCCAGCTGCTTGCCCAATTGCTTCCATTTCAATCAATTTATCTTTTTCCTCTTTTTGTGACGTTTCTACTTTTTCTTTTGCTTCTGTTGTTCTTTTTAATATCCCATTTTGTCCTGTTAGCGCACTAATACTTACTCCTGCTAGAATTAAGATCAAAATCATCGTGACCACAAGAGCAATCAGAGTAATCCCATTTTCGTTAAATTTATTATTTTTCATAATTTATCATATCCTCCTAACTATAACTTATAGTTTTTTTCTTTATCTATTACTTTATTTTCAATATATCATATTTTGCAATCACTTTCAATTGCTTTTAGCAATGTCATACATTTGTAAAGTTAATGTAATATTTTCGTAATATAATCTTTTACATAATTTTAAATTGGTTCATACTCTTACTTGTCGATTTCTGTCGAACGATTTTCCTTGACATTACTAGTTTTGCCATTTATAATAATTTTATAAAGTTTTTTCAAACTCAATTAAATCAAAATTTTAGTATTCTTAATACTATCAAATTTTTAAAATTTAAAAGAAAGAAGTGAATTAATATAGAAAAAGAACAAAAAAATGAATCATTAAATCCAAAAAATGACTACGTATTTAAACGTATTTTCGGACGCCAAGGTAATGAATCGATTACAAAAGATTTTCTTAGCGCTACCTTAAATCAAAATATTACAGATGTTGCTTTAGAAAGCGACGCTACATTACCTAATGACATATTAGATGATAAAGTGGGCATTTTAGATGTTAAAGCTAAAATCGACGGTCATATTAATTGTGATATTGAAATGCAAGTTGTTAATAAAAAAAATATTGAAAAAAGAATTTTATTTTATTGTAGTAAAATGTATATTCAAAGTATTAAATCTGGCAAAGATTATTCTACTGCCGAAAAAAGTATAGCTATTTTAGTTTCTGATTATGAACTTGATTCTTTAAAAGATGTAAAAAAATATTCGTCTAAATGGAATTTCCGTGAGGAAGAATACTCAAATGTCATCTTGACAGATGCTATTGAGGTTATTATAATAGAATTACCCAAGTTTGAAAAATATAAAAATAATACTGCTTTAGCAAGCTGGGTAAAATTTATTAATAATCCAAAGGTGATCGATATGAGTAATAAAGAAATTAAAAAAGCCAAAAAAGTTTTAGATGAACTTAGCCAAAATGAACATGAAAGGCGTTTAGCTGAGCTAAGAGAAAAATATATTATGGACCAAAAAGCTATTGAAGCTGCTGGATATGACAAAGGTTTGGAAGATGGAAAAAAGCAAGGTATTGAGGCTGGCGTTGAACTTGGCAAAAAGCATGGCATTGAAATTGGTGTTAAACAGGGTATCTCTGCCACCAAAATTGAAATTGCCAAAGAAATGAAACTGCAAGGTTATGATAACAATGCCATACAAAAATTAACTGGCCTAAGTATTAAAGAAATAGAAGATTTATAAAATTTTTATTGAGTTTGAAAAAAAGCAACGAGCAATAAGACCTAAATTATCTTATTGCTTGTTTTCAACTTCATATAAGCGGTTACTAAAAAACTACCTCCTAAAATATTTATTTAACCTTAAAAGCTCTGCCATCATATTTATCAATAAAATCTTTTATGCTTCCATTGACCAATCTACTAAATGAAATTCCTGTATCATCTCTTAATTTTATTATTTGATCAAAAAATTCTTTTCTAAATAATATAGAGCGATATATTGAATCTGTTTTATATGGCTTTTTATAATATTTTATTTTGTCCTTATTACGTAAAGTAGTTTCTATACATATATTAACCAATTTGCTTACTGATGCATCATATACATTATCACTTAAATACTGTAATTTACTATATAGATCTTCATCTATATGCAAGCTTCTAGTAACCGTTTCGCCTTTTTTGTATAGTCTTTCTATTGGTTCCATGTTGTACCTCCTGTTATACAATAATATATTAGAATTATACAAAATTTTTCATTTAAATTATACTAATATTTTTGGTACATTATTGTACAACTAATGGTTCATTTTTTAAAATTTAATTATTTTCTTTTTTATTAAAAATATTATATTTGCACAAAATCAAAAATAGCACAATTTTATAAAAGCACTGATTAAATTATAAATCAGTGCTTCTACATTTTATTCATTACTTTCTTGGTTATTATTTTCATCTGTATTTTGATTTTCACTATCTGATGAATTTTTTTCGTTATCATTATTTTCATTGTTTTCGTTGCTATCCGCATTTTCCTCTGAATTACTTTCATCATTATTACTTTCTACAGATGAGCTGTTATTACTTGTTTCATTTGCCGTGCTAGGCGCTTTGTTCATCCAAACAATTCCAACAATTAATAAAATCAAAACTATAACCATTGCTAAAATTTTTAATAATTCAATTTTGGTGTCTTTGTCCATTTTCAATCCTCTTTCTTCTTGTTTTTTTCCAATTTTAACATAAACCATAACATTTTACAAGCAATATTTTTATATTTCACTTAATGTTCACATTTTGGACTTTTTTAAATATTTCCATTCCCAAAACCAAAGGAACTGTAAGAGCAAACAATTTAAAAACATCTTTTATCTGTAGTAAATTTAAATGAAAAAATGACCCAATTGGCTTAAATTGTACAATTAAAATCTGTATAATTATAGTTACAATTATTGATATTATTAAAAAACGATTATTTCGAAATGGAATTTTAAACATTGACATTTTCTCACTTCTGCAATTAAATATTTGAATATTCTCCATAAATACCATAAGTGTTAATAAATATGTTCTAGTAAGAGCAATATCAAAATTTTTAATTTTATATAAATACATATAAAAAATAAATTCAATAATAGCCATTATAGAACTAGAAATTAAAATTTCTTTTATCATTAAACTATCAAATATTTTTTGTTTTTTTACTTTTTTCTTTAAAACATCTTCTGTATCTTCTTCAAAAGCCAGTGCATCTCCTTGTATACCATTACTTATTAAGTTGAGCCATAAAAGCTGAATTGCAACTAATGGTATTGGCATATTAAAAATAATTGCTAAAATAAATAGGATTATTTCCGAAAAGCCTGTAGATAAAAGTAAATATATTACTTTTCTAATGTTATTGTATGCACGTCTTCCTTCCTCTACGCCTTTTACAATTGTAGAAAAATTATCATCTGCAATTATCATATTTCCCGTATCTTTTGCAATATCAGTTCCGCTTCCCATAGCCACTCCTATACTTGCTGCTTTAAGAGCTGGAACGTCATTTACTCCATCGCCTGTTACAGCTACAAAATCGCCATTTTCTTTAACTTTGTTTACAATTTCTAGCTTTTCCATAGGAGTTACTCTTGAATATACTTGATTAATATCTAATTTTTTTCCAATTGCTTCTGCCGTATTTTTTTGGTCGCCTGTTATCATAATAGTTTTTATTCCCGCACTCTTGCACATTTTTACAGCATCTTCTACACCTTCTCTTATTGGGTCAATAAATCCTACTAAACCTAAAAATGTAAGCTCTTTTATGTCTTTTTCTTCGTATTCTTTCTTGTTTTTTAAATTATTTTTTCTTAATTCAGCAACACCTATAACTCTATACCCGGCATTTGCAAGACTTTCATTTTGTTTCAAAATTTTTGCTTTGTCAATTTTCTCATCTTTTCCATTAATATTCATATATTCACAAAAATCTAATATTCTCTCTGGTGCACCTTTTACACTTAAATAAGTTTTTCCATTCTTTTCGAAAAAAACTGCCGAATATTTTAATACAGGTTCATATGCTATTTTGAACTTAATTTTCGGAATATCTTTAATAGAAGCCTTTAAACCTAATGCTAAAAAAGCAATATCTATTGCATCACCTGTATGAACCCATTTTTTATTTTCTAATTTCAATACTGCCTCATTATTCATCATTCCCATCAAACTTATATTTTTTATCTCATCTTTTATATTTTCATCATATTCAATTTCTCCAATGTCGTTATATCCAACTCCTCTAACATATGCTATACTATCTTCTGGGAAAATTATCTTTTTGGCTGTTTGTTCATTTGCGGTCAATGTTCCAGTTTTATCTGTTGCAATCACATTACAACTTCCTAGGCTCTCTACAGAACTTAGCTTTTTTATTATTACATTTTTCTTAGCCATTTTTACAGATGCAACTCCCAAAACAATTGTCATCGCAATTGATAGCCCCTCCGGAATTGCCGAAATTGTAAGAGCTATTACAGCTGAAAATATTTCAGAAATTTCATAATTTTTAAAATACAAAATAATAGATAAAATTATAGCCAAAATTATAAAACCAATACTTATTTGCTTAGAAAACTTGTTTAATTTTATCTCTAAAGGAGATTTTGCATCTTCAGAAAGTAATACATTTTCTGCAATCTTTCCGAATTCTGTTTCTTTTCCTGTTGCTATAACTACTCCTCTGCCTCTACCACTTGTAACAACTGTCCCAGCAAATGCTGTATTTAACCTATCTGGTAATTTGGTATTAGAAGGCAATTCCTCTGTAATTTTATTTTTAGGGCTAGTTTCTCCGTGTTAAAATTGATTCGTCTATACTTAGCTTTTTTGCATCTATCAGTCTTAAATCTGCGGGAACTTTGCTTCCTGACTCTAAGTCTACAATATCCCCGATTACTACATTTTCAGAATTTATTTCTTGCAATATATTTTCTCTTACAACCCTTGCTTTTATCTTTATCATGTCTTGAAGTTTATCTGCACTTTTTTTAGATTTCCATTCTTGAACTGCTCCAATAATAGCATTTATTGTAATTACTATAACAATAAAAATCGCATCAGCAAAGCTTTTTATAATCACAGAAAAAATTGATGCAACTACCAATATTAAAACTATTGGACTTTTAAATTGCTGCAAAAAAACATTAAGTTTTGTTTTTTCTTTACCTTTTGGAATTTCATTTTTTCCGTTTAATAACAATCTTTGTTCAGCTTGCTTTTGACTTAGTCCCTCTTCTGAAGAATTTAATTTTTCTAACACTTGCTCTACATTTCTATCCCACATAAAAATCTTCCTTTCTAATTTATTATTTACTAAATATAAAAATTTTATGATTAATTATCAATTTTTGGATAGAAATTTTTACTTATTAACATATTTCGACAAAATTCATAATATATATTAAGCAAATATTTGCTTAATTAATTTATGGAGGAAAATTTAAATGGATGACAAAAATATGAATGTTGATATGCTTAGACCACCACGTCCACATTGTCCATGCTTCGATGTTAATGGTTTAATTGCTAATGGAAAACAATTTGATTTAGATATAACTTTACCAGAGGATTCTAGAGATGTTGTATTTGGTACAATAAAAAATGTATTTAAAGAGCCAATTAAAGATGCTGTTGTTAAACTAATAGAAATTGATTTTGGAAAAGATGGAAGAAAAAAGAGAATTCCTGTATCTCATACTTTTACAGATGAACATGGTGAATTCGTTTTTGGACCTCTTTGCCCTGGAAAAAAATATGCTATAGATATTTGGGTAAATGATGTACGCCATTACAATATGGAATTTAAAGGACATCATGAGGGAAAATGCCTAAAAGGTATGCCTAGTGAAAAATGCGAATGTGAAATAGATGAAGGTCCTTGTAGAGGATAGTTTTTCAAAAAGAAGGTATCATTTTATTAACAAAATGATACCTTCTTTTTCCTTTGTACTGTTTATTTTCGTGAAATGCTACGGTCTTTTTTCCATTTCGACCGCTTCTTTTCCATTAATAATACAGTCTAAATTATTGTTTTAATCTCAAATATCCTAATTCTTCCCAAAAGTTATATGCTAAATTCAATCTAAGCAATACTTTTGGTTTTGCTCCTGCCCTGTTTTTATCAACAATGCAAGCATAATATCTTACATCTGGGTCTTCATATTTTTGTAAATCTTTATATTCAAGTCCCACTTCTTTTGACGAATATTCATAATCCTTTAAATGGTCATTATTTATCTGTTTTACAAGACACAATGTATCTAATACTTCTTTTACTGTCTTACTAACAGCTAAGTCATTTACCGTTAAATTCAAAGGTGCTGTCATATTTTCATTTAATTGTATAGTAGAACCAATAAATAATCCAAATTTTTGTGCTAAATTTGATAACATTGTTGCCGTTTTCTTTATTTCTTCGCCATTTCCAATATTTTCCGTGTCAGTCTTTAAAGTATCATAAAACATATAATGAATATCTTCTTTGTAATAATAATTCATTATTATTTTTTGAAGTTCATCATTTGTATGGTCTGTTATATTTACAAAATATATTGAATTTTCTGTTTGTTTTTTTACCCACTCCATTACTCTAATTGTCATCCTAAAGTCTTCAGAAATTTGTTCTAAACGCTTTACAAAATCTTCTTGTGTTTCATCTTCATTTTTTAGTACAAATCCATCTTCATCTACATTTACATCATTTAAATTATCAGGTCTAAATTTGAATTCAAGTAATTCTCCCTCTGATTTATGAATTTTTTGCCAATGTAGTTCTTGATATGCCTCATTATTAAGAATTGTTGTAATTAAACATAATTTCATTTTTTCTTCTGACATCTCATTTGAAATTACAAGCACTTTCTTTTTATGTACAAATGCTACATATGCTGCCATATTTATTGTAAATCTACTCTTACCAGCATTAGATGGCATAGCAAATGCCATTGTTTCTCCACATCTTATTCCTTTAAATACACTTGAAATTATTTCAAATGGAAATGCAAGCCCATTTGTTAAATTATTATTGCCCTTTACAAAAAATTCTTCCAAACTATCGCTTAATACAGATTGCTTGAATTTATCAGTTACCATAACCTGATTTACCGCACTTTTTACTTCTTGTTCTGACATTTGGTTGTATAATTTGTATTCTGTTATTTTCAAAATTGCTTCTTGTATACTATTAATTGGCATAGTTGTATAACTTTTTCTTAATATGAATAATTTTTTTATTTCTACATAAATTTTTTCCATATCCAGTTTTTTACATTTATATTCATACTCATATTTAAGTTGTTCTTTTACCTGATTTATTTCATAATTGCTTTTTCCGAAACTATACCCACTTTTAGCAATATATGGAGTATATGCCTCTCCCTCTGTAAATACTATTCCTTTATATATTTCTAGAAAAATTTTATTATCAAAATAGTTTTCTTCATTTAGTATGTAGTATTTTGCCATTAATTTGGGGTCATTTAATAACATTCCAATAAAGTCTTTTTCTAATTCAAAATTTCTTAGTGTTGGCGGATATATGCTTTCTTGCTTTTCTTTTTTGGTTTCTTTTACTATTCTTTCTGGGTCAATCTCTTGTATTTTACTTTGCTTTTTTTCTTCTTCTTTTTGCTCATTGCTTTCGTCTAGAAATCTTTCTACTTTGTTTAGTGCTAATCTATATTCTCTATTTTTGATGTTTTCATTTAATTCTCTTATAAATTCTTGATTTTTTGTTCTTACTGGTATTATTTGTAGAAGTTCTTCTAGTTCTCTTTTAGCATCCTCTTCTTTATACTCTTTCATATGCTTTTTCTCCTATTTTTCTTAACTGTCTTTGTTTCATTGTAAAAATCTATTCTATTTTGAAGCATTTTCATTGTTCTCACAATGGGGTTTTTGATATGTTTAACTTGTGCCCATCTTCTATTTTTGAAACTTCCCCAAGTATATGAAAACCAATGAATTACATATGTATTTTTCGTAACAAGTTCTTGTGAAAAACATTTTCCTCCTCCAGAATCATATGGCGAAAAATATTCTTTTGGAAATATTTCTATTTTGTTCTTTTCTGTTTCGCTTAATTCATTATATATTTTTGTCATTATTACTGGTATAATGAATAAATCTGTGTTCATTATGTCATTATCATAAAAATCTAATACTTTTTTTATAAACCAATTTCCTTTTTCTGCTGCAATAAATCCTGTTCCTATTTGTTTATTTACTTTATCTATTGTACATTCTTCCCATCCAAGTAATAAGTCACTATTTAAAATCGGATTTAAAGACTGTATTGCTTGTACATCTGTGTCTATATAAATTCCGCCTTGTTCATATATTATTTTTATTCTTAAATAATCTGCCATAAAAGCATATAGATTTCTTTTTCTACATTCTGCAAAAAATTTATTTTCACTTGAAATTTTGTCTAAATCTAAATTACTTTCATTCCATTCGATAAATTCGTATTCCGGCATTTTATCTTTCCATGTTAAAAGACAAATTTCCGTTAATTTGTCTTTTGGCTTTCCTCCAAGCCAAATATAGTGTACTTTTTTTGGTATCATTTTTATTTCTCACTTCCTACATTAATCCATTTTTTCATAAATAATCAAAGTCCTTTCACTTCCATCATCTTTTATTATGTCTGGATTTGTTAAAGTTTTTTTAGCTTTTTCCCCTTCAAAATAAGGAACACATCCATCCGAAAATGCACATATATATTTTACTTTTTTCAAATTTACATTGTATGTTTTTACAAAGTCCATGGCTCTTTCTTCACCAGTTAAAGCCCCATATCCTACTTTTTTCCCATTATGTGTAACTATATAATTATTTCTTAAAGCTCCTCTTATTAATAGTCTATATCTTGGGTTCATCCAATTATATTCTCCAGACTTCAAATATTCATTTTCGAATTCTTCCATCCACAAATGATCATTTTCTGTTGAAAAAATTTCTCTATAATCACTATCAAATGCTTTTATGTAACAATCTCCGATTGCAAAACAATATAGATTTTTCTCACAAATTATTCCTCCAACTGCTTCTGAACAATATAAGTCTTCTCCAACATAATCTATATCTCTTTTTTTGTTTATTTCCCATACGTCCTTATTAGCTCTTTCAATAGCTTTTCTAACATTTGTTTCACTACTATTGTTTTTAGTTTCATTTATGTATTTTACAAAATTGTCAGCTATAATTTTTGAAGATAAAAAAGCTCCACTTGGATTTGGATAGTGCTTAGCAATATAACTTGCTTCGTCTTCTGTCTGTGGATATGGTCTTATCTCTCCTCCTATTAAATCCCTTGTTACTCCATCTGCAACGCAGAAAGCATTTTCTTCAACTTTTCCATAGTCTTCTTCTGGAAATTTTATATTATACTTTGTATATATTTGATTTTGGTATCTTTTATTATATATTAAATTAAACATTTTTACATAGCTCCTTAGTTTTTATAAAATCTGCATCATTTTCACTAATTCTTGCATAATCCTCTCTTGTTGGAAATGACATTCTTTTCTTTACATCATCTGGGATTGTTCTTCTATATTCCTTTAGCTTATTTATTTCTAGCATCATATTTTCATAATCTTTTATTCTTATATTTTTTATTATATTTCTTAATTGCTCATTCATTATCTCGACTTTCAATTCTCTATTTAAATTAAAATACCACTCAAAATCCTTTACACACTGTATTTTATCTTCATCACTTACTTGTTCAGAATCTATTAATTGACATAATAAATAGGCATTTTTCTTTGCATATACGTACCTGTAATAGTTTATTTCATCATTTTCTTTAAAAATCTTGTAAATCATTTGATATGCATAATTTATTCCCTTAAAATATTTTAAAGAACAGTCTTTAGATAAAGAGTTTGGAGAATTTCTATATAAATACATAACTTTAGATGTATAATATCCTTTTTTAGCTTTTATATAACAAACAGATGTAAAATAATCATCTTCCGATGGAGATGGTACCTTAAATGTTATATCATTTTTCGTTAAGAATTCCGCTTTATAAATTTTATTCCATGCTGTAGAATTCATAACAAAAAAAGACCTATTATAATCATTTTTATTAAGCATAATATCATCATTTTCTCCTAAAGGCCAAGCTGGTTTTTTCCACCTTTTTCCATCATTATCCATCATTTGATAATTTCCAATGACATAATCTGCTTGTTTTTCTTCAATTTTGTTATACATCCATTCACAAGTGTCTGTTTCGAACAAATCATCTGCATCCAAAAACATTATGTATTTTCCTTTTGCAATTTTCATTCCTGTATTTCTTGAATCTGCTAATCCTCCATTTGCTTTGTTTATAACAACTATTCGTTCATCCATTTTTTCCATTTTTTTGCAAATTTTTAAAGAATTATCAGTTGAACCATCATTTACCAAAATTATTTCAATTTCTTTAAGTGTTTGGTTTAATAATGAGGCTATCGTTTCCTCCAGATATTTTTCTGCATTATATATAGGTACAATTACTGATATTTTTGCTCTTTCCATAATAAAAATCATTTCCCTTCAAATTTTTATGTTTTACATCCTTTTATAAAATCGTTATTTGAAATATATCATAAAAGAGATAAAAAGTCTAGTTAAAATTCATTTCTTTTTACTATATTTCATACTTTCTTATTTCACAATTTTTTAATGCCAATGCTTCTATATTTTTATCTTCAGGCATTCCATGAAAATAATACTCTATCGCCTGTGTAACACATGCATGAGTCACTAAAACAATATCTTGTCCATCATATTTTTTTATTATCTGCTTTAAACATTCACCTACTCTTTTAAAAAACGACTGTATAGGTTCAACATCATATATTTCATAGTTCTTTTCAAAATCCAAAAGCATTTCAATATTACAGTCTTCTCTATTTGCCTGTCCTTCCATTTTGCCAAAACTTCTCTCTTTTAAATCTTCTTCTATTAATGGTTTAATTTTTTTTATATTTGATATATAGCTTGCTGTTTGACGAGCTCTTAGTAGTGGTGAAACTAAAATATTATCAACTTTTACATTTTTGAATTTTTCTGCCATTTCTTTTGCTTGTTTTTCACCTGTTCTATTTAGAGGCACATCTGTTTGTCCTTGAAATAGTCTTTTCACATTATAATCTGTTTGCCCATGTCTTACTACATAAATATTCATAATTTATAAAACACCTTTCTTTTCCTATATATTTCTATTAAATATTCTTTAGTATTTCACTAAATTTTTCTGTATATTCTTGCATTGATTCTTCTATAAATTCTTGTTCTTTTTCTTCTAAATTTTCCTTATTCTCTTCTAGCAATTTTATAGTTTCAAAAAATCTTTTTTCCAATAGATTTTTTATTTCTTTTTTATCATCATATTTTGAATTACATAGCTCATCTAGAATTGCCGTTAATACTCTTAAATATCTTATCAAGCATTTATTAAATAAATATTTACTTTTGTGATTTTTAAATGCATCTATATAATTATCAAATACTTCTAGTGCATCTAATCTTTTTATTGAAAATTCTTGATGCATTATGCTATTATTTCGTTGAACATAATTATGAAGAACTCTATCAGTTGATACAATTCTATTTATTTTTTTTAATATTTTATATGTAGTAAAATCATCTTCGTATCTTTTTCCTTCTGGGAATCTTATATCACTAAATAATGTCTTTTTATATAACTTGTTCCATACTACAACTGATTTTATTGTAATTTCAACATCTTCATTATGTAATCTATGTAGTGCTCCATCAGAATTGTTTATAATATAGTTTTTTTCATAGTATATGTCATCAAACTGGTATTTTCCTTCAAAAACATCATTCTCTGAAATTTTAATAGATGCACATTCTGCAATATCTGATTTGGTTTCTACTATTAATTTATGTAATTGTTCAAAGAATTCATTTGAAATAATATCATCTGAATCTATAAAACCAATATATTCTCCTGTTGCTATATCTATTCCAGCATTTCTTGCTGCTGATAATCCTTTATTTACCTGATTTATAACTTTTATTCTTTTATCTTTCTTCTCATATTCTTTACAAATTCGAAATGACTCATCTGTTGAGCCATCATTTATTACAATAATTTCCATATTTTTGTATTTTTGATTTATTATGCTATCTAGTGAATATGGCAAAAATTTCTCTACATTATATACTGGTACTATTACCGAAATTAAATCTTTGTCCATGTTTCCTCCATTTTTTATTATTTTCTTGGCATTCTTTTAAAGATTGCGCTTAATATTTCCGTTGACATTTTTGACATAGTTAAATTTGTTTTGTTATTATGAGATAAATTATCTATTTCACCAATATTTACTTCTTTTACACTATATCCTTGATTTATTACATCTAATAATATTCCAATATCTACTCCATAATCTTTTTCTAGTGTGAGTTTTTCCAAAATTGATTTTCTACTAGCTATCATTCCACTAATTGGTTCTAAAAACTTATACATATTTGGATACAACAAATTTAGCACCGGTTTCACCGCTACTTCTGTTACTATTCCTCCCGTAGTTCTGTCAAATGATGATTTAACAAAATCAACTTCGCCTTCCAAAATTGGTAACCCTAATTTTTCTATTACATTTTCTTTAACATATTGAACATCTGCATCTAAAAAAACTATGGTTTCATTTTGAGCAAATTTAATTCCCATTTCCATAGCATATCCTTTGCCTTGATTATTACAGTTTACAACTCTTGCTCCATTTACTATTGAAATTTCTTCTGTTTTATCTGTACTTAGATTATTGACTACAAGTATCTCTCCTACAATTTTACTTTCTTTTGCTAAACTTATTGTTCTTGCTATGTTTTCTTCTTCATTAAATGCTGGTATTATTACACTAATTTTTTCCATTTTCGACCTCACATTATTTTTTATTTTTCGCTTTACCGCATTGTTATTATAACATATAATGCCAAAAATTACAATATGCTATCTTTTTATGTCTATCTATACGTTTATCTTTAGCGTTTAATTTACATAATTTTTATTATATTCATTTTAAAGAGGGGCTCCAAAAGGAACCCCTCTTTTAGTAGAGTATTACTTTTAATCTTTTAATTTCCAGCAATCTGTTTAAAACGTTTATTTAATGCATCAATTCTTTCATTAATAAAAATCGTTTCATTCAAATTTCTGTAATTAAGTTCTGCTAAGTCATTGTACCAAGTCGTATTTACATTTCCATTAGGATGCTGTATATACGTTCTAGATATCATACATGAATGTTCAGTGAACTTAAATTCCATTCCCTTATAGATTACTCTTTTTGAATAACCTTTATAGGTCTGTTCACTTGAAAAGGCAGAATTTATCCAATCTGGATTTTCTTCCTTGTATTCAGGTGTATTATATCCATAGGTACTGAACCTTTGCCGATATTTTACATTTGCTTGTACTATTTCTTCGGCAAATTTATCAAATGCTTCGAAAGTTGGAAAACTTTCTTTGTCCACTAATTTATTAATTACTATAGACGTGTTCTTAAAATCGTTTACCCAATTAGGCATAACAGCCTTTCTTGGGTAATGATGTGAAATTACCATTTGATTTATATATCCATCTAATTCTAGCAGTCTTTCTTTTGCTGAGCCATTTGTAAACATACTTGTTTTGAAGCCATAATTATGTGCTATATTGCACATTTTCTTTATGTACTCAAAAGGTAATGTTGTCACCTCTCCTCCTGTAAATGAAATCCATTCAAACTTCGGGTTACCATTACTTCTTAAGACATCATTAGCTTTTGAAAGATATTTTAAAAATTCTTCAAAATCTTCTTCTTTCAAACGCTGATTAATTTTGTCTGGTCTGTTTGTTAGTGGATCGGCACAGGTCTTACATTTGAAGTTACACTTATATGTAAGAATTACCAATGCCCCTAAACATGAATTATGCTGCTTTATAACGTTTTCAGCGCTCTCCATATTGTTATCCTCCTTATTATAATAAAACCTTTACATCTGTTGGATCTAATCCATATTCTTCCTTTTGTGTCTTGGCAAAATTAGAGCTCATTTTTCTCATTTCTTCCTTTATGATTTTATAATCCTTGCATTTTCTGTAATCAAGCTGAAACTCATCACTTCCCCAGTGTGTATTTACATTTCCATTTGGATGCATAATCCACGTATGAGGTTTTTCTGCTGTCTTTTCGTTGATGTCACTTTCTGTAGGATTAAAATGTGTAAATCTCACTTCAAAGTTTTTGTAATTTGCCTTACGAGCAGGAGTCGTGAAAATTTCTGCCGTCTTTGGAAAATCAGTATCAATCCAAGAAGGATGTACCTTATCAAATCCAACTGTGTATCTACCATATGTAATAAACTTCAAACGGTATTTTAATTCTTTTGGACAATTAATGACTTCTTCAACAAATTGTTCAAAAGACTCTCTGGTTGGAAAGCTCTTTTTGTCCATCAATTTTGAAACTAAAATTGATGTCGTTTTGAAATTGCTTACCCAATCTGGAGCAACTGCAGTTTTCCAATGGTGTGACATAACTATTCTGTCTAAGAAGCCATCCAATTCAAGCAACTTTTCTCCTTTGGAGCCATTTGTTGCCATACTTGCCCGGAAACCATAGCTATGAACTAAATTACAAATTTCCTTGATATACTCGAATGGAAGTGTTGTTACTTCGCCTCCTGTCAGCAAAATCCAATTAAATTTTGCTTCATCTTTCGGCAATGTTTTGTTTACTTCAATAAGAAACTTTATGAACGCATCTAAATCTTCCAATTTTAATACTTGGTTAACTCTTTCGGGATCATTTGTTAATGTTTCGCAACAAGTTTTGCAGTTGAAGTTACATCTATATGTTGGTATAACTGAAACTCCAATAAACTGGCTGTACTGATCCATAAGCGCATCTTTTAAATTCACATTGTTATACATAAATAAGTCCTCCTATAATTTAAAAGCTTTTAGTTACCAATTATTATGACCCTTGTTTTGTAATACTCTTTTTTCCTCCTTTTTAAATTTTTATTTAGGATTTAAACAATTAGTAATGACATAATTATATATTTGTATACTTATTATGTCAAGTGTTTTAACATAATTTTTATTTTTTTCAATTTTTATTAATTGCCTTTATATCTTTTGTTTCTGGAAATATCATATCAACCATGTATTTTGCAACATTTCTAGGTTTTCCATTACTTGGTTTCATATGCATATGTATCCCTGGAACTGTATTTACTTCCACAATATTATACATATCTCGCGTTTGTTCTCTTGTAATATCTTTACTCATATAGTCAATTCCCACATAAGCTAATCCAGAGAAAATATCTAAAACCCTTTTACAAATTTCTATAACAGAGCTATGTACTTTATCTGTATAGTCAATACATAAGCCTCCTTTTGCTACATTAGAATTATGTCTTAAATATATTTTTTCATTTTCGTTTGGAATATCTTTCATTGAAATATTATTTTTCTTCATATAACACTGTGTAATTTCATCTATTGCAATAGGACACAAACAATTAATTCTTTTACTTCTTTTTTCATTTTCTATTTCTATTAATTCTAATATAGAATGTTCTCCATCTCCTATTACATGTGCTGGCTCTCTATGTAAAACCGCATAATTTCCTTCTTTGGTTAAAAATACTCTGTACTCATTACCACTGAATTGTTTTTCAATTATAAAAGCTGTCCTCATTTTTTTTACAAACACATTATAAACAATCTCTTCTAATTCACTTTCATTTTCTACGTCCATGTATACATTATCTCCATGTGAGCCAAAAACTGGTTTTATAACAACTGGAAAACCTATTTTTCTAGCATAAATCGCTGCTAGCTTCCATTCGTTTAGTAAAAATTTTTCTCCTATTGGAATACTTATATCATTTCTTTCAAGAATTTTCTTTGTTATATATTTATCTCCACATATAATAGAAACAGAGTATGGGGTAATAGAAGAATCTCTATCTAAAATCCATTCTATATGTTTTCCATACTCAGCTTTTATAAGTTCAATTTCTTTATAGATAATATCAACATTAATTCCCCTTGATTGCATCTCCATTACTAGCAATCTTTGATTTGTATGTAGCTTTAATAATTCAGAATTATCCAACATTATCTATCTTCACCTCTAACTTGAATAAGACTTTTTTTCAATTCAGCTTTTATTTTTTCTTTTAACTCATCTTTTATCTCTCTAATTATTTCTTTTTTCTCTTTTGCCAATTCTTCTCGTACTCCATCCCTAATTTCTTCATAAAATTCTTCATATAATTCTTGCATTACTTGACTTCTAATATCTTCAATATCATTGCTTTCTTTTTTTGCTTTTTTAGATAATTCCTGTGAGGTCTTATTATTAACTTCGTTTTCTTTTACCTCTTCTGCTTCTTTTACCTCTTCTGCTTTTTTTACCTCTTCTGCTTCTTTTACCTCTTCTGCTTCTTTTACCTCTTCTGCTTTTTTTACTTCTTCTGCTTTTTTTACTTCTTCTGCTTTTTTTACTTCTTCTGCTTTTTTTACTTCTTC
>CAKPDO010000034.1 GCA_934148985.1 uncultured Clostridia bacterium
AAAAGATAAACAATATTTTTTAAAATTAAGACATTTTCTCAAATGATTTATTAAGACATTATCACAAATGAATTATATTTTTTTCTTTTTTAACAAAATGGGTATTGACTTTTATTTGATTTTTTGTTATTATAGTAAAGTATTTTTAATTAAATATTTTGCAGGTATAGTTTAGTGGTAAAATGAGACCTTGCCAAGGTTTAGTCACGAGTCCGATTCTCGTTACCTGCTCCATTTTTAATTTTAGGTACTATTTTTTTATATCATGCATATAATTTAGTATATGGCGACTTAGCCAAGCGGTAAGGCACGAGTCTGCAAAACTCTGATGATCGGTCCGACTCCGATAGTCGCCTCCAAACTATCTCTATTTACATTATTTTAAATTATTGTAAATAGAGATTTTTCAGATATAAACGTAAAAAATATTAAATTCGAAAGTTTTACGTTTTCAACCGTAAAACTTGATTTTTATAATTTTATACTATATAATAATTTTAGAGGTGATAAAAATGCTTAAAAGAGAACAATATCTAAAACAATTAATAGACGGCAAAGATTTAAACTTAATAAAAGTTATAACCGGTGTTAGAAGAAGTGGAAAAAGCTGTCAATTCACTATTAGTTGATATTGATTGTGATATTTATATAACTGGCTCAAATGCATATTTATTGTCATCAGAATTAACTACTTTACTTGCTGGTAGGGTTTTAACTGTAAAAATTTATCCATTTTCTTTTAAAGAATTTTTAGCGGAATATCCTTTCAGTAACAATGAAGATAAATACGAGAAATTTGATAAATATTTAAAATATGGCGGTATGCCAATGCTTGTTAATATGAACGATAACGAATCACTTATGACCAATTATTTAACTGATATAAAAGAAGTCGTATTAAAAAAAGATATTATAAACAGAAACAATATAAAAGATGTCGTCTTTTTAGATAATTTAATTAAATATATGTCTTCTTGTATTGGTACTTTAGCTACTCCAAATTCCATATCTGATTTTATGAAAAAAAATGGAAGTAATATAAGTAATGAAACTGTAGATTCATATTTAAAAATGATTGAAAATGCATATTTTATTTATAGAGTTCCAAGATATGAACTAAAAGGAAAACAATTATTAAAAACACAAGGAAAATACTATTTTGTTGATAATGGTTTAAAAAATATAATAAGTGGATTTTCATCATATGATACAGGAAGTAGCTTTGAAAATCTTATATATATTGAATTGTTACGTAGAGGTTATGAAGTCTATGTTGGGAAATATAATGATATCGAAATAGATTTCATTGCTATAAAACCAAATGAAAGAGTTTATTATCAAGTAACAAGAAGTATGCTGGATGAAAATGTTGAAAAACGAGAAAAAAATTCATTATTAGCTGTTAAAGATAATTATAAAAAAGTCATATTAACTATGGATAATGTAAAAAATAAGGAAATTGATGGTATTGAAGTTATAAACATAATTGATTTCTTGATGAACTAATAATCCTTATATTTAATAATAATTCAATTATAAATTTCAAAATATATAATAAAATATTAAAAAAATAATTTGTATCACACAATGTGCTCCCCCTATCCAGTAGTAATTGGATAGGGGGAAAAGATTTTATTTATATTTTCATTATGTTAACAATATTTTGAAAATGTATAAATATTACTACTTTCAGTGTTATTTTTCAGTATAAAACATCTTATCTTCAATCTTCTTAACAACTAAATCCGCAAACTCCTCGCCAATAAAACCACATTCCTCAAAGGTTCTCGTACTATATTTATTTATAGTATAATTCACCTCATCCAAAATCATCTTCTCATCCATTCCGCAAATTGGTTCAATTTCTGCTTTCGTAAGCTTCTCCTTAACCTCTTTCCACCAAGGTTTATCAATATTGCTATTTTCAAATTTAACAATTCCATCTTCATAATAAGCATATGCCGTATGATAATCCAAACCTTTTTTCACTAACATTGGATATAACTTTTCTTGATAAATTTCGTCGCAAAAAATATCTGTAAGCACATGTACTAAGTACCCAGTTAAATATGATTCTTCATATTTTCCTTGATTTTCTCTATAGAAATTTAATATATTTTCTTGCCAAACCTTCAAATTTTCGTCTCTTACATGAGTTCTCCATCTATCCTCTTTACTTGCAAATCCATATGCATTCACACTATCTGGAACCATAAGCCCCAAATAAAAATTATTTGTATCATATTTTTTATATTTTTGTGCTATTTTATATCCTACAAATTCATGAAATAATATACTTGGCATTTTTACTTCCTCCTTTTGCAAGTTATTATATAGCAAATGCTTTAAATTAACAAGCTATTTTACTGTAATAAAATCTTTAATATTATCATATTTACTATCTCCAATTCCATTTACATTTTTGATATCCTCTATTGTAGAAAATTTTCCGTTTTGATTTCTATACTCAATAATTCTACTTGCTAGAGAAGCTCCTATTCCTGGCAATGACTGAAGCTCAGTTTCTGTAGCTTTATTTATATTTACTTCTTTTGTACTTGCCCCCAAAGTCATATTGGTTTCTTCAATTATATTTTCCCCACTTTCCTCTTCTAAAATCTGTTCATCGCCATTTTTTTCATCTGTAATACTTGGAATTCTAATCTTTACTCCATCATCCAAAACATATGCGAGATTTACATTTGTAATATCTGCATTTTCCGTAAGTCCTCCAGCTGCTTCAATTGCATCTTCTATTCGGCTTCCATCTTTTAATTTTACAATCCCTGGATTTTTTACACTTCCTGTTATATGAATTATAACTAAATCTTCTTGTAATTCTACATTTGTTTTATTTTCCGATGTATTTGAAATTAAAATTTCGCTTTCTAAATCTATATCACTTCTAATTTGATTTTTATTGTATATAAAATAAATCATTCCAATTGCAACGATTATTGCAATTATCAATATTATCGTTTTTTGTTTTTTATTTAAATTTTCGAACATTTTTTACTCCTTTTTTGTTAAAATTATTGCAAATTTTTGTTATATATTATATTATTTATAAATATTATTGAAAAAATGGAGAGCTTATGAAAAAGTATTTTATTAAAGTATTAAAAATTTTGATTATAGTTGTTTGCTTAGTCAATTCAACTATTGTTTATGGTTCTAATGATAATGATGAACCAAGTGTATATTCAGACTCTGCAATTTTGATTGATTTCAAAACTGGCACTGTTCTATATTCTAAAAATTCAGAAGATAAAATGTATCCTGCAAGTACAACTAAGATTTTGACAGCAATAATTGCTATTGAAAAATGTAATTTAAATGAAATTGTAACCGTTTCAAAATCTTCAGTTTCGGCTATTCCCGAGGGATATTCTTCTGCTTATCTTTCAGAGGGAGAACAAATCAGTGTTAAAGATTTATTAACAGTTTTTCTTGTGCATTCCGCAAATGACGCCGGATATGTTTTAGCTGAGCATATTTCTGGTTCTATTCAAGAATTTGCCAATCTCATGAACGAGAAAGCTTCAGAAATTGGATGTAAAAATACTAATTTTACAAACCCTAGTGGAATTCATGATGATAATCACTACTCAACAGCACATGATTTAGCTTTAATTGCAAGATATTGCATGACAAACTCTGTATTTAGAAATATAGTATCTCAAAAAACATGTACAATTAATGCTACAAATAAATTTGGCGTAAGAAATTATAAAAATACAAATGACTTAATAAATCCTACTTCTAAGTATTATATGGAAGATTGTATCGGAATAAAAACAGGTTACACAAGACAAGCTAAAAATTGTTTGATTTCATCATGTTTAAAAAATAATCTTATTTTGATTTGTGTGGTTCTAGGTGCAAATCCTATAAATAACATCGAAAGTTCAAGATATGAAGATTCCATTAATTTATTTAATTATGGATATTCAAATTATTCAATAAAAACTTTTGTAAAAGAAAATGACACTGTTAAAAATATAGAAATAAAAAATGGTTCGAAAAATGCTAATAATTTAGACTTAATATCTAAAGATGCTCTATCTGGCCTAATTGGAAATAGTGATGCTCTTCCTACTCCTGTTGTAACACTAAAGTCTAATATTTCAGCTCCTATTGCTAAAGGCACTGTTTTGGGTACTGTTTCTTATACATCATATGGTATTACATATTCATCAGATTTAATTGCTGCATCAGACATTGAAAAAAATGACACGACTTTAATTATGCTTTACATCGCACTTGCGTTTATACTAATTATTATATTAATTGTAGTATTAATTTTTATTTTAATACATAAAAAAAATAAAAAATCTTTATAAATTTAGAAGGGAATTAAATCCCTTCTATTTTATTTATAATCTTTTCCTATTATTATCCTTATATCTACTGTGCTTGAACTTGATATACTACTTTGGATATCACCTACACCTAAAACTTCTTTTATATCTTCTGTAATTACACTTTTTACAGCTGTTTTATTCATTATTACAGTTCTTGAAACAACATTTTCATTTGTTCCCGTTTTATAAACATTATAGCCTTTTTCTTTTAGTTCTTTGGTTGCTTTAGTTAACAAAGTTTTGTCCCCACTTCCATTTAACAATTCTATTTTTATTTTAGAATTTTCACTATTTGGGCTACTTACAGTTTCATTTGAAGTTGTATTGTAGGTTTGATTTTCTTCTTCTATTACTCCATTTTGTTCTTCAAATAGTTCTTTTACTAATTTGTCAGTTTTCTTTTGATCATATATGAAAAAAGAATATTTATTATAATACCCAGCTTCTCCTGGTAATGTTGCTGTTTGTATATTTTCTGTATCAAAATCAACAGCATATGCAATGTAATCTTTTATTACTGACCAATTGTTAAAATTAGTTGTTACATTTTTCTTAACAATATCAAAAAAATTTCCAATTTTTGTTATATTTTTTAATTGCAATGTTTGTTTTGCAAGCTCTGTTATAAATGCCCTTTGTGTTCTCATTCTTCCTAAATCATTGTCGCCATACTCTGGTGGATATGTTGTTCCATCATTATTTTTTCTAAACCTTACTAAGCCTTCTGCTTGCACTCCATTTAGCTTTTGAACACCTTTTTTTAAATGTATTGCTAAATTTTGTGAACTATCATCATAATTCATATTTATAGGAACATCAAATTCTACTCCGCCTATCTCATTTACTAATTCTACAAGTGCATTGTTGCTTATTACTACATAATGTTTTATGTCTAATCCTGTTATTTTATTTACAGCCTCTAATGTTTTTATAGGATTTGTTTGGTATAAAGCATTTATTTTGTTACTTGGTGTTGCCATATTTTTATTTTTTCCAACAAATGTATCTCTTGGTATTGATAAAAGTGTTGCCTTTTGTGTTTTTGGGTTATATGATGCAACAATGATTGTATCTGTTAGTTTGGATGTTATATCTTCACTCACTCCCATTATTAATACTGTTATTGGATCTAAATCAGCTAACTTTTCTTCATCTTGTCCCATTGCTGTCTGTATCATTCCTTTTACTCCCCAGCCATTTTTATATGTGCTATATCCAACAAATCCGGCACAAAATAACATAATTATTAATAGCAATACTCCTATAATTCTTAACACTTTTACTCTTTTCTTCGTCTTTTTGTTTTTCATATTTTCTTTTATTTTTTTACTCATTTGATTTTATTTTCCACTCTTTTCCATTTAAATTAAAAACTATATGCCAAATTATAGCAAATTTTTGCCTAAAAGGCAATAGTTTACAATAATATTGTTATCATACAAAAATTTTGTTACACTTGAATTATCTATTGCATTTGCAATTTCTCCATTACTATTTGCTGAAACAACAAAGAATAATATTGTTAATATTAAATATACTATTATTAAACCTTTTGCCGTACCGTAAACGATTCCCCCTATTCCATTAAGTTGCTTTATAATTGGCAAATTAGCTACTCCATCTGCGAAAAATTTCAAAAGTAGTAAAACCGTTCTTGTTATAATAAAAACAACTATCCATGTTAATATTTCTATCGCTTTTAATGATATATTTTCCGCTAGTGTTTCTTTAACTTTAGATTTTGTTTCATCTGCTGCATTTTGAACAGCATCTTCTATATATTTTGTAACTTTATTGTCTGATTCTTTATTTTCTTGATTTTCATTTGTATTATCACCAATTTGACTATCTATTATTTTCAATTTAATTGTTTCTCTAATATTTGTATTTTCTATAATCATATTCGAAATTGGTTTATATAAAATAAATGTTATAACTATAGCCGCAAAAAAAGCAAATACATTAAATATAACATTTACAAGGCCTTTCTTATATCCACTTATTATATTTAATATAAGTATTAAAATAATTACAATATCAATTAATATACCCATTTAAATCCACCTCTACAAATTTATTATTTCTATTCTATCTTTATATATTACTATTGCTAAATTATTTGACATGACAACATTCGTAATTTCTTGGTTTGATGTATATTTTTTTATTAACATTCCATTTGTATTTACAAAATATATTTCTGTTCCAATATTCACCCCGATAATGTTTCCGTATGTATACATTTCTTTTGCTATCTCGTCAAAATTATATGTATATTCCTGATTATTTGATGAATTTATAATTTCCAATGTAGAACTATAATCAAATATTCCATTTCTTTTTTCTTTTATACATGCTATACCATTATTCAAATTTCCAGATACAAATGTTATTTCATCAGTATTTTTTAGCATTTCACTTTCTTTATAATCTTTTATTATATTTATAGAATCATCATAAACACAAATCAAATTATTCTTTTCTTGATACTGTACTTTTATAATCATTTTCGATATATCAGCTTCTTTTTCATAAACTATAAAATCTTCTGATTTTGCCTGTGCTTTTTCTATTGATATTATTTTTACACTAGATTTTATTAAAGTCCCTGAAGTATCTAATTCCGCATATGCTACAAATTTATTATCGTTTGATATTGTTATATCTGTTACTCTTGATGAACCCAAAAAGTTTCTCATTACCTGTTTACCATCTTGGTCATATACTGTTATAATAGATTTATATGTGGTATCTGTTGTAATTAGTGCTACATATCCATTTTTATTTATATTTACTTGCAAAATTTCTCCATCTACTTTTTGTCTCCATGAATATGTTTTATCTGTTATTACACAAAATTCTTGTCCATTTTTTTCCGCTATTGCTAAATATTTATCATTTGAAGAAAAAATGGCTGTATTTATATCTACAGATATGTCTGTAATATTTTCCCCTGTTTGATTATATAATTTTAGATTTTTCTCATTTAATATACATATGTATTTATTGTAACAATATATTTGATTGTTTTTGTCTACATTTAAGTCAATTGTTGCAACATTTTCTGATGTTACATCTTTTCTTAAAATACTAATGTCTACCCATTTTCTAAAATCTTCTTCAGCTATATAAAGGGAAAATATTCCAATTACAGCCACTGCTATTATTCCTATAATTATAATCATTACTATTTTTCTAATATTTAGTTCTCTTATGATTTTTTCTTCTTCTTTATCCATTCTTACACTCCTTTGTGTTTTTTCTCATTTTATCAAATAGATAGAAAAATAGCAATATTTTCCACTGTAAAAACGAAGCAAAAATTTACATATATTTATTTTTTCTTCAATGGAAACATCCCAATTTTTAAAACCTGAACAATCCCCAAAAAACCAAACAAAGGAAATAACCTTTCTACTAATTTCGAAAAACCAATTGGAGATATAATTACACTAGTTATACACAATATAAGCACAATTTGTGGATAATTTTTACTTTTTTGATACACATTACTTAAAAAACTATTTCCGACAGATATTGCTGTTGTAAATATTGCAATTAATATTATAGCACCATATATTAATTTTAACTTAGAAAATTTATTTTCCACAACATATACAAGTGGCATATCTAAACTTTTGAAATCAACATCAACATTCATAAGCAATAAAAACTCTACCCCAGCAAGTAAAATCATTATAATACATACACCGATTGAAATAAATAAAATTTGCTTTTGGCTTTGTATATATTTTTTCAAGCTAATTAACACAGGCTCAGTTAAAATCAAATTATAGCTTGCATACAAAATTGCTTGTAAAATCCAGAATGCACTTTTATTTATCAAAATATTTGATTTATTTTCACTTATAAATTCTATATTTTTTATTCCAATAATTAATACAAATAAAATTAATATAGGAATTATTATTTCATTAATTTTTGCGAATCCACCATTTTTGTTTTTTAAGATAAAAAAAGAAAGTATTGCTAAAATACCACTTCCAAGTATTTTATTAAAATTAAACGATTGTGCTAAATATGCTCCAAATCCTGAAATCATTATAAAAAAAGTTACACATAAAAAAACATTTATAATATTATTAATAATATTACTTAAATATATTTTTCCATCAAAAATAATATTTAAAAATTCTTTATAGTTTTCTACATTTTTATCATAAATTATTTTTAGTGTTTTATATATTGTAATTGCCATAATTATATTACACACTACTATTCCTAAAAATCCATTTATTCCAAATCTATAAAAAAATAAATATATTTCTTGGCCAGATGCAAATCCAGCACCGAATTATTGCCCCTATTATTGCAAATATAACCATAAAAACCCCCGTATTATTATATACGAAGGTTTTTATTTTATGATTTATTTTTTTCTTCTTCTTATTTGCCAAACAACAAATCCAAAAAAGATTATTGCAATTGGAACTGTAAATATTATTCTAACTATATTTTGTTTTTGTTCATCAGTTGGCATAAAATCACTTGATTTTGTATAATCTTTCCTTATTGTTATATCTTCATTGTTGTCTGTTAAATACGCAATTGAGTTAAGCATAAGGTCTTTATTATTTGCTAGAAATATCATAGGATTTACTTGGCTTACTATTTGTACATCAGATACAAAATTATTATCTCCAAATATTACAAGTGTTGATTCAACTGAATTTTCACTATCTTCATCTTCATTTGATATTTTTTTAGTAAATATTGCTCCAAGTGTAAATCCTCCTTGTTCATCACCATCTTGTGAACTTGATGTATTTGATACATTAGCCCTAAAATATGATGTACTTGATGTAGTTATTATATCTTGTTTTGTTACTCCTAAATCCTCTAATCCATCTTCATTAATATTTATTTTTGTAGCATTTAGCATAACAACATCTGTTAATTTTTTAGCTATATCTGTTGATCCTAAGTCTTCCACTATACAACTTGCATAACCTAAAGCTGTTCTACTATTATCTGTTTCATATACATATCCAGCACTAAATGGATTTACTCCATATAGAGCCAATATTTTATTAACATTTGGTAAATCCTTTGCTTCCGCATAGTTTGAATTTAACCATAAAATCTTTCCGCCATTATTTATATATTTTGTAATTTCATTTGTTGTTAATTCATCAAAGTCTTTATTTGGTGTTGTTATAACTAATGTATCACAATCATCTGGAATTGCCCCTTTAATTAATATATCTAATGTTTGGTAATTTAATACCTCATCTTTCAAATAAGAGGATAAATAATACATTCCTCCTGAATATTCAAGAGAATAATCTGAATATCCTGACAAGAAATATACATTGGCAATTTTATCAGATGTAACATTTAAAATAGATGATGTTATTTTTTCTTCTGCTAAGTCTATTGTTTGATAGCTACTATCATAAGTATATAAATCATCTGAATATAATGTTTTTGATTTTTCACCATTTTCGATTATTATTGCTTTACTATCATTTGTAACATTATATTTCGAAGCAATATCTGTTCTTTCATTCGTATCTATTACTTCTATTTTTATTTTGTCATTTGCTTTATTGTATTGTCTTGCTAAACTTACTTGTGTTGATGAATCGTCATATCCAACAAAATACACATTTACGTCACTTTGTATATTAGCAACTCTTTCTTTACTCTCATTTGTTAATGTATATTCTTTGTTTGATGTACAATCTATTGGTGTTAATTCAAGTGATTGTACTGCTGAATTTATTAATATTACTACTGCAATAAGTATTGCAATTAAAAGTAATGTATTTGTTCCGCTAATAAGCCATCTCTTTTTTATTGTATTTATAAATCTTGTTCCTAACTTTTCTTTATTTACTGCTAGTTTATTCTTTTCTGGCTTTTTTTCTTCTTTCTCTTTCAATTTTCTTACTCCTTTCCTATTTCACACTTTTTCTTCTTTGCATAATTATCATTGTAATTAAAATACAAGCTATTGTAATTGTTACAAATAATGTAACCGAACCAATATTTATTTGTCCATATAAAAAGTTTATAAATTGGTCCATTAGTGATAAATTTGATAAACTATCTACTAAATATGGAACCCATGTTGCGGCAAATACAAATGCAAAAGTTACTATTCCCGCAATTATTGGTGATTCTGTAAGGCTCGAAGCAAGTATTCCAAGTGATACGTATGTCATTGAAAGTAGTAAAAATCCTAATATTGTTGTTAAATATATTGGTACATCTGGCATTTCAAAGAAACATAAAATTCCAAAATACATTAATGTACATACAACTGGTATTACTATTAAAAGAAATGCTGATAAGAATTTTGCAATAACAACTCCTAACATACTAATAGGTGATGTTAATAAAAGTTGGTCTGTTCCTGATTTTCTTTCTCCAGAAAATGTCCACATTGTAAGAAGTGGAACTATAAACATTAATCCATATAATGCTGTATAGTAAAATAAATATGTTAGATCTATACTTGATTGTCCTATTGTAGTTAAATAAAAGAAACTACTAAATGCTAGTAAAAATATTCCTATTACTACATATCCTATTGGAGATAAGAAGTAATTTTTTAGTTCTTTTTTTATTACTGCCCCCATTATTTATCTCCTCCTTCTTTTATTATTTTCATAAATGCATCTTCAAGAGTTGCTTCTGCTTTTTTCATTTCTACTATTGTTATGTTTTCTTTTGCAAATTCATTAAATATTGTTTTGTTTAAATTAACATCATTTTCTCCAGTTATTTCATATTGCTTTGTTTTATCTTCATTTTCTTTAATTAATTTTATTTCCTTTATTCCTGCTATTTTTCCTTTTATTTCTGCTATTTTGTTTTCCTTATCTTCTACTGTTACATAAACAACATTGTTATCCGATACTTTCTTTTCTAGATTTTCGGGTGTATCTACTGCAACAATTTTTCCTTTATTTATTATTATAACCCTATCACATATTTGGCTTACTTCTGATAAAATATGTGAACTTAATATTACTGTATGTTTTTTCCCTAGATTTTTTATTAAACTTCTAATTTCCGTAATTTGTTTTGGGTCCAAACCTACTGTTGGTTCGTCTAGTATTAATATTTTTGGGTCAGCAACTAGTGTTCCCGCTAAACTTACTCTTTGTTTTTGTCCTCTTGATAAGTTTTTTATTAATTTGTTTTGCATTTGGTCTAGCCCTGTTTCCTTTAGTACCTTTTGTACATTTTCCTTTTTAATTTTTTTGTCTACTTTTCTTAATTCTGCCATGTATGTTACAAATTCTTTTACTGTTAAATCTGTATATAATGGTACTCCCTCTGGCATATACCCAATTTCTTTCTTTGCTTTTTTTGATTTTTTTATTGTATCAAAGCCATCTACTATAATGCTTCCTTCTGTTTGTTCAATATACCCTGTTATCATGTTCATTGTTGTACTTTTTCCTGCTCCATTTGGTCCTAGAAATCCTACAACTTCTCCGTCATTTATAGTGAAGCTGATATCGTCTACGGCTACAAAGCTTCCGTATTTTTTTGTGACATTTTTTACCTCAATCACGGTGGTTCCTCCTTATTCTTTTTTCTTTGATTTAACAATGGTATATTATCATTTATGGGTTGGGTTGTAAATGGTTTTCACAGAATGTTCACAATAAAGTTTGAGAGATGGTTAGGGCCAGTAACGCTAAAAAAGATACTCAGTTATAGTTTACCTAGTATCTTTTTTAGTTAATCAAATTTATATTTCATATTGTACATTACCTTATTGCTATCTACTTCATATTATAAAACAAGTAAAGAAATATTATTGTTTTCACTTGAATCAATTATATTTTGTAATATGCTACATGCTCCTGTCAACTGAACTCTACATCCTTCATTAGTAACTGCATTATAAAAAATATGTTGATAATCTGTTTCCTCTCCTGAAATCATAATACCTGTTACATTGGCATTAATACTGATTGTACCAGTTAAATTTGAACAATTTTGAAAAGTTCTATTTAAATTAGTTACTGTTTCTGGAATAATTTGTGGTGCCGTTTTTAAAGCCGTGCAATCTGAAAAAGTTTGAGCCATGTTTTCTACTCCACTTGGAATACTTGGAGCATTAACTAATTTTGAACATCCAGCAAACGTTGTATGCATATTCCTTACACTTTTTGGAATAATTGGACTATTAATAAGATTTTTACAATTAAAAAATGTACTTGTCAAATCTACAACATTATTCGGTAAGGTCGGAATTTCATTTATTGATTCACATCCATAGAAGAATCCTTCTAATGATTCTACTTTTGACGGTAAATTTCCAATCTTTTTTAATCCTTTAGAATTGAAGAAAGTGTACTCACCTTTCTTAAGAGTATATGGCAAATCCGGGGCATTTGTAAGAGCTTCTAAATTGTAAAATGTCATAAACATCGAACTTACCTCACTCCAGTTTTTTCCCTCATCACTGCTAATATATGTTGGTACACTGCCTTCAATTTGGCCATTTATTACCTTTCCTTTATATCCTGCTACCCAAGTTTCATTTAAACTCTTAATATCATTTAAACAATACGTTCCATCTACCAACAAAATATACTTCCACAAATCCATATTTACTACTTTTCCGTCTGTTCCAATTCCTATAACTCCGTTATTTCTTTCCTCATTCTGTTCTTTGGGTGCTTTTGCAGTTGCTTTAGCTTCTTCCCAGTCAATTCCTACATAATCAGAAATTTGTTCTTCATAATTATTTAATATATTTTTTTCTTTTTGTTGAGCAAACAATGTTTTCTCATTCGCCCTACTTGTCATATTTAAAATTCCATTTTGTCCTGTTAACATATTTATACTTATTCCCGCTAATATTAACAAAACAATTATAGTCACTACCAAAGCAATTAGCGTTATACCTTTATTTTTCTTCATATTATCACATTCCTCTCTTTTGTGTTGTTCATATCGCCAGTGGATACGATATATTTTTATTATACCGACAATCCAAATGTTTGTCAATAATTTTGTCTTATTTTTGTATCGCCAGTGGATACGAATAGTTAAAATAATTGTTTACAATATAAATAAAAAAAATTTATAGAAAAGGAACGAATACAATGTATCAATCTAGTAAATATAATGAACACTTAAATGTTACAGGAAATAAAATTAAAGAATTACGTTTAAAAAATAATTTGTCTTTATCTGAATTATCAACTAAATTAGCTCTTATAGGTATTGATATTTCTAAGCCATCACTTCATAAATTAGAAACAGGAAATCGCATTTTAAAAGATTATGAATTATTTGGTTTGTCTGTTATCTTTGGTGTGCCCGTAGAAGAATTTTTATCTGATTTTTTAAATAATTTAAAAGATGAACATATTGTCTAATTTTATTAAGGAATTTCTTAGTAAGAGTTATATCACATATTAGTACAATTTGCAATACCAATATAAGGAAAAACTTATTTTTTTATAAATTTAAGCTTTTCCTTATACTTTTGTGCCTCCTCTTATTATATAATTTTTTAGGAAAAGAGGTGATATTATGCAACTTTCAGACGCAACAAGAAAAAGAATTCGTCAATTGTTAAAAGAAAATAATATGAAACTAGGAACCTTAGCTAATGCTGCTGGAATATCATTACCAACAATATCTGATTTTATGAAAAATGATACTAAGCATTTAAGAATGGACACGATGTTACATATTTGTGAGGGATTTAATATAACATTAGTAGATTTTTTTTCGGACCCAATTTTTACAGATGTTTATGCTGAATAGTTTTACATTGCAAATTTTCTACTTTTTTGTATTTTTTTATTGACAACACTTAATTTTTATGTTATTATATTTCTGTTGAATTGATATGGGTCAGTAGCTCAGTTGGATAGAGCACAGGCCTTCTAAGCCTGGTGTCGGGGGTTCGATTCCCTTCTGGCTCACCATAATATTTTATATTATTGAATAAAAAAACATTACTAATTTAAAGTTAGTAATGTTTTTTATTAATATATCTTTATCCACAATAAATTCCGATTTTATCTATTTCACATTTTTTAATTAATCTTTATTCCAAAAAGCCTTATATCCTCTATATGCCTCATAAATATCAAATTTACTTGTCACCTCATATGGAGCATGCATTGAAAGAACTGGAACACCGCAATCTATTACATCTACACCCTTATTTGCCAAAATGTAAGCTATTGTTCCTCCTCCTCCTACATCAACTTTTCCGAGTTCTGCAACCTGATATTTTATATCATTTGATTCAAATAAATTTCTTACCCATGCGACAAATTCTGCATTAGCATCAGAAGCTCCTGCTTTTCCTCTCGAACCTGTATATTTATTTAAAGTTATTCCTTTTGCTAAATATCCACTGTTATCTCTGTCAGAAACAGAAGCATATAATGGGTCAAATCCTGCATCAACATCTGATGATAGCATTTTAGAATAACAAAATACTTTTTCAAGCATATTGGGTCTATTTTCACCTGTTTTATTTAATAGTTCAGATACAAAATAATCAAATACATGAGATTCCATACCTGTATTTCCCATACTTCCAATTTCTTCTTTATCTGATAATATACAAATTGAAGTTTTTTGAGGTCTTTCTATTTCCATCAAAGCCTTTAAAGCTGTATAGCTACATACTTTATCATCTTGGCCATATGCTGCTACCATTCCATAATCAAATCCTAATGAACGAGCTTTAAATGCTGGAACTAATTCAAGCTCAGAGCTTACAAAATCTTTTTCTGTTATTCCATATTTTTCATTTAATATTTTTAAAACATTTAATTTTACCTTTTGCTTTGCTTCATCATCTATTATTGGTATACTTCCAACCAATAAATCTAAATTTTCTCCCTCTATTGCTTCCCTAAGTCTTTTAGCCTCTTGGTCTTTTGCTAAATGTGGTAATAAATCTGTTATTGTAAAAATTGGGTCATTTTCATCCTCCCCAATATTTACTGTTATTTTTTCACCATTTGCCTTTATTAAAACCCCATGTATACTTAATGGAATAGTTGTCCATTGATATTTTTTTATTCCACCATAATAATGTGTATTAAAATATGCAAACTCACCATCCTCATATAATGGATTTGGTTTTAGGTCAAGCCTTGGAGAATCTATATGTGCTCCTATTATATGCAATCCATTTTCTAATTTTTGTTCTCCAATTACTGCAAAATATATACTTTTTTCTCTATTTACAAAGTATACTCTATCTCCTGCTTTTAAGTTTTCTACCTTGTTCACGTCTTTAAACCCATTTTCTTCTGCTAATCTTCTTGCATTTGCTGTAAATTCTCTTTCCGTCTTTGAGCGGTTTAGAAATTCCATGTATCCATTGCAAAATTCAAATATTCTTCCAAATTTTTCGCTATCTGTTTCTAGCCATCCAGACTTTTTTTCGTTTAGTAACTCTTTTCTTTGATTTTCGTTCAAAATAATTTCCTCCTTTTGTTTTTTGGTTATTATACCACTTTCGTTTATTTTTTACTACTTCTATTAATAATTATTTTCGACTTTCTCAATTTCTTTAAATATATCAGTAAAAATTTCTGCTGTATCTTTTGCATTCTCAAAAATTTTATTACTTAAATTTTTTTCTGTCTTTTCGATTTTTAAACTTAATCTATTTTCTGTTTGTGTTATTCTTGCATTTAATTTCTCCTCTGTTTCTGTTATTCTGCTATTTAATCTTTCCTCTGTTTCTGTTATCCTTGCATTTAATTTCTCCTCTGTTTCTGTTATTCTGGTACTTAATCTTTCCTCTGTTTCTGTTAT